>ONPN01000031.1 GCA_900319695.1 uncultured Eubacteriales bacterium
GGTCGCGACCATCAGCAAGGAAGACGTCCGCAAGATCGCCGAGCAGAAAATGCCCGACCTCAACTGCACGGACATCGACTCCGCCATCAGCATGATCGCAGGCACCTGCCGCTCCATGGGCGTCATCGTCGGCGACTGATCGAATACGTGGGAGGATGACCGCTTCCTCGGAAGCAGTAAGAAAAAATCCGACTCAACCACATTTTTAGGAGGAAA
The DNA here is from genome assembly GCA_900319695.1 of uncultured Eubacteriales bacterium. GTDB lineage: Bacteria > Bacillota > Clostridia > Oscillospirales > Oscillospiraceae > Limivicinus. The sequence goes on from ONPN01000031.1 coordinate 217, forward strand.
ACAAATTGTTTAGAGGTAAAAATTATAAAGAGAGCGCAAAGCTCATTGATAAACAGAATCTGTATGACCCCATGGACGCGCTGAACCTGGTCTGCCAGGCCAGCAAGGCCAAGTTCGACGAGACCGTCGAGCTGCACCTCAAGCTCGGTGTTGACGGCCGTCACGCCGACCAGCAGGTCCGCGGCGCCATCGGTGGACGAGGCCCTCGCGGCCGGCGCCGACTATGCCGGCGGCATGGAGTACGTTGAGAAGATCCAGAAGGAGAACTGGTTCGAGTTCGACACCGTTATCGCCAACCCCAAGATGATGGGCACTGTCGGCCGTCTCGGTAAGATCCTCGGCCCGAAGGGTCTCATGCCCTCCCCCAAGGCCGGCACCGTCACCCCGAACGTCTCCCAGGCCGTCAAGGAAGCCAAGGCCGGTAAGGTTGAGTACCGTCTGGACAAGACCAACATCATCCACTGCCCCATCGGCAAGGTCAGCTTCGGCGCTGAGAAGCTGTACGAGAACTACGCTGCGCTGGTTGCGGCCGTCATCAAGGCCAAGCCCGCCGCTGCGAAGGGCCAGTACATCCGCTCCTGCGTCACCGCCTCCACCATGGGCCCCGGCGTCAAGATCAACGCCCAGAAGCAGCTGTAATTGAACAGAATCAAAAATCGCCCCGGATCGCAACGATCCGGGGCGATTTTTGCCTTTCCTCTCTGGGGGTATCAGGCCGCACCGTCACCGCCGATTACGGCGGCGACGGTGCGGGTTTTCGATTGCAGATTACACCTTGAAGTTGACGGCGGTGTCGCCCTGGGCGTCGACGCCGAACTCGTAGTCCTTGCCGGGGAGGATCGCGTTGAGCAGGATGCCAACAATGGAGGCCACGGCGAGACCGGAGAGGGAGACGATGCCGATCTGGATGGAGCCCGCGTAGTTGATGCCGATGGCGAGCACCAGGATCAGGGCGGCGATGATGACGTTGCGGGTGTTGGTGAAGTCGACCTTGTTCTCCACGACGTTGCGCACGCCGACCGCGGAGATCATACCGTAGAGGATGAGGCTCACGCCGCCGATGGTCGCGCCGGGCATGGCGGAGACGAGGGCCGCAAACTTCGGGCAGAAGGAGAAGATGATCGCGAAGACAGCGGCGAGGCGGATGACACGGGGGTCATAGACCTTGCTCAGGGCCAGAACACCGGTGTTCTCACCGTAAGTGGTGTTTGCCGGGGCGCCGAAGAGGGCCGCAAGAGAGGTAGCCAGGCCGTCTCCCAGGAGGGTGCGGTGCAGACCGGGGTCGACGAGGTAGTTCTGCTCGCAGGTGGAGGAGATGGCGCAGACGTCGCCGATATGCTCGACCATTGTGGCGAGGGACAGGGGTACGATGGTGAGGATGGCGGAGGTCAGCAGCGCACCGTCGATCTTGCCGGAGCCCAGCAGGCCGAAGACCGTGCGGTTCCAGTAGATGGGCAGGCCAAACCACTTGGCGGAGGCCACGGCGGAGGCCACGTTCGCGCGGGCGGCGGGGTCGACGATCACGGCGAAGAGGTAGGACACCACGACGCCCAGCAGGATCGGGATGATCTTGATCATGCCCTTGCCGTACATGTTTGCGCCGATGACGACGACGATGGCGACGATGGCGATCAGCCAGTTGGAGGAGCAGTTGTTGATGGCGGAGGAGCTCAGGTTCAGGCCGATGGCGATGATGATGGGGCCGGTGACAATGGGCGGGAAGAAGCGCATGACCTTCTTGATGCCGTAGACCTTGAACAACGCTGAGAGGATCGCGTACATGATGCCGACGCAGGCCACGCCGAAGCAGGCGTAGACAAGCAGATCAGCCTCGCCGTTGGGGGCGATGGCAGCGTAGCCGGGGATGAAGGCGAAGGAGGAGCCCAGGAAGGCCGGGACCTTTTTCTTGGTCAGGAAGTGGAACAGGAGCGTGCCGAGACCCGCAAACAGCAGGGTCGTCGCAACGTCCAGACCGGTCAGGGCCGGAACCAGCACGGTCGCGCCGAACATGGCGAACATGTGCTGCAGTCCCAGGACGATCATCCTGGAGGTGCCGAGCGCCCGCGCGTCATACACGGGGCCGTCGATGGTTTTTTTGTTGTTCATTCAATTTCCCTCTCTCTGTAGTTTTTTAATTGAAATCTATCGCAATCGGCGTATGCCGAAATGCAAACGTGAGCGGAGTGTTAGAGCGGAGAGTGGAGTTTTGGTGTCGCTTTGCGGCGATTATAATCATCCCCCGAAGGGGATACATTAACTTCACTCTTCACTCTCCACTCTTCACACTATAGCTCCATGAGCCAAACGCCGGTCTCTCCGTCAAACTCGGGAAGGCGAACCTCGATGAGCTCCGTGCGGGAGCTTGGGACATTTTTGCCCACATAATCGGGACGGATGGGAAGCTCGCGGTGGCCGCGGTCGACCAGCACGGCGAGCTGTATGGTGCGCGGACGGCCGCAGGAGAAAACCGCCTCGATCGCGGCGCGCACCGTGCGCCCGGTGTAGATCACGTCGTCCACCAGTACCACGTCGCGCCCGGTCACGTCGAAGGGCAGCTCCGTCCGGCGGACGGCGGGCAGCTCGTTTTCGTGGCTGAGATCGTCCCGGTAAAAGCGGATGTCGATACTGCCGACGGGGACCTCCGCGCTCTCGATGCGGCGGATGTTGTCGCGGATACGTTCGGCGATCGGCCCGCCGCGCCGACGGATACCGACAAGCACGATATTGTCCGCGCCCTTATTTTTCTCTACGATCTCATGGGAGATGCGCATCAGCGCCCGCGGGAGTGCCGCCTCGTCCATGAGCTGGGCCTTCTGTCTCATCTCGCAGCCTCCTCAGGAAAAAGAAAAATCTTGCCGATTACGGCAAGACAGCATAATGAGGCCGCGCAATAGCAGCCTGCGATATGACGATCTTGCCGGTCTCTCTGTACCGCGCTTAAAAATCCTTTGTTCGCCTGTGAGTATAACGGGGGAGGCGATAAAATGCAAGAGGGAAAATGTTTTTCGGAGGGACTATAGAATTTGCACAGAAGCGCAAGTCCGGATTTGTGCAGCATTTCCGTTTTTCTTGACGAGGGCCCGCCGCAGTGCTACCCTGTAAAAGAAGGGAACTATTGAGCCTGCCGCGCGTCATAAAGGATGAGAGGCCCGGAAGACGGTGCAGAACCCGAGCTTGCTCTCTCGGCTCCGGTGTGCGCACCGGCGACAGCTCCCCTCTTTTTCCCCGAAGCGGATACGACAACTCCACTCTCCACACTTTTTAAAGGAGCCCGCCATGAAAAAAAGAATCGCCGCTATACTCGCGCTGTGCATGATATTCACTCTCGCGGCCTGCGGGAAGAAGGCCCCCGAACCCACACCCGCGCCGACGCCCGTACCGACCGCTGCTCCCGCGCCTACCCCCGCGCCCACGCCGGACCCGACGCCGGTGCAGACGCCGGAGCCCCTGCCCATTCAGCCCGATCTGCCCGCCGTACACGACGAGGCGCTCAACCAGATCTTTGAGGCTGTGCTGGGCGTGTACCCCGGCTCGGCAGGCTGTTCCCTGCGGGCGGCCCGGTGCGCGGCGTGGCTTCTGGACTGGGGCGCGGAGACGAAGCTCACGGACGACGACATCTACTCCGCCGTCGGCTGCTGGCTCGATGAGCAGGACGACGAGCGCCTGCACCTTTTCCTCGAGAGTATCCTCTCGGTCTACGACCGCTGCTATGATCTCCGGGGCGAGCACGCGCAGGACCTCATGTCCGACGCCGGGGTCGAATCCAGCCTCTATCCCTGGAACGACCGCGCCTTCCGCGCCGTGGAGATGGTCTGCTATGGCTGCGGACTGAGATAGTCCATATAAAGAAAGAACCGCCCGGCCCGGGCGGTTCTTTCCTTCTATGGGGAATTACTCCACGATATACTTTGTCAGGTCCAGCTCCTCCAGGCCCTCAATATAAGTCGCCGGATGGGCTGCGAAGTAGGCGTCGAGCTGCTCGGTGATGCCCTCCTGGGCTACGCTGCGGCGGGCTTTCAGGGGTGTGCCGGTGGCGGTGGAGAGGAGGCTCTCGGCGCTCAGCGGCAGACGCATGATTACGTGCAGGCCGTAAGAGGTCTGGACGGGCTCGGACACCTCGTAATCGCCCATGGACTTGACCGCACTCTCAAACTCCTGGACCATGGTGCCGGGGGTAAAGGTGTAGCCGTCGGGGTAGATCTCCTTGCCGGTGTCCTCACAGTACTGCTCCTTGAGCTCGGCAAAGCGCTTGACGAGCTCCTCCGGATCCTCAATGGCGCGCAGCTCCTTGACGACGGCCTCGGCCTGCTCGCGCTTGGCGGCGATGGTCTCGGCGTCCAGTTCCTTGCCGGTCATGGGGTCGATGGTCATAAAGAGGATGTGCGCGGCGGAGAGATAGCCCTTGGCCTCCAGCGTGTCGATGACCTCCTCTTCCGTGAGCTTCTCGCCGCCCTCGCCGTAGAGCTCCTTGAAGAGCTCGGCATAGAGCATGATCGTCTCGCTGTAGAAACGGTAATTGTCCACCGTCATGTGGCTGGTCTCCTCGAGCCTGGCGGCGAGGTCCTCAAGCGTCGCGTCCTCTCCGACGATATCGACGGCCAGATGCTCGGGCGAAATCTCCGCGAGGGTTTCCGCGTCAAGCTCCACGCCCTTCTCCTTCGCAAAGGCGCGGATGGAGAGGAAGCTCCCGATGGTGTCGTTGGTCTCGCTCAGAAGGCCTTCGGCGTAGGTCATGCCGCTGCCGTCTCCCATGGAGCCCTTCCAGTCGGCGGCTACACCGTAGTATGCGCCCATCTGGCGGAAGTATTCCTCATACTGCATACCGTTGGTGCGGATCCAGTCGGCGTAGTCGCCCCAGTTCACGCTCTCGCCTTCAACGGTGACAGCGGCCTCGTCGGCAGGGTGAAGGGCACGGATCGCCTCGTAGTCAAGGCTGTGAACCTCGGGCGGGGCCGGGGTCTCGGCGGGCGCGCTCTCTGCTGCGGGAGCGGCGACCGCATCGGCGTTGGACGCCTGAGCGCTCTGCACAGGCTTGGACGCTGGCTGCTGATTGAAGGTGATGACAGCGCCGAACAGGATCAGCACGGCCACCAGGCCGAAGATGAGTTTTTTCATAAGTAAATCTCCTTGGGTTTGAAAATTTCAACAGCGCTATAATAGCACCAATTTATGAACGAAACAAGCTAAAACAGTGTTGAGTTTGGAGTGTGGAGTTGAAGAATCTCTTTTGGGACAATGATAGTCGTCGCGAAGCGACACCTTAACTTCACTCTTCACTCTTCACTCTTCACTCTTCACTCTCCACTCTCCACTCTCCACTCTTTACGCGCTCCAGTCCCGTACAAAGCGCCGCGCCTCGTCGATGACGCGGGCTTTGTTCTGAATCTTTACGCTGAGACAGGGCTTGGACCCGGCCTCCACGCGGAGGCGTCCCTTGTACTCCGGCTGCGCGTAGAGGGCGGAGACCTTCTCCATATCAAAGTCCGAGACGGTGTAGCGCAGACAGCCCGCCTTCTGGGAGATGTCGGTGATCCCGGCCTTACCCGCCTCGCCCCTGAGCAGAGCGACGTGGATGAGGGCGTTGACTCCCGGCGGGGTGTCGCCGAAACGGTCGATGAGCTCGTCGGTCAGATCGTCCGCCTCCTCCTCGGTGCGGATAGCGGCGATGCGGCGGTAGATGTCCATGCGCTGTTCGGCCGAGGCGATATAGCGCTCGGGGATGTTGGCGGCGACGGCGAGGTCGGCGGAGCAGTCCGCGCGCTGCGGGACCTCAATGCCCCGGGCCTCAAGCACTGCCTCGCTCAGGAGCTTCATGTACATATCATAGCCCACGTCCACCATGTGGCCGGACTGCTCCGCGCCGAGCAGGCTGCCCGCACCACGGATCTCCAAATCGCGCATGGCGATCTTCATGCCGGAGCCGAAGGCTGCAAAGTCGCGGATGGCGTTGAGGCGCTTTTCGGCTACCTCGGTCAGTACCTTGTCGCGGCGGAAGGTGAGGTAGGCGCTGGCCCGTCTGGTCGAGCGGCCGACGCGGCCGCGGATCTGGTGCAGCTGGGCGAGGCCCAGCTTGTCGGCGTCCTCGATGATGAGTGTATTGACGTTCGGAATGTCTATGCCGGTTTCGATGATGGTGGTGCATACCAGAACCTGGGTCTGGCCCGTGACCACCGAGTCCATCACCTGGGCCAGCATGTTTTTGTCCATCTGCCCATGGGCCACAGCGACAGTGGCGTCCTCCAAGAGATCGCGCAGCTTGATCGCCGTGCGCTCGATGTCCTCGATGCGGTTGTGCAGGTAGTAGACCTGGCCGCCGCGCTGGAGCTCGCGCCGTATCGCGTCCGCGATCACGCCCCAGTCGTGCTCAAGCACGAAGGTCTGGACCGGCAGGCGGTCCTCCGGCGGCTCCTCGATGTTCGACATGTCGCGGATGCCGGACATGGCCATATTGAGCGTGCGGGGGATCGGCGTTGCGGTCAGGGTCAGCACGTCCACGCCCTTGGACAGCTCCTTGATGTGCTCCTTGTGCGTCACGCCGAAGCGCTGCTCCTCGTCCACGACCAGCAGACCGAGGTTTTTGAACTTTACGTCCTTGCCCAAAAGCCGGTGCGTACCGATCACAAGGTCGAGCTTGCCGGATTCGAGATCGCGCAGGGTCTTCGTCGTCTGCGCGCCCGCGCCGAGACGGCTCAAAACCCCGATCTCCACCGGGAAGCCGAAGAATCTTTGCAGGGCGGTCTGGTAGTGCTGCTGGGCCAGGACCGTGGTGGGCACGAGAATTGCAGCCTGCTTGCCGTCCAGCACGCATTTCATAATGGCGCGCAGGGCGACCTCGGTCTTGCCGAAGCCCACGTCTCCGCACAGGAGACGGTCCATGGGCACGGAGGACTCCATGTCAGCCTTGATCTCGGCCACGCATCTCAGCTGATCGTCCGTCTCGGTATAGCCGAAGTTTTCCTCAAACTCCCGCTGCCACTCACTGTCAGGCGAGAAGGCATGGCCGGGCAGGCGCTGACGCTGGGCGTAGAGCTTGATCAGGCGCTCTGCCATGTCTTTGGCGGAGGCTTTCGCGCGGCTGCGGGTCTTGGCCCAGTCCGCGCCGCCCATCTTTGAAAGGCGCACGGGCTTTTCCTCGCCCGCGCCGGTGTACTTCGTCACCATGTCGAGCTGAGTCGCCGGGACATAGAGCGTATCGCCGCCCGCGTAGTCGAGCTTGATATAGTCCTTGTCGAAGCCGTCCACCTGCATGCGCACGATGCCCGCGAACTTGCCGATGCCGTGATTTTCGTGCACCACGAAATCCCCCGGTGAGAGGTCGGCGCAGGAGTCGATGCGCGCTCTGTTGGGCGGCAGCTTCTTGGAGGCTTTCGCCTGCTTGCCCCGGGCGCGCACCAACTGCGAATCGGTCAGCACCGCGAGCTTGAGGCTCGGGTATTCGTAGCCCGCCGAGACCGCGCCCACGCCGATGCGGCACTGTCCGGGCCCGGGCAGCTTCTTGAGCGTCGGGTCGATCAGGGCGTCAACGCCTTTGTCTTTGAAGAAGTCCTGTAAGGTCCTGGCGCGCCTCTCGTCCCCGGCGAGGACGACGACGCGGTAGCTCTGCTTGAGGTAGGCGGCCACATCCTCGCACGCCGCCTGGGCGGAGCCGCCGTAGCTCGGGAGCTGCTTGGCGGCAAGACTCGTGAGCGTGCGCGGCGGGACGGGAGAGCGGCCCACGGTAAAGGCGTCCGCCATGTAGAGGGGGAAGTCCGGCAGGGCCTTGAACAGCTTTTCAGCCGAGAGCCGAAAGCCCTCCGCCGTCATGGCGAGCATGGCGCGCTTCTGAAGCTCCGTCACATCCTCCGCAAGCTGCTTTTCAAAGGCCTTTCCCCGCTCGGAGCAGCGCCCCGGCTGGTCGAGGAAGACCAGCGCGTTTTCGGGGATGTAATCAAAACCGCTCGCCTCCGGGTAGAGGATGGGCAGATAGCGATCCGCGTCGGAGAGAATGACGCCGTTGCCCAGTTTTTCCGCGTCGGCGCGCATGTTGGCCGCGAGCTGCTGGGCGTTTTCGCCGCGGCGGCGTTTGCTGTAAGTGTCAGCAAAGCGCGTGATCTCCCGCGCCACCGCGCCCGCGCCGCCGGTGGCGAGACTCGGCAGCGCCTCCACCGCCGGCAAGATGCGGCAGCGGTCGAGGCTGTCCCCGCGGCGCTGGCTCTGCACATCGAAGCGAGCCATGGAGTCGATGTCATCGCCCCAGTACTCCACGCGGACAGGCTCAAGCTCGCCGGGGGAGAAAAAGTCCAGGATGCCGCCGCGCCGCGCATACTGGCCGGGGCCCTCCACCTGATCGCAGCGGACATATCCGCAGCGGATCAGGGCGTCCTCAACCTCCTCTGGCGGGTGGTTCCCGCCGTCGGTGATCTCATAGGCCGCGCGGAGCAGGAGCTCCGGCGGGAAGGTCCGCTGCATGAGGCCGGAGATCGACGCAACGGTGATCTCACTCTCGCCCTTTGCGAGCCTGTAGAGCGCCGCGATACGCTTCTGCTCGGCGGGGCGTGACACGGCCTCGGCGGGGTAGAAGACAAAGTCGCGCATACCGAGGACGGTGATCTCTCTGCCAAGCATGGCGGCGAGATCGCGTCCAAAGCTCTCCGCGGCGGTGTCGTCCGGGCAGATCACGAAGAGCGGGGTCTGTATCTGATTGTACAGCGCCGCCGCGAGGTTTGCCCGGTGCACCGGCGAGAGGCCGGAAATGAGCGCGGGAAGACCTCCGCTCTCGACCAAAGAGGGGAGGGCGGCGGCTTCCTTGTGGGTGAGTATTTGATTGATGAGTTGTTCCATAGTCTACCTTATGCGAATGAAGTTTGGATTATGCGGGGAATGGAGTGGAGTGTGGAGAGTGAAGAGTGGAGTTGTGGAGTCCGCTTCGCGGACAATTTTTAAATATGTGTCGAAGACACACCATAACTCCACTCTCAACTCTTCACTCTTCACTCTTTTTTATCTCCAGCATCCCCCACAGGGCGTTGGCGGAGAGGAAGCGCGAATAGAAGTCCGGGAGAATGCGGTGAGCGATAGGGGCGATGTCGGCGCGGCCCTGTATGGGTTTGACCAGGAGGTTGGCTTTGACGCCGCGGATGGTATAGTCGCTCTTGATCTCCTCGTAACCGAAGCGATTGAAGAACTTGCGCAGCTTCCGCAGGCGGTCGGGGTCCGGGTCGGGAAACTCGGTGAGCTCCGCGATGATGCCCTGGGTGTCGGCGTAGCGGCGGTTGAGCTCCCGCATGAGCTGGATGCCGAGACCGCGGCCGCGAAACCAGGGCATGACGGCCATGTACTTCAGATCGACATAGCCGTAGAGGTTTTTTGTCAGCAGGAGCGCATAGCCCGCGTCCATGAGGCTGTCCGTGTCGCGCAGAACCAAAAGCTCAATGCTGCCGTTCAGCATCCCCTTGTGTATAGCGAGGCGGGACAGCATCTCCTCGCTGTCAAAATCGGTCTCCATCAAAGGATAGTAACGCTCAAGGTCGCGGTGACCGACTTTCATTAAACTCAACATGTTGTTACCTCCTGTAGGTTTATGATCCGTAGGGGTCGATCCCCTGATCGACCCGAAACCATGTATGCTAAAAAAGCCGCGGGCCGATGAGGGCATCGGCCCCTACGGGTTAAGCCGATTACAGCTTCTGCGCCGCGCAGAGCTTCGCGTATACGCCGTCCTTTGCGATCAGCTCGTCGTGGGTGCCGTATTCGACGATGTGCTCGTTTTCCACCACGGCGATGTGGTCGGCGTTTCTCACGGTGGAGAGGCGGTGGGCAATGATGATGCCGGTGCGGCCCCGGCTCAGCTCGTCGAGACTTGCCTGGATGCGCTGTTCGGTCACGGTGTCGAGGGCGGAGGTGGCCTCGTCCAGAATCAGAACCCTCGGATTTTTGAGAAATACCCGCGCAATCGACAGGCGCTGCTTCTGCCCGCCGGAGAGCATGATGCCGCGCTCGCCGATGTAGGAGTCATAGCCGTCCGGCATCTGCATGATCTCGTCATGGATCTGGGCGCGGACAGCGGCCTCCACGATCTCCGCATCGGTGGCGTCCGGGCGGCCGTAGCGGATGTTCTCGCGGATGGTGCCCGCGAACATGAAGACCTCCTGCTGAATAACGCCGATCTGTCGGCGGAGACTCGCCTGCGTCACCGCACGCACGTCCTCGCCGTCCACCAGCACCGCGCCGCCGGTCACGTCGTAAAAGCGGGGGAGAAGACTCACCAGCGTGGTCTTTCCGCCGCCGGAGGGGCCGACCAGCGCAAGGGTCCGGCCCGGTTCGATGCGGAGATTGATGTGCTCCAAAACCGGTACGCCGTTTGAATAGGCAAAGCTCACGTCCCGGTACTCCACCTCGCCGCGCACGTCTCCCAGTTCCTTCGCATCCGGCGCGTCGGTGACGGCGGGTTCGGTGTTCATCACTTCCAGAAAGCGTGTGAAGCCCGCCATGCCCTGCATGTAGATTTCGCTGAACTGCGTCAGACGGCGGATGGGGTTGATGAAGACGGAGATGTACAGGGAGAAGGTGATGAGATCCACATAGTCCATGCTGCCGCCCATGATGAGCAGGCCGCCGACCGCGATGACCACCACCTGCGCGATGCCGGAGGAAAACTCCATGCCGCTCATAAACCCGGCCATGGCGCGGTAGTACTCGACCTTCGCGCCGCGGAAGAGAGCGTTGGCCGCGTCAAACTTCTCGCTCTCCTTCTCCTCGTTGGCAAAGGCCTTTGCCGTGCGGATGCCGGAGATCGACGACTCGATGGCGGCGTAGATCTCGCCTGTCTTGCGCTTGACCTCAAGATTGGCTTTTTTCATGCGCACGCGCTGGGCGATGGTGAACCACAGCGTAAGGCCGAGCACCACAGCCAGAGCTAGGGCGAGGCGCCAGTTGATCGTGAGCATCACGATCATGGAGCCGAAAAAGGTCAGACCGCAGATCAGCAGATTTTCAGGCCCATGGTGGGCAAGCTCCGTCACGTCGAAGAGGTCGGAGGTGATGTGGCTCATCAGGACGCCGGTGCGGTGGTGATCGTAATAAGAAAAGCTCAGGCTCTGCATGTGCTCGAAAATATCGCGGCGCATGTCGGATTCGGTCAGCACGCCGAGTCGGTGGCCGTAAACCGTGATCGCATACATGAGCGCCGCCTTGAGTACATAGGCCGCCGCCATCAAAGCCATGACCGAAAAGAACGCGCCGTAAAGCTTATCTGGCAGGAGGCGGTACATGGACAGGCGCGAGACGTAGGGGAAGATCAGGTCGATCAAAGCGACCGCGACCGAGCAGCCCATATCCAGCGCAAAAAGCCCCCGATGCCGCGCGAGGTACTGCGCGAAAATCTTCAGGGGCGAGGCTTTGTAGTTGATGTTGTTTGTCATGGGATCACCCAAATCAAAATATGGCTCCCCTGAAAGGGGAGCTGTCAGCCGTCAGGCTGACTGAGGGGTTAACCCCTCCGCCCCAGTGTGCGCACTGGGGCACCTCCCCTTTCAGGGGAGGCGTTTACGCAAATTTCTCCCGCTCTTCAACCGCCATCTTGTCGCAGCGGTTGTTGAACTCGTTGTCGGCGTGGCCCTTGACCCAGTGGTAGCGCATCTCATGCTGGCGCGTCAGGTCTAAAAGCGTTGCCCAGAGGTCGGGGTTGAGGGCGGGCTTTTTGTCGGACTTGACCCAGCCCTTCTTGCGCCAGCCCCAGGCCCAGCCCTTTTCCAGCGCGTCGATGACGTACTTGGAATCGGAGTACAGCTCGACCGCACAGCTCTCCTTAAGGGCCAGAAGCGCCTGGATCACAGCGGTGAGCTCCATGCGGTTGTTGGTGGTCATGGCCTCCCCGCCGGAGAGGCATTTCTCGGCGCCGTTATAACGCAGAATCGCCCCCCAGCCTCCCGGCCCGGGGTTTCCGCTGCAAGCGCCGTCGGTATAGATTTCGACTGTTTTCATTCCAATCCTCTTCCTTATAGGCTCCCTTTCGAAAAGGGAGCTGTCAGCGAAGCTGACTGAGGAATCGAACCCAGTTCCTGCGCCATCCCCCGTGCGCTTCTGAAGCTCAAGATCAATATACTCACAGACGCCGTAAAAGTTTTTGTTTACCTCATTATTTGGAATCCGTAAAACCTTTATTCCGTAAGTTGAGAGCACATGATCTCGCTCTCTGTCATATTTTGAACCTTCTGGTTCAAAATGCTGAGAGCCGTCCAGTTCGATAACGAGCTTCGCCGCTGCGCAGTAGAAATCGACGATATAATGATCAATCGGACGCTGACGCATGATTCTCAGTGGGTAAGTCCGCAGAAACTCATACCAGAGCTTTCGCTCTTCTGGCGTCATATTCTTTCGCAGATCACGCGCATGTTTTATTTGTGTGCTGTCGTACTTCATAATATGGTGCCGCTGCGCGGCGATTGAACCCGATCCCTCCGCCCCAGTGTGTGCACTGGGGCACCTCCCTTTTCCAAAGGGAGGCATAGGTCAATGGTAGTCCTCCGGGATCTCGAGCTCGCAGTAGCGCTCCTTCATAATCTTATACTCAGCCTTGTCGATGAGGCCGGCCTTGAGGTAGCTGTCAAGCTGCTGGATGTACTTTTCCTTGCCCGTCAGGTGCTGGCAGGTGATGGCCTCCTCGGTCTCGTCGCTGTGGCGGAGGATCGCGGCGGTCTGCTTTCCGGTCTTCGGGGTGGGGAAGGGCCGGTTGAGCTCGACCGTCTGTTTCTTCGCGCCGTTTTTGTTTGCCGTCATTTTGTTGGCCACGGTGGTGATAATCAGGATGGCCGTGACGATTATCATGGTCGCGACCGCGGGGATGATTGCATCCTCGGCCCCGTTGTTGGCTATGGCAAAGGCCATGATGGCCGCAACAATGACCCATATAATCGTCGCGGTACCCTTGGTGAGCGGCTGCTGGTTTTTCTTGTTGTTTCTCATCGGGACGCCTCCTTTTTCGGTGACGCTTGGCTGTGGCGGTATATTGGCTGGGGTTTTCTCTTTCTCACGCGCAATGCGGAAAGTCAGTGACGGGATGCCAAGCAGGCAGCTCAGGTTCAGCAAAGCCAGCCCCGCAAAAATGGCCAGCCCGATCACCTGCCCCCGGCTTCTCACCCAAAGGATTTGCAGGCCGTGCTCAAGGCCGCGCGTTTGCAAAAACGCCAGCGTATCCATCAGCAATTCCTTTGGCAACATATAGAGGAAAAACGCGGAGATCACCAGAAAAGCCCAGCAGAGGCTGCGCCGCTCGCGCAGCTTATCTGCTTTTGTCCGTGTTTTGGCGTTCATGCGGCGTACCCCCTTGAATCAGTGTGGAGTTTGGAGTGTGAAGTGTGGAGTTGAGGTGTCCGCTTCGCGGACGAATTATACTCTTCGCCGAAGGCGCTCCATAACTCCACTCTCTAAACTTATTCTTCGCTCTCGTCCGTCTCGACCGGCTCGGCGTTCTCTTCCGCCGGATTCTTGTCCGTGCACTCGATGGAGATGACGCGGCTGCCCTCAATGAGGCGCATGAGGCGCACGCCCTGAGTGGCGCGGGAAAGAAGGGAAATGTGATCCACCGCCATGCGGATGATGGTGCCGTCGTCCGTGATGACGAGCAGATCCTCATCCCCGGTGACGAGCTTCACGTCCGCAATGAGGCCGGTCTTGTCGGTGCAGTTGTAGTTTTTGATACCGAGGCCGCCGCGGCCGTGGACTGCGTACTCGCTGAGATCGGTGCGCTTGCCGTAGCCTTTTTCGGTGACGGTCAGCACCTCGCCGCCCTGCTCCGAAGAGCCGGCGCCGATGACGAAGTCGCCGTCGCGGAGTCTGATGCCGCGCACGCCGACGGCCACACGTCCCATCGCGCGCACGTCGGATTCCTCAAAGCAGACGGCCATGCCGTTCTTGGTGGCGATGAAGATATTCTCATGTCCGTTGGTGGAGAGGACGGAAATCAGCTCGTCCCCCTCGTCGAGGGTGATGGCGCGGATGCCGTTGGAGCGGATGTTTCTGAGGGCGGTCTGTTCGATGCGCTTGACCGTGCCGTTGCGTGTAACGAAGAAGAGATAGCTCTCCTCCTCCATGCCGCGGCCGCGGATCATGGCGCTGACCTTCTCCGGATTCTCGCCGTTCTCCACGGGGATGATGTTCACGATATTGGTGCCCTTGGCGCTGCGTCCCGCCTCGGGGATGTGGTAGCCCTTCTTGATGAAGGCACGGCCCTTGGAGGTGAAGAAGAGGATATAGTCATGGGTTGAGGCCGTGAAGACCGTCTCCACATAGTCCTCCTCCTTGGTGGCCATGGCGCGGATGCCCTTGCCGCCGCGGCCCTGGGCGCGGTACTCCGAGACCGGGGTGCGCTTGATGTAGCCGCCGTGGGTCAGGGTAAAGACGCACTCCTCTTTCTCGATGAGATCCTCAATGTCGATCTCATCGGCCACGTCCTGAATCTCGGTGAGGCGTTCGTCGCCGTACTTGTCGCGCAGGGCGATGAGCTCGTCCTTCAGCACGGCCTTGACCTTTTCGGGGTCGGCCAGCAGCTCCTGGAAGTAGGCGATGCGCTCCTCCAGCTCCTTGTATTCGTTCTCCAGCTTCTCGCGGTTGAGACCCTGCAGGGCGATCAGGCGCATGTCGCAGATGGCCTGGGCCTGCACGTCGTCAAGGCCGAAGCGCTGCATGAGGCGCTGCTTGGCGTCGTCGTAGGAGGTGCGGATGATGTGAATGACCTCGTCGATGTTGTCCTGGGCGATGAGCAGGCCCTCCAGCAGATGGGCGCGCTCCTGAGCCTTGCGGAGGTCGAACTTCGTCCGGCGGACGATGATCTCCTCCTGGAACGTGAGGTATTCGTCCAGGATGTGGCGCAGGGAGAGGATCTTCGGCTGGCTCTGGTTGTTGACGAGGGCCAGCATGTTGATTGAAAAGCTGGTCTGCATGGCGGTCTGGGCGAAGAGGCGGTTGAGCACCACCTGGGGATTGGCGTCCCGTTTCAGCTCGATGACCATGCGCATGCCGTTGCGGTCGGTCTCGTCGCGCAGGTCGGAGATACCCTCGAGCCGCTTGTCGTGGACCTGGTCGGCAATGTTCTTGATGAGTTGGCGCTTGTTGACCTGGTAGGGCAGCTCCGTGACAATGATGCGGGTGCGGTTCTGGCCGAACTCCTCAAACTCGGCGCGGGCGCGGACGATGATCTTGCCGCGGCCGGTGAGGTACGCCTGGCGGATGCCGCTGCGGCCCATGATGATGCCCCTTGTGGGGAAGTCCGGGCCGGTGATGTGCTGCATCAGATCGGCGAGCGTCGCGTCGGGATTATCCAGCACGCAGACACAGGCGTTGATGACCTCGGTGAGGTTGTGGGGCGGGATGTTCGTCGCCATGCCGACCGCAATGCCCGAGGAGCCGTTGACCAGCAGGTTCGGGAACTTGGAGGGAAGGACGCGGGGCTCCTTGCGGGTCTCGTCAAAGTTGGGGTCCCAGTCGACGGTCTCCTTGTCGATGTCGCGCAGCATCTCGTTGGAGATTTTTGACAGTCTCGCCTCGGTGTAGCGGTAGGCGGCCGGGGGATCGCCGTCCACGGAGCCGAAGTTGCCGTGGCCGTCGATGAGCATCATGCGCATCGAAAAGCTCTGCGCCAGTCTCACCATCGCGTCGTAGACGGAGGCGTCGCCGTGGGGATGGTAGCGGCCCAGCACGTCGCCCACGCAGGTCGCGGACTTTTTAAACGGCTTGTCGGCGGTCAGGCCGTCCTCATAGAGCGTATAGAGAATACGCCGGTGCACGGGCTTGAGGCCGTCGCGCACGTCCGGCAGGGCTCTGCCGACAATGACCGACATGGCGTAGTCGATATAGCTGGTCTGCATTTCGCCCACCAGCTCGGATTCGGTAATGGCCTGATTTGGGAACGCAATGTCCTCAGGCTTGTAGTCTCTTTTATGTGCCAAGTTCAGTTCCTCCCGTTATTGGAGTTTTATAGGGTGGAGTTTTAATAGTTTGGAGTTTGGAGAGTGGAGTGTGGAGTTAAGGTGTCGCTGCGCGACGATTGATATTTGAAGGAGACGATGTCCCAATATTCTTGCCTTTCACACAGGGAGAGTCAGAAAATATGGTGTTATCAAATCATCCGCGAAGCGGATACCATAACTCCACTCTCCAAACTCCACACTCCACACTGATTAAATATCCAGATTCACGACGTATTTCGCGTTCTGCTCGATCCACTCGCGGCGCGGTTCCACATCCTCGCCCATGAGGACGGTGAATACCTCGTCGGCTTCGATGGCGTCGCCTAGGGTGATGCGGCGGAGGGTGCGGGTCTCCGGGTCCATGGTGGTCTCCCAGAGCTCGTGCGGGTCCATTTCGCCGAGGCCTTTGAAGCGGGAGATGTCCACTTTGGCATTGGGATTGTCGGCTCGCATCTCAGAGCTGAGCTTGTCGCGCTCCTCATCGGAATAGGCGACCTTCTGTGTCTTGCCGCGCGTCAGCTTATAGAGCGGAGGAACGGCGGAGTACACATAGCCGCGCTCGATGAGTGGGCGCATATAGCGGAAGAAGAAGGTCAACAGCAGGGTACGAATATGGGAGCCGTCGACATCGGCATCGGCCATGATGATGATTTTGTGATAGCGGAGCTTATCGATATTGAACTCGTCCCCGATACCGGCACCGAGAGCGACGATGAGGGGATAGAGCTTGTCGTTGCCGTAGATCTTGTCGGCGCGAGCCTTCTCCACATTCAGCATCTTGCCCCACATGGCAAGGATGGCCTGAAAGCGGGAGTCGCGGCCCTGAATTGCAGAGCCCGCAGCGCTGTCGCCCTCGACGATGTAGATCTCGCAGAGGGAGGGGTCGCGCTCGTTGCAGTCCTGGAGCTTGTCCGGCATCTGACCGGATTCCAGCCCGGTTTTGCGGCGGACGGAGTCGCGGGCTTTTCTCGCCGCCTCTCGGGCGCGGTTGGCCATGAGGGCCTTATCGAGAATAGCCTTGGCGACCTGGGGATGCTCCTCAAAATAGGTTGAGAGCTGATCGTTTACGATGTTGTCGACAAGGGTCCTGATGTAGGCGTTGCCGAGCTTCTGCTTGGTCTGGCCCTCGAACTGGGCCTCGGGGAGCTTTACGCTGATAACGGCGGAAATACCCTCTCGCACGTCATCGCCGGAGACCTTGTCGTCGCCCTTGATGATGTTGTTTTTCTGGCCGTAGGCGTTGATGACGCGGGTGAGGGCCGTCTTGAAGCCGGTCTCGTGCATGCCGCCCTCGGGTGTGTGGATGTCATTGGCGAAGGAGACGATGGAGTCTTTAAAGTCGTCGTTGTATTGCAGCGCGATCTCAGCCACTGCGTCGCCCTTTTCGCCGGAGATGTAGATGACGTCCTCATGGATGGGATTTTTGTGGCGGTTGAGGTAGCGCACAAATTCGCGTATACCGCCGTCGTAGCAGAAACGCTGACTCTGTTCCTGCCCCTCGCGCTTGTCCTCGATGGAGATGGAGAGGCCCGCGTTCAGAAATGCCTGCTCACGCATGCGGCGGCGCAGGATGTCATAGTCGTAGACCGTGTCGTCAAACATCTCGGGGTCGGGCTTGAAGCGCACCATGGTCCCGGTGTGTTCGGCCTCGCCGATGACATGGATGTGGTCGACAATGTCGCCGCGCGAGAACTTCATGGCGTGGCGCTTGCCGTCCTTGCAGACCTCGACCTCCAGCCACTCGGAAAGGGCATTGACGACGGACGCGCCGACGCCGTGCAGGCCGCCGGAGACCTTGTAGCCGCCTCCGCCGAACTTGCCGCCCGCGTGCAGGACGGTAAAGACGACCTCGAGCGCGGATTTGCCGGTCTGCTCCTGAATGTCGACAGGGATACCGCGGCCGTTATCGGAGACGCGGATGATGTCGCCCGGCTCGATCACGACCTCTATATGGGTGCAGTAGCCGGCGAGGGCCTCGTCGATGGAGTTGTCGACGATCTCGTAGACCAGATGGTGCAGACCGGAAGAAGACGTCGAACCGATGTACATGCCCGGTCTCTTGCGCACGGCCTCCAGCCCCTCAAGGACCTGGATCTGTGAGGCGTCATATTCCTGGGTTACTTTTTCATTCAAATCAGACATATAAATCTCCTAATTGAAGAAAGAATATACTATATTGCAACGATAACTGTTATTGCTTTTTTCTTATTTCTGTTTCAAATCAACAATCACTATTTTTCTGGAAAACAATCGCTTGAAAATCGGTCTTGTCATCATCTTATACAGGTAGTGAACCATCGTGCAGATCAGAATTATTCCGACTGCTGACAGTATGATATGCGCGCACATGATCAGTGTATTTCTTTGGACAAAACGCCAGGCTCCGACAAGGATGATCATACTGCCATGCAGAAGATAGACAGAATAAACAGCAGCTGAGATTGTGTTAATGCCTTTTTTATAGCCTATATCCATATTCAGAAAGAGCAGTAAAATGCTTATTGCTTCACATATCACAAAAGGATTGCTATACATAAAGCATGCTCTGTCTGATATTTCAATTTTTTGAAGGTCAGAAAAAATATCGGGCAGTTTCTCTTCTATGAAGTACCATATCATAATCATAAAAGTACTAAGTAAAAAGGTTGCCGCCAACATTCTTTTTGATTTGAATCGCTCTTTGATTTGAAACTTTCTCAGAAAAGCTCCTGTTGTATACATCATCATAAAGTTGACGATGTTATATCCCATCTGACTGCCATACATGCCCACAGAGTCCAAACCGATAATCTGCTCCCCTTTGATGTTGCACAGCATCTTTACAAACGTGGCATAAAAGGAAAAACAGGAGAAAAGAATAATCATCAGGCGCAAAGCAGTCTTAAATGACAGCGAATCCAGCAGCTTATTTACATAAGGCGAAAGAATATAGATTACACAGTAAAAAATGACAAAATAATTATTCGGAATGAAACATTTAAGAAAAGCTCTTAATGTGAGTGGAGTTCCCCATAGCGGACTGGTCACAGAAAGGGTAAGTATATTAAACACAATGAGTTGAATAATCAGCTCCAAAGGTTTGCGAATTTCCCGTTTATAGGACGAGGCCATAAAATAGCCTGAGATCATATAAAACAAATCAACCGCACATATGCTTATTGCATTAAGAAAACACAGGATCAGGTAATTGAATGAACCCGGAACTGCAAATCTCAAACCTCCGCCGACATTGGGATTACTATAGTGAAGGATGATTACGCCCACTATTGCGATAATTCTCAGTAATTCAATATTGGATTGTCTGTTGGCATTCACTGACAGCTCATTCTTGTCATTTTTTACTGAACTCAAAATCTCTTTTCTCGTATTATCACTCATTGTTCCACACTTCGTTTTAAAAGTGTCGCAGTGTTCATAGGGCTGAGTACGAGCTTGTGCCCGCCCTGTCCCTTACAGACGACGAAGGACTTGGGCAGTTCTTCCGCGGCAGCGGCTTCGACCTGTCCGGCCTTTTCCGCCGCAGCGAGGTATTTGCGCGTCAGGTGCGACTGGCTGGTCACGTCCAGATCAAAGACGCCCACGATCTCATCGTCGCGCACGACGCAGCCCTTTCCGAGGTGCAGATAGTTCACCGTATTCTCCCGCCTTCCACAAACAGCACGCGGCCGCCGGTTTTTTGGGAGATACCCTCGTCCTCGCAGCAGGTGATGAGGGTCTGGCCGCCGCCGATGCGGTTGAGCACAAACTCCTGACGCCGCGCGTCGAGCTCCGACAGTACGTCATCGAGCAGAAGGATCGGATATTCTCCGGTTTCTTTCAGGAAAATCTCCCGCTCCGCGAGCTTCAGCGACAGAGCTGCCGTGCGGGTCTGACCCTGTGAGGCAAAGGCGCGGGCATTCCTGCCGTTGACCTCGATCTCCAAATCGTCCTTGTGCGCGCCGGTAAGACACTGGGCGCTCTCAAGCTCTGCGTCGCGATGGCGCTCCTGGTGGTCGCAGATATCATAATAGATTTCTTTGGCCGAGGCGAAGGGATCGCGCACCGTGCTGACTGTTCTGTAGTGTATATCCAGCTCCTCAAGCCCGTCGGAGAAATCCCGGTGGATGGGGGCAGCCGCCTCCTTTAATCGAAGCGAAAAGGCCGCGCGGTAGCGGATAAGCTGGGCGGAGGCGCGGGCCATCCCGTCGGAGAACTCGTCCAGCGTATCGAGCAGAGACGGCTTGTCTCGCCAGTCCTTAAGGATGCGGGTCTTGTTCTCGTAGAGCTTGTTGAAGTCGGACAGAATCTCGGCGTAGCGGGGCCTGATCTGGCTGATGGCGTTGTCCATGAGACGCCGCCTTACCGCCGCGCCCTCTTTGATGAGGTTGAGGTCATCCGGGCAGAAGAGAACGGTATTGACTGTGTCGGCTAACTCTCCGGCGCTCTTCTTGACGGAGTTTACCAAAATGCGCTTGGGCTTGCCGGGCGTCAGACGCAGGTTAATCGTCTGCTCGCGTCCATGACTTGAGACATCCGCCAGAATGTCGGCGCTGTCCGTACCGAAGCCGACGAGCTCTTTGTCGAACCTGGTGCGGAAGCTGCGCCCGGTGGAGAGCATATACACAGCCTCAAGCAGATTCGTCTTGCCTTGAGCATTGCGGCCGCAGATGACATTGGTACCGGCGTCAAAGTCCGCCGTCTCAAAGCCATAGTTGCGAAAACCGTTGAGGGCGATGCGCCGTACGATCATGCTTTGACGACTTCGAGCACCGCGCCCTGAAAGTCCACCCGGTCACCGGGATAGAGCTTTTTGCCGCGCATGGTGCAGGTCTCTCCGTTGACGCCCACAAGCCCGTCGGAAATGACCTGCTTGGCCTCGCCCCCGGTTCCGACCAGGGCGGCGAATTTTAAAAAAGCGTCGAGCTTGATAAACTCGGTTGTGATTGCGATTTGTTCCATAATATCAATCCATTCTGTAGGGGTCGATCCCCTGATCGACCCGCTCTTCAATATCCGCTGCGGGCCGATGAGGGCATCGGCCCCTACGATTTATAGTATTAAGCGTGCAGCCTGACCGGCAGCACCATGTAGGTAAACCCGTCGCTGCCATCGGCTGCTTTGATGATGCAGGGAGAGGAGGCGGTGTTGACGCAGAGCTTCAGTTCATCCGTTGAGGCGGCCTTGAGCGCGTCCTTCATATAGCGGTCGTTAAAGCCGATCAGCAGACCCTCGCCGTTGCCCTCACAAGTGCAGACGTCCTCGGCCCGGCCTATGGGCGTGACGCAGAGGCAGTCGATGGTGCCGTCGTTGACGGTCATGCGTACGGGACTGGAGTTTTTTTCGCTGACGATGAGCGACACACGGTCAATGGAAGCCATGAACTCTCCCCGGTCGACCTTGAGCTCATATTTGAAGTTCTCCGGAATGGAGCGGCGATAATTAAGAAATTCACCCTCAAGCCGTCTGGTGACCACTACGGTGTCACCGATCTCAAAGGATATATGCTTCTGACCGACGCTGATGCTGACTGTGCCGTCCTCATCGTCCGTGCAGACCTTCTCTACGTCGCTCAGAGCGTTGCCGGGCACGACGAAGCTGCACTTGTCGAGTTTGGAATTATCCAGCTTCTCAGTCCGCTTGGCAAGACGGTAGCCGTCGACGGAGACAAGGGTCAGCCTCTTTTCCTCCACCTCAAAGAGAGTACCGGTATAGATGGGGCGCACCTCATCGGTGGAGACAGCGAAGATGGTACGATTGATCATATCCTTGAGGATATGCTGCGGCAGGCACACGGAGTTGAGCGCGTCAAAGTGCGGCAGTTCCGGATAATCCTCCGCGCTGATGCCGAGTATATTGAATTGGCTCTTGCCGCACTTGACGCTGATGTTGTCCCTGTCGTCGCTTGAGACAGATACAAAACCGTCCGGCAGGCGTCGGATCATCTCGCCGAAAAGCCTCGCGCTGACCACGACGGTGCCGCGCTGACTGATTTCGGCCTCGACACCGGTGACAATGCCTTTCTTTAGATCGTACCCCTTGACGTAGAGCTTGTCCTCACAGCTCAATTGCAGACCCTCCAGCGCGGGGATGGGACTCTTGGATGCGGCAGCACGGGAGGCGATGGCACAGGCGGCCTGGAGCTTATATTTTTCGCAGCTGAACTTCATGGTGGATTCCTCCGATTTAAAAATTCTCTCTTAGAAGAGAAAGAAAGATATATTTTTTAGTAAAAACAGTAGTAGGCATTTTTTTTGTGGAAAAGTCCCGCAAAGCCCTGATATACAGGCATTTTGAATGTGAGCATTTTTGTGGAAAATCTTTTGCTTTTTAACAGCCCATAAACTTTCAAAAATCTCAACAATTGCCTTTCCACTTTTCAACAGAAAAATGTTGATATTTGTGCGGCGTTAAGGTGTCTTATTTGCCTTGCCGCTTTCTTTTGAAACTCCATAGGGCAACACCGCACAATACGCCTGCGGCATCTTCCGGAAAAACCGTGCCCTGATCTCGTCACTTTTTCTTGCAATACACAAAGTATTCCGGCGAAAAACTGCCTTCATCAGAACCCGAGTGCTCCTCAGATGCTTTCCCTATCGTTGGAGTTGATATTGGATGTGATATCGCGCACAATCGTGGCAGTTTTATGGTCGGTCTGCAAAAGGTTTTCGACTTTGCGGATGGAGCTTAAGACGGTGGCGTGGTTTCGTCCCTCATATTGTTCGCCGATTGCCTGGAGAGAGAGATCGGTAAGCGTACGGATCAGGTACATTGAGATCTGACGCGCCATGGCCGTATTCTTGGAACGGCTCTGGCCCCGCAGTTCTTCCTCACTGAGTTGAAAGTAGCGTGCGGTCTCGCGAATAATGATCTCCGGTGTCGGGGTAAAGATACCCTCTTTCAACACGTCCTTAATTGCGCGTTTGACGGAGTCGATCGTAATGACCTCGTTGAGAATCTCTTTATAGGCGGTCAGCTTTTTAATGACGCCCTCAAGCCTTCTGATATTGGAGGTAATGTTGTCAGCAATATAGAAGACCGCGTCGTCTGAGAGGATGAGGCCAAGCTGGGCGGCCTTATTTCTCGTGATCGCCATGCGTGTTTCAAGATCGGGCGGCTGAATATCCGCCATCAGACCCCACTCAAAGCGGGTGCGCAGACGATCATCCAGCGTGGCCATCTCCAGCGGCGGCCGGTCGGAGGTGATAACGATTTGGTTACCGGCCTCATAGATGCTGTTGAAGGTGTGGAAGAACTCGTTCTGCGTCTGCTGTTTGCCGGCGATAAACTGAATGTCGTCGACAAGGAAGAGGTCCACATTGCGGTATTTATTATGAAAGTCCTCTGTGGTTCCGTTTTTAATGGCACGCACGAGCTGATTGGTAAATTCGTCGCCTTTGATGTAGACGATGCGCTTTTTCGGTTCCTTCTCGTGAATGGAGTTTCCGATCGCAAGCAGCAGGTGTGTCTTACCGAGGCCGGAGTTACCGTAGATAAAGAGAGGATTGTAGGTCTTGCCCGGATTGTCCGCCACAGCGACGGCGGCGGCGTGGGCAAAGCGGTTGGAGTTGCCGACAATAAAGTGGTCAAAGGTGTAACCTGCCATCTCCGGGAGGGAGTTGTTGCGGTCTTTTTGAGAGGAGTGTTCGACCAATTCGTCCTCGGTGAGAACCAGAAGCTCAAAATCTGTTGCAAACAGGTCGTAAAGAGCGGCTTTAATGCGATCCCCAAAACGGCGGGTGATAATGTCCTGTTTAAACTCGGATGTGGTGGACAGCACCAGGCGGCAGTCGTCAAGCTCTACCGGAGCACAGTCCTGAAACCAGGTCTCCATAGCCGTGGGCGTGAGCTGCTGCGCCAGAATATCCAGAATTTTTTGCCATATATCTTTGACGGAATTCATAGTCTTAACCACACTCCCGTACTCTGTCGTCTAACTTAGCCATTATATCAGATTATCAACAATCTTTCAAGGTTTTAGAAGAGCTAAATATAAATATAGTAGAGAATATGTGCGTAGAACGGCATTTTTAAGATTTATACTTGTCTCCCATAAAACGGCTTAAAGCCGTTTTAACGAAAAACAGTATTATCCGGAAGAAGACATTATATCTTCATTCTTTTCACTAATAACAATGGACAACGCACTTGACGTTGTCCATTGTTATGTATTTACTTCTTTGCTTTGAGCTCTTCGAGGATAGCGGTGAGTAGTTCTTCCGTGGTGGGCTTGGGCGGCTCCTCGGCGGCAGCGGCGGCTTCTTCCTCTTCCTTCTTCTTGGCGAGCTTATCAGCCAGTTCCTTGGCCTTGTTCATGGCCTTGATGACCGAGAAAAGCACCAGAGCAATGACAAGGAAGTTAATGACGGCCCCGACAAAGGTGCCGAGTCCGAGGACAATGGCCTCGTTCTCTCCCTCGGCAGCACGCAGCGTGATATTGAGCGCGTCGGTGTTCGGGGATTTGAACAACACAGCCAGCAGCGGAGTGACAACGTTCGTGACCAGGGAAGTGGTGATAGCGCCAAAGGCTCCGCCGACGATAACGCCGACGGCCATGTCCATCACGTTGCCGCGGGAGATGAATTTTCTGAACTCTTCAAAGAACTGTTTCATGCTTGATCGACCCTTTCTTAATATTTTTTGAGTGAAGTTTGAAGAGTGAAGTTTGAAGTTGAGGAGTCGCTTTACAAATTTTAAAAGATACTCCGAAGGAGACACCATAACTCCGCATTACACTCTAACGCTCTTCACTCTGAATTACTTTTTCGGTGTGAGAACCTTCGTACCGCCCATGTAAGGCCAGAGAACCTCGGGGATGGTGACGCTTCCATCAGCCTGGAGATGATTTTCCAGGAAGGCGATCAGCATGCGGGGGGGTGCGACGACCGTGTTGTTGAGCGTGTGAGGCAGGTAGGTGCTGCCATCGTCGCCCTTGACGGTAATTTTGAGCCTGCGCGCCTGCGCATCGCCGAGGTTTGAGCAGGAGCAGACCTCAAAATACTTCTGCTGCCTCGGGCTCCAGGCTTCAATATCGCAGGATTTGACCTTGAGATCGGCCAGATCGCCGCTGCAGCACTCGAGCTGACGAACGGGAATTTCCATGGAACGGAAGAGCTCGACGGAGAAACGCCACATCTTCTCATACCAGGCCATGGAATCCTCGGGCTTGCAGACAACGATCATTTCCTGCTTTTCAAACTGGTGGATACGGTACACGCCGCGTTCTTCGAGTCCGTGTGCCCCCTTCTCCTTGCGGAAGCAGGGGCTGTAGCTGGTAAGCGTCTGGGGCAGAGCGCTCTCCGGGATGGCCTGATTGATGAACTTACCGATCATGGAGTGCTCGCTGGTGCCGATGAGGTAGAGATCCTCACCTTCAATTTTGTACATCATGGCGTCCATGTCGGTCTGGCTCATGACGCCCTCGACCACGTTTCCGTGGATCATGAAGGGCGGGATGCAGTAGATAAAGCCCTTGCCGATCATGAAGTCGCGCGCGTAGGCCAGTACGGCGGAGTGCAGACGCGCAATGTCGCCCATCAGATAATAGAAGCCGTTGCCGGAGACCCGGCCCGCAGCGTCCATATCGACGCCGCTGAAGCTCTCCATGATGTCGGTGTGGTAGGGGATCGGATAATCAGGGACGACAGGCTCGCCAAACCGCTCAACCTCGACATTGGCGGAATCGTCCGGGCCGATGGGGACGGAGGGGTCAATGATATTCGGGATGGTCAGCATGATACGATGGAGCTTTTCGGCGTATTCCTTCTCCAATACTTCAAGCTCCGCAAGGCGATCGTCGTTGGCCTTGACGACGGCCATGTTCGCGTCGATCTGGGCCTGAATGGCGGCCTTCTCCTCCTCGGAGGCTTTCCTGAGCTTCCCAAACAGAGGGCCGTTCGCCTTGGAATACTTGTTTCTCTGTGCGCGCAGATCACTGGCCTCTGTGATGGCAGCGCGATTGAGACGGTCAAGCTCAATGGCCTCGTCCACCATGGGCAGCTTCTGATCCTGAAATTTCTTTTTGATGTTCTCTTTGACGATTTTGGGATTCTCCCGGACAAATTTAATGTCGAGCATATATGTTTCCTTCCTTATGTTATTATAATATCTATCGTAGGGTCGACTTTACAGTCAAGATTTTAAGCTCTCAAGCGCTTCAATCAGCGCTTCGCGGTCGTCGGCGCCGTAGAACTCAATCTCAATGCGACCAATTTTCTTACCGTCGACGAGCTTAACTTTACGGCCGAGACTCTGACTGAGACGATTCGCGACCTCGGCGCAGTAATCCACGCTGATGCCGCTGTCTATTTTTGGCTGTTTGGGAGGTTTGGTGAGCTTGGCGGCGAGCTGTTCAGTCTGACGCACGGAGAGTCCCTTTTCCACAACCTCATTGGCCGCTGCGGTCTGTAGCTTGTCGTCTAAAATCGGCACCAGAGCCCTTGCGTGACCGGCTGAGAGCTTGCCTTGCTCTACCAGTTCCAGTACAGCCGGGCAGAGACTCAGCAGGCGCATGGCGTTGGTGATCGCCGGGCGGGATTTGCCGACACTTTTGGCGGCCTCTTCCTGGGTAAGACCATACTCTTCGATCAGAGAACGAAAGCCTCTGGCTTGCTCAATGGGATTGAGGTCCTCACGCTGTAAATTTTCTACAAGCGCAAGCTCTGCGGTTCGGCGGTCGTCAGCCTCAATCACACGGACGGGAATCTCGGTAAGACCGGCGAGCCTTGCCGCGCGCCAGCGGCGTTCGCCTGCTATGATTTGATAGTATCCGCTGTCCAGCTTTCTGGCAGTGATCGGCTGAATCAGACCATACTGCGCGATGGACTCGGAAAGCTCTTGCAGGCTCTCTTCGTTGAAAATCTCACGAGGCTGGTCAATTCTGGGTTCAACTTTGGAAATCGGCAGGTACTGCAATTCGCTGTCTTCAATCTCGTCCGATCCAAACAAGGCGTCCAGACCGATACCGAGACCTTTTTTATCCTTGGACATGCACTTCTCCTTTAAAAATTGTGTGGACTTTGAATGATAGTTGACTCAAACTTTTCTATCCTTCGTTGCGTTTCAGAAACTCCACAGCGAGCGCCATGTAACCCTTGCTGCCGCGGTTGACGCGGTCGTAAACTACGCCGGGAATGCCGTGGCTGGGCGCCTCGGAGAGACGGACGCTGCGTGGAATAACAGTGGTATAGACCTTGTCGCCCAGGTGTTTTCTCAGCTCATTTTCCACCTGCGTGGTGAGATTGGCGCGGGAGTCGTACATAGTCAGCACAATGCCCTCAATTCCGAGACGTCGGTTGAGACGGCGGGAACACATCTTGATGCTGGTCAGAAGATCCGCAATACCCTCCAGCGCGTAGTATTCGCACTGCATGGGGATCAGCACGCTGTCCGCCGCAACCAGGGCATTTACGGTCAGCAGTTCCAGAGACGGGGGACAGTCAATGAATATGTAGTCGTACTCACTGTAAAGTGCTGAGATTTTGTCCTTGAGTACATATTCACGGCGATCAGCGTTGATCAATTCTACCGAAGCGGCAGCAAGCTCCTTGGAGGCCGGAATCACATCACCGTACTCGGTTTCGCTCACACACTCGGAGGCCGTCTTGCCGCCAATCAGCATATCATAGGTGTTAGGGCGGGTGGTTTTCGATACTCCCATACCGGAGCTGGCGTTACCCTGTGGATCGCAGTCTACCAGTAAAACTTTCTTTCCCATCAAGCAGAGTGCGGCGGAGAGATTGACACTGCTCGTTGTTTTGCCAACGCCGCCCTTTTGATTTGCAATAGCGATTATTTTTGCCATAGGCTTTAGCCCTTTCTGTTTAATGCAAAGATATTATAACGCTATCAGAACAAGTTTGCAATGTTTCACATGAAACAATTTTGCGTGCTTAAAGTAATCAATAATTGTATGGGCAACAGCAAGAGTTGCCCATACTCAATGTTTCACGTGAAACAAAACATGTTCTACAGTTCCATACTCGATTTATTGCAGCACACGCTATCCAACCAGTGCGTCGACGTCGGCAATGTCAATTCCTGTATGCAGAGCAAGATTCAGCGCATAGCCGATCAAACGCCCGCCTGCACGGACAAGACTGTCCACGTCACGTGGTGTGACAAACATACCGCGAAACTCGCCGCCCCCAAAAAAACTCGCGTCGATCACGGTTGGCATACCGACGGTGAGCACCGGAACGCCGAGGGTATGACGGCTTAATTCCTGCCGGTCATTGCCGACACCGGAACCGGGAGAAATGCCTGCGTCTGATACTTGAACGCAGCGGCAGAGCTGTTCCGCCTCGGCCCCGGCCAGAGCGTCGATCACCACCACAAGCTGTGGCCGCAGTGCTTCGCATAGTGTTGCAATCTGTCTGGCAGATTCAATACCCGATGTGCCCAGCACGCCGGGGCGGCAGAGAGCCAGAGAACAGAAGCGCGAAAACTGTTCAGGGTCTTGCTCCTTGAGGTGTCGTGTCACCAGCAGGGAAGATGCCGTGAGCGAGCCCAGAGCATCCGGCGTAATGTCAGGATTGCCGAGAGCCGCAGCCAGCACCTCGTCATGCTCTGGGGGCAGGCAGCGCCCAATCAGCTCAGCCAGCGACCGGACCGCCTCCTCAAAACCATCCGCACCGCGGTCAAACCAGCGGGGGAGAGTCAGTGTGTAATACTGTCCCTGCGGCTTGCCAAGCGCCTTCTCGCCTTCTATATTTAATACGTCAACCGCAAAGACCGAAAGTCCCCGCAGCGTCTCTTCGTGACAGCGTACCCCGGGCAGTTCTCCAACGTGCTGCCGTTTAAGTTCGTCGGCCATATCGGTGCGGATTGAATACATGAAAAACCTCCTGAATATAAAAATATCTAATTTGTTTGGTCAGCCTAAGCAATCGCCCTAAAGGTAAATACTAACTATATATAGTATAGTATGTCCAAATTGACCACTACCCATAAGTACCAGAAAAAAGTGAAAAATATTTTAAAAACCACTTGATTTTTAGAATCTTCTTTGATATACTTACAAAACGCGAGCAAAGAGCGAGCAATTTTTATAGGAGGAGGTGGCGATTGAAACATGGCCAACATTAAATCTTCTGCAAAGAGAGATCTCAAGTCCAAGGAACTCAGAGCCAAGAACCGTGCCGATAAGACCGAGCTCAAGACCATGGTGAAGAAGTTTGACGCAGCCGTTGCCGAAGGCAACAAGGATAATGCCGTCAACGCCTATAAAGTTGCTGTTAAGACAGTCGACCGTGCGGCCGCAAAGGGCCTGCTGCACAAGAATAACGCAGCCCACAAGAAGTCCGCGATGGCAACCAAGCTCAACGAGCTGGCTTGATATTGGATTAATGAACCGGGAAGGATACCTTCCCGGTTTTGGCTTTTTATAGGGTATGACTCTCCCTTGACTCTTCAAGCGGAAAAAACTATAATATAGGCAAATCTGATCACCGTTCGTAATCAGTAAATTACAAATTGTAAAAGAGAGGCTGTTATGGACAAAAAGCTCATGCTGATCGTCAACCCCATGGCGGGGCGGGGCGCATATAAGAACGGATTTGCCGAGGCTATGCAGGTACTGGCAAACGGCGGGTACAATACAACGCTGTTTTTCACCAGAGGCCGTGGGGACTCCACTTGCTACGCCGCCGAGCATGCCAAAAATTTTGACGCCGTGGCCTGTATCGGAGGCGACGGAACACTCAGCGAAGTGCTGGCCGGACTCATGCAGGTGGACAATCCGCCCCCCGTGGGTTACTTCCCGATGGGCACCGCCAACGATGTAGCAACCACGCTGGGCCTGCCGAAGAACGATGTGCTCTCCGCGGCGTACCGTCTGCTCAGGGGCACGCCCCATCCCTTTGACGTCGGCGGCTTCGGAGACAGCGAATATTTTTCCTACGTGGCGGCCTTCGGCGCCTTCACGGAGGTGAGCTACGCCACGCCGCAGGATCAGAAAAAGGTACTGGGACACCTGGCCTATGTTCTCCAGGGTATGCAGCAGCTGCCGAAGATTGAGCCCATCCACACCCGCGTCGAATACGACGGCGGCGTATTTGACGGAATGCTGCTCTACGGCAGCGTCACAAACTCCACCTCTGTCGCCGGCATCGTGCGCCTGCCGGAGGAAATGGTCAGCCTCGGCGACGGCGTGAGCGAACTGGTCCTGGTGCGTGATCCCGGCAATGTCGCCGCCTTTGCCGAGATCGTGAGCTCAGTGCTGTCCGAGCGCTTTGACAGCGAATACCTTCTCATTCTGCAAACAAAACGCGCGGCCTTCCACTTTGACAAGCCCGTGGCCTGGACCCGCGACGGAGAAGAGGGCGGAACCTACACCGATATTGAGATCGTCAACCACAAATGTCCGGTGCAGCTTATTTTCTGATAAAACATGAGAGACGAGGCTCCCAATAAGCGGGGGAGCCCCGTCTCTTTTCTCATGGAGGCAGAAAAACGATACATCCGTTTTGACCATATAAATCTCCGTATCTTCTCCCTCCTGCGCTTGACAGTCCCGGCCCGGTTTATTATAATTTGGTCAGATCATCCACTACCCCATCGCGGTCGGCTTCTTTGTCGTCGCGGTCGGCGTCGTGATCTTCTCTCTGCTCAACCAGCGGAAGATCAACAAGCGGGAAGCGGAGGCCCTGGCCAAAGCCGGAGCCGGTGCAACGGACTTCCCCCAGGAGTAATACTGTTTTTCGTTAAAACAGCTCGTTTTAACGAAAAGGCATCGCGCAAGGCGCGCTGCCAGTTTTGTGCCCTCGGGCACAAAACACGTCTCATAGGTAGTAGGGGCGACCCTTGCGATCGCCCTCCTTTCTGACAACAGACAAACGCACGGTAAATTCGCAGCTTGTACGAATTTGCCGTGCACTTTTTGTCAATCAAGGTCCTGCCGCGCGGGCGACCGCAAGGGTCGCCCCTACAGTACAAGACTTGCGTGGAGGCGCATACTTACGCCTCTTGTACCGCCTGGACGTATTCCTTCGCCAGGGCGGTGATCTTGTCCCACTCGCCGTCGGCGATCCACTGCTTGTTCACAAGGCTGCCGCCGACGCCGAGGCCGACGCAGCCTGCGCGCAGGAACTCGGCGGCGTTCTTCTCGTTGATGCCGCCCACCGCGAGCAGGGGGATGTGCGACAGCGGCGCGCGCACCGCCTTGATATAGGACGGCCCGAGGGCGGAGGCGGGAAAGACCTTGACCCCGTCCGCGCCCGCCTCATAGGCGGCTAAAATCTCGGTGGGGGTGAACGCGCCGGGGAAGAGCCCGAGGCCGAGGGCCTTGCCCATTCTGATGATCTCCGGCTGTGTCGCGGGGGTGACGAGGTAGCGCCCGCCCGCGTCGTAAGTCATGCGCACCTGCTCGGGGCGTATGACCGTGCCCGCGCCGACCGTCAGGCGCTCGCCAAATTCCTTCGCCAGCGTTTCGATCGCGGCGGCAGTGTCGCCCCAGGTCTCGGGCGCGGACTGGTTGTAGGTGACCTCCATCATGCAGACGCCGCCCTCTTCGAGGGCGTGGCCGAGATTCAGCATGTGTCTCGGCGGCAGGCCGCGGACAATGGCGATGATCTTTTTCTCTTTGACGACTTCCAGCGGCGTCATGGCTTTTCCTCCCCTTTCAGGCGTCCTGAATCGTGGCGGTCAGCTCGCCGATCGTGTCCTCGCGCACGGTGATCACATCGCCGGGCTGCAGCCAGTCCTGCTGATCCTCGGGCCTGCCGAGAATGACGCCGGAGGGCGTGCCGGTGAGGATCACGTCGCCGGGCTCCAGTGTGAGGCAGCCGGACAGAAAGCTCACGAGTGTGGGAATATCGTGGATCATGTCCGTGCTGTGTCCCTCCTGGCGCAGCTCCCCGTTTTTGTAGCCGGTCAGGTGCATCTGATTGTATTTCAGTTCATCTGCCGTTACGACGCAGGGGCCGAGAGGGCAGAAGGTGTCGCAGCTCTTGCCGGGAATCCACTGGGTGGTGGCCTTCTGCAGATCGCGGGCGGATACATCGTTTGCCAGAGTGTAGCCGAAGATGTAGTCCTCGGCCTCGGCAGGCGTGATATAGGCGGCGCGTTTGCCGATCACGACGGCGATCTCCGCCTCGTAGTCGTGCTTTGTGGAATTGCGGTTGCGGATGACGACGCCCTTGTGCGGCGCAAGGGTATTGCGGAATTTTGCAAAAATGGTGGGGGAAACGGCCGGAGTGAAGCTGCCCTCCGTCTCCTCAATGTGGGCACGGTAGTTGACCCCGGCACAGAGGATCTTCTCGGGCACGTCTACCGCCGGAGCGTAGCTGATCTCCCCCTCGTCGAGATAAGTGTCGGCCTTGTCGACCGCCGCACTCAGCAGCGGCAGAGCCTTTTCGCGGCCCATGCGCACCGCCTCCATCATGGTAGTGGGCAGTCCCTGCACGTTTACCGCGGCCGTGTCGATCACGCCGCGCTCCGTCAGAATACCGAGGCGCGCTTCGCCGTTTACATACATATTGATTAATTTCATGTCTGCTCCCTTCTGCCCGGCGGTCTCCGCCGGACGCTCTGAATCAAAAATGAATCCCCGTGTCCGCAGGGAAGGATGTACTGCGTTTATTATACAGGAAGCCTGCCCCGCTGTCAAAAGCTCTGTGCGTCTGGCGGGATAAAAAAACTTGCAATCTCCCGCTGAACTCTATATAATATAAAGCCGTTGATTCATTCGACAGGTATTGTTTGTTAACGCGCGTTTCGCGCAAGGAAAGGAACGTTGTCTATGAAGCGTCAGAAAATTGCCGGCATCTATGCCGATCAGAGCGCCTTTGACGGGCAGGCCATGACCGTCTGCGGCTGGGTCCGCACCGTGCGCGATATGAAGAACTTCGGCTTTATCGAGCTCAACGACGGCTCCTGCTTCAAATCCCTGCAGGTCGTCTTCGAGCGCGGCAAGCTCGAAAACTATGACGAGATCGCCCGCCAGAACGTCGGCGCGGCCCTGATCGTCCACGGCACGCTGGTGCTGACGCCGGGCGCAAAGCAGGACTTTGAGCTCAAGGCCGACGAGATCACCGTCGAGGGCGCGTCCACCCCGGACTACCCCCTGCAGAAGAAGCGCCACAGCGTGGAGTTTCTGCGCACCATCCAGCACCTCAGACCGCGCACCAATCTCTTCTCCGCCACCTTCCGCGTGCGCTCCGTCGCCGCCCAGGCGGTGCACGAGTTCTTTCAGCAGCGCGGCTTCGTCTATGTCCACACCCCGCTGATCACCGGCTCCGACTGTGAGGGCGCGGGTCAGATGTTCCGTGTCACCACGCTGGACCCCAAAAATCCCCCGCTCAAGGAGGACGGCAGCGTCGATTTCAGCCAGGACTTCTTCGGCAAGCCGACCAGCCTCACGGTCTCCGGCCAGCTCAACGCCGAGAACTTCGCCATGGCCTTCGGCGACGTCTACACCTTCGGCCCCACCTTCCGCGCCGAGGTCAGCTATACCCAGCGCCACGCCGCCGAGTTCTGGATGATCGAGCCGGAGATGGCCTTCGCCGATCTCAACGACTACATGGATACCGCCGAGGCGATGGTCAAGTACATCATCAACCGCACCCTCGAGCGCTGCCCGCAGGAGATGCAGTTCTTCAACTCCTTCGTGGACAAGGGGCTGCTGGACCGCCTGCACAACGTAGTCTCCAACGACTTCGGCCGCATCACCTACACCGAGGCGGTGGACATCCTCAAAAAGAGCGGCCAGAAGTTCGACTACCCTGTGGAGTGGGGCATCGACCTCCAGACCGAGCATGAGCGCTATCTGACCGAGAAGGTCTTCAACAAGCCGATTTTCGTCACCGACTACCCCAAGGAGATCAAGGCTTTCTACATGCGCCTCAACGACGACGGAAAAACCGTCGCGGCGGCGGACTGCCTGGTCCCCGGCGTGGGTGAAATCATCGGCGGTTCCCAGCGCGAGGAGCGTCTTGACGTGCTCGAGGCGAGAATGGACGAGCTCGGCCTCAACAAGGAGGACTACTGGTGGTACCTCGATCTGCGCCGCTACGGCTCCTGCCGCCACGCGGGCTACGGCCTCGGCTTTGAGCGCATGGTCATGTACCTCACGGGCGTTTCCAACATCCGCGACGTGGAGCTCCATCCCCGTACCACCGGCAACGCGGACTTTTAATAAACCACAAGACGGAGGCCGAAGGGCTTCCGTCTTGTGGTTTAAAGCGGAGTCAGGCGCTCAGCGACAAAAATGAAAAAGGCTGGAAATTTGTCGTACACAGGTCGATACTATAAAAGCTGACGCCTTTATAGTATTATTTGAGTGTGCGAAATCCCCATGAATCAACTTTTATTCATTGTGGCGAGGCTTGCCTCATGGGGATTTACTGTGCTTTGTGCCTAAATCGCAACAGCGGCGACCGCCTTTTGCACGGCGCGCCCGTGGATGCTGTACCTGCGCAAGACAGGCGATGAGGAAGTCTGCGATGAACCCAGCGCCAGCGAAAAGTTCCATAATCTGTTCAATAAGAAGAAATAAGCAAAAAGCACAAGCCGGCGGACTCGCAAAAGTCCGCCGGTTATTTTTTGATAAAAATTAGTAAAAAAAACAGTGGCAATTTCGACATCGGCGTATTATACTGTGCGCTGTGCAAAAATGGAAAAGAGGTATATTTATAGTGGAATCTTTATTGGCAACTTCAACTGCACTCCTGGCAGGGCTTCTTATGACCCGTGTATTCAAACTGATCCATCTGCATTTCCCGGATGTGACGGCATTTCTTCTGGCAGGGCTTCTGGTGGGGCCTTTGCCATCGGAAAGGAATTTCGGCTGTCACAGCTTAAAGCCACCGGTAAGCAGGCTACGGTGATTGGTATTATTCAGGCGGTAACGGCTACTGCATTGGTGGATCTGGCCCTTGTCGGACTGCATTTCTGCCTCGGAGAAGACACGCTCTCCCTTCCTGCAGCCATTACGCTGGGGGCGATCGCCGCAGCTACTGCACCCGCGGCCACTTTGATGGTTGTCCGGCAGTATAAGGCAAAGGGTGAAGTAACGGATCTTCTGCTGCCGATCGTCGCGCTTGACGATGCAGTAGGGCTTATTATCTTCGCTGTATCCTTTGGAATCGCGCAGGCTTTGAAGGGCGGAGAATTGAATGTATACGCCATCATTGTCAATCCGATTCTGGAGATCATCTGCTCTCTGACCCTTGGAGGGATACTCGGCGCGCTTCTCACGGAGCTGGAAAAGCTGTTCTTCTCCAACTCCAACCGTTTGTCTCTTTCGATTGGCTTTGTTGTGCTGACGATTGCTTTGGCCTCAATCAGGATCCCCCTGGGAGCGATCGAGATATCCTTCTCTTCTCTTCTGGTGTGTATGATGCTGGGAACCGTGTTCTGCAATATGAGTGAATATTCGACAGATATTATGAACAGGGCGGACAAATGGACAGCGCCCCTGTTCGCCACGTTCTTTGTCATCAGCGGCGCAGGGCTGGAACTCAGTGTATTTCGGTATCCGGCGGTTCTTTTGATCGGACTTGTCTATATCGTGACCCGGTGTCTTGGAAAGTATTTTGGGGCTTCCTTCAGCAGCACGATTACGGGATGCAGTGAGAACGTCAGAAAATATCTGGGGATTACGCTGTTTCCACAGGCAGGTGTGGCTCTTGGAATGGTGGTGATGGCGCAGTCTCTGGGCGGAAGTGAGGCATCACTGATCCGGAACGTAATTCTTTTCAGCGTGCTGGTTTATGAAATCGCAGGCCCGATGATGACCAAGATGGCACTCAACGCTGCCGGCGAGATCGATTCGATCCCGGCCCAGAAGAAGACAAGGGAACGTTTTGTACATTGAGAAAGGCCGAAAGAGCGGAATGGGAACAGAATCATAAATTGTATGTCCCGGTTTGCTCGTGCGCGGCAGCGATAAAGATACAGAAAAAATGCAGGCCCTCGGCGAATTCGCAGCATTGTGCGTTTTCGCCGAGGGCCGTTTTCATTATGATATAAGACTGTTCTGCGCAGAGCCGCCCGCCCGGGCGGCCTTTATTTTTTCCAGGTGCCGATTATATACAATAAAGGCAAAAATACTAACACAAAGGTGAAATTCGCGGCGGGGATATAGACGGTCGACCAGCGCTCTAAGGACGCGGGTTCCCGGGCAAGAAAGAGAGCCAGCACCGTCGCCGCCGCGCCGAAGGCCCAGGTCAGGACCCGGCCCTCAGAGAAATCGAGGCGCGCGCGGGGCTGATCGTCCGGATGAAAGCCGCACAGCAGGCGCAGACTGTATTGCCCCGCCCAGAGAAAGAGGGCGGTGATCAGAAAATCCGGGAAAATCCACAGCATCACCACCAGCGCCTCCACGCGCTCCACCGTGCGGAAAAAGCTCAGCGTGCGCACCAGCACGAAGAAGGGTCTCGCCAGCTGCGCGGTCAGCGGCGCGCCGAAGGCGCCGGTCACAGCGGCACAGAGCAGGGACGTGAGCACGCACAGCCCCGCCGCCCAGACGGAAAAGCGGGAGAAGCGCAGCCCCTCGTCCTTCACGCCGCCCGCCAGAAAGCACAGAGCCGTCCCCGTTCCGGCGAGGATGTCCAGCGGCATGGGCGTCGCTTTGAGAACCAGCCAGACATCTGATACTCCAACGGGCAGGAGGTTGCCGAGGTCG
This sequence comes from uncultured Eubacteriales bacterium, assembly GCA_900319695.1. GTDB lineage: Bacteria > Bacillota > Clostridia > Oscillospirales > Oscillospiraceae > Limivicinus. The sequence continues at coordinate 36,760 of ONPN01000031.1, forward strand.
ACAGAGGTAAACGCAAAGAACAGCAGCAGCGCCAGCACCCCGTATAAAATCGGCAGCAGCATGCGCCCTATCCGCGCAAGCGTGCGGGGCGTGGACAGGGCGGCCAGCAGGGCAATCAGGCCCATGAGCTGGCTGAACAGCGCAGGGGAGGCCCCGGGGTAGACGGTGCCCACCAGGCGGTCGGCTCCGGAGCGCAGCACGAACGCCGCGTAGAGAAAGGTCCAGCCCGTGAAAAGCGAAAGAGCGGGCTTGCCGCCGAGGCGCAGAATCAGGTCGGGGAAGTGTTCACCTGGCTTCAATCGCTGCAAAAAGCGCGTCATGCCCCAGGCCCATGCGACGCCGAGCGGGAGCGCCGCCAACGGAGTCAGCCACCCGGCACGGCCCACCAGCGCCGCCGACTGCGACGGGTAGAGCCGCAGTATCGGCGTCAGCGCAATCACCGCCCCGAGACTGAAAAGCTGGCGGGAGTTATAGGTTTGTGACATCGTGGACACCTTCTCTCCTAAAAGAGTGGAGTGTGGAGAGTGAAGAGTGGAGTAATGGAGCGCCTTCGGCGCGGATAATAAATGGCTGCCTCTCTGAAGAAATCTTGCCTGATTCATCCGCAAAGCGGATACCTTAACTTCACTCCCAACTCTCCACTCTCCACACTCATTTCATGTCGTTCATCTGATTGAGTCTCGCGCTGACCGTGATCTCCAGCTCAAGCTCGGGCAGAAGATCGACAAACTCCCGGCCGAGCGCGCGGAAGGCCGCGGGATTGTCGCGCTCGACGATCTCCCCGAGACACAGAAAGTCGGCCTTGAGCTCCTTGCTGGCCTGCAGCGCTGACGACAGATACTCCGCGAGCTGCTTTTCAAGCTGCGCGACAAGGTAGTCCGTGTCCTGCGTCCCCTTGAGTGCGCCGCGTCCGCCGAGCTCCAGGAGGCTTGCCCGCGCGTCGCAGTCAATTTGAAACCCGCGCAGGGTCCCGGCTTCCCAGAGGGGGCGTATATCGCAGCTGCCGCCGTTGAGCTCCAGAACGGCATTGCTCCCGTAGCGGTCGCGGACCTCCATCGTGCTCAGACCCGCCTCACCGCGCAGAAAGCCGACCGCGATGGCCTCCTCCCGCGTCAGATAGCGGCAGAGCCGTCCCTCGCGGATCACCGCATAGCCCATCGGCGCGAGACTGCGGCCCTCGGGCTCGCCCGCCCCGGCGTCGTCCAGGGTCTCGCTTGCCCGACCGAGGTCCAGGGCGCAGATCAGGGCGCTGCCGCAGCGGGCGGTATCCCGCAAAACCTGCGCCGCTGTGGTCAGACCGGATTCACCCCGCCGGCGCGCATCCTGCTCCACAATGCGCATCACGTCGCAGATGCCGCGCTTGCCCGTACCGACCGTGAGCATCGCGTCCTCCGCCCGGCCATCGCGCACAACAAACAGCGGCATGTCCAGGCGCAGATCGGGCGAGCGGCTGATATACGCAAGGGCACTCTCAATCCCTTTCTCTGCGGCTTTCTCGCCCAAAAGCAGACGCCCGATGTGCGGGGTGAAGAGCTCCTCCTCATAGGAATAGCCACGGATGCGATCCATCGCAGCCGTGATGGAGATTCCGTCTGCCGTCAGACGCGGCACGCCCTTGTCCTCATCCGCCGAGCCCGCGAGCGTCAGCGTCACCCCAGCGGGGAAGTCGTCGAGGCCCATGGTCTGGACCACCAGGAGCTGTTCCACCTCGCGGCTGTTGCTGCGCAGTCCGCTTCCTTCGGCAAAGAGCAGGAGCTCGGCGGCACAGATCAGCAAAACAAGCAGCCGTCTCACGGTTTCTCGCCTCCCTCTGCGCCGCTGCCCTTGAGCAGGAGGCGCCGCAGGGGTTTGCGCTCTCCGTCGGAGAGCGGCGCGGTGTAATTGCAGCCCAGGCTGTCCATCTCCGCCAGGTGCAGAAGCAGCAGGCACAGCGCCGCGCCCACGCCGAAGAGCCCCGCCGTCACCGCCGCAATTACCAGCGCCATGCGCAGGAGCCGCAGGGCGGAGCCGAGATCCTGGCTCGGCAGCGTGTAGCCCGCGATGCCAGCAAAGGCGACCACGATGATCGCAATTGGCGAGACCACGCGCGCCTCCACCGCCGACTGCCCCACGATCAGCGCCCCGATGATCGACACCGTGTCGCCGATGGGGTTCGGCAGGTGCAGACCCGCCTCCTGCAATAGTTCAAAACTTAAAAGCATTCCGATTACTTCCAGCGCGGTGGAGAAGGGGACGCGCTGCTTGGCCTCAATGACGCTCAGCAGCAGGCGCGTCGGGATCATCTCCTGATGGTAGAGGGCGATCGCCACATACAGCGCAGGCAGCAGCAGGCTCAGGCAGAACGCCAGCCAGCGAAGCCCGGAAAGGGCCGTCGCAATCAGCCAGCTGCTCGCGCTGTCCGCCGAGGAGCGCATGAAGTCCGACAAGCTCACTGGCCCGGCGAGCCCGATGGGCAGACCGTCTACCAGAAGACCAACGCGCCCTTCCATTATATATTGTGCGAAGCGATCGGGGCGCTCCGTGTGCAGCAGCTGCGGAAAGGGGGAGCGCGGCGCGTCGGTCAGCCCTTCCTCAAGCACCCCGGTGGCGAGCAGACCGTCGGCGTTAAGCTCGTCCAGGCGACGCGACAGCTCCGCCACCACTGTGGGGTCAGCGGCACCCTCCAGGAACAGAAGCGCCACCCGCGTCACCGAGCTGCGGCCGACGCTGGATTCAATCAGCTTGAGCCGCGGTGTGCAGAGCCTCCGCCGTACCAGAGCCGTATTGACACGCAGGGTCTCGACAAAGGCGTCCTTCGCGCCCTTGATGGATTTCTCGAGCGTCGGTTCGCTTACTGCCCGCTGAACCTCGCTGCGCGCCTCAAAGCTGACGGCACGTCCTGCCTCCGGGAAGAGCAGCACGCAGCAGCCGTGAGTCAGATCATCCACGGCCTCGTCGGTGGTCTCGCGCAGACGCACTGTGCAGTTGTAGACCGCCCCGGCCAGAATGCGCAGAAGGCTTTGGCGACCGCCGGCCTCCTCCGGCAGACGCGACAGACTGGTGAGCGGACGGATCACATCCTCGGTCAGCATCCGCGACGAGACCAGACCGTCAATCCAGAAAACTGTGACGTGCTTATCGGGATCGAGGCCGAGCAGCAGGCTTCGTTTTTGAAAATCGGCGCAGGCGGAGAAGATTTCTTCCAGGGCGCTCTGCGTTAAAAGAATCGGATAGCGCGGCGTGCGGCGTGAAACCGCCCCCGCGCGAAAGTCAGGTGTATCGGTATACATGTAGTGGAGTATGCCCAGAAAAAAGCGCAATATTTAGTGCCAAAAAAATCCTGAACATTTTTTGAAAAAAAGTGTTGACATTTGGCTTTTTCGGTGCTATATTAGCCGAGCGCTCGAGAGAAGGGCGGCTGAGTCAAAAGAGAACTGAAAAAAAGATTCTGGCGAATCAAAAAAAGTTCTTGACAAAGCAAAGCGACTTTGCTATAATAACAAAGCTGCTCGCCCAGAGGTCGAAGACTTGGGTCGAAAAGAGCTTCAAAAAAATTCAAAAGAATTTGAAAAAAGTTCTTGACAAACTCAAACAGCTTTGATATAATAAAAAAGCTGACGCCGATAAGGTGAGACGCACTGAGCACCTTGAAAATTGAACAATGTAAGAACAGCTTATGCAAAATAAGCACCAAGAAAAGGGTTCTTAAAGTCAGAAATGACTATAAAGATTTCTTTGAGAGC
>ONPN01000078.1 GCA_900319695.1 uncultured Eubacteriales bacterium
GATGGCCGCGAAGATCGCAGAGGGCTCCGCGCCGAGAGAGCCCATGGCCTCAAGGGCGCTATTCAGAATGTCCCCGACCGAGCTGCGCCAGCCGCAGTGCACGGCCCCGATGGCGCGGCCCTCGCGGTCCCAGAGCAGCACGGGCACGCAGTCGGCGGTGAAGCAGAAGATGGGCAGGCCCTTTTCCGCGGTGACAAGGCCGTCCGCCTCGTAGGGGACGGGGCCGAGGCAGATATGGCGATCCGCCCCTGTCACGACGCGCACGTCGTTTTTATGTACCTGGTTGGTCACGCACGCCCCGTTCTCGTCCACGCCGAAGAGGGCGCAGACCCGGCGGTAGTTTTCGCGCACCGCCTCCGGATCGTCGCCCCGGTTGGAGCCGAGATTGAGCGTGGCAAACTCGCCCCCGCTCACCCCGCCGAAGCGGGTGGTGAAGGCGTGCTTCGCCGCAATCAGCGACGAGCGCATATAGATCAGACCGTTTTCGTTGGTTTCGATGAACATAGGTACCTCTTGTGAGTGTGGAGTTATGGGGTCACTTTGCAACAATATTCATCCACAAAGTGGATACAACAACTCCACTCTCCACTCTTCACACTCCACACTCCAAACTTATCTCTCGTTTCTCCCGCAGCACTCTTTATATTTGAGCCGTCTGCTGCCGTCGGCCTTCATCTTGCCGCAGGGGCAGGGATCGTTGCGGCCGGGCTTGGGGAGCTTCTTGACGGGCTTTTTCTTTTCCGGCTCGCCGCCCGCGTTCGCGGCGACGTTTTTCGCCACCGCCTTGCGCTCAATGGGGGCCTCGCGGCGGATGCGCACGGTGTAGAGGCGGCGCACGTCCTCGCGGATGCCGTGGACCATGGCCTCAAACATGTCGAAGCCCTCCTGCTTGTAGGCGTCAATGGGCTTGATCGAGCCGTAGCCGCGCAGACCGATGCCGCGCTTGAGCTCGTCCATGGCGTCTATGTGGTCCATCCAGTATTCGTCCACCACGCGCAGCATGATGACACGCTCCAGCTCACGCATGAGGGGGACGCCGTTAGGGCCGGGGCCGAAGGCCTCCTCGCGCTGCTGGTAGACCTTCTCGGCCAGCTCCTGCACCACGGCGGCGAGGCGGTCGGGCTTGACGCTGCCGCCGAAGGACTCAATCCGGAAGGTGCCGCGCAGCATGAAGAGCTTTTCAAAGGGCTGCAGCGCCTCGTCAAGCTGCTGGTTGCTCTCGCAGGGGGAGCCCGCCAGCGCGTCGTTGATCGTGGAGCTGATGTACTCCGACACCATGCCCATGATCTGGGTGTGGATGTCTTCGCCGTCAAGGACCTTGCGGCGCTCACCGTAGATGATGTTGCGCTGCTGGTTCATCACGTCGTCGTACTCCAGCACCGCCTTGCGGGTCTGGAAGTTGCGGCTTTCGACGGTCTTCTGGGCCTGCTCGATCGCGCCGGAGAGCATCTTCGCGTCCAGCGGCGTGTCATCGTCGACCTTGAGGGCGTCCATCATGTTCATCACGCGCTCGGAGCCGAAGAGACGCATGACGTCGTCCGTCATGGCGAGGTAGAAGCGGCTCTCGCCGGGGTCGCCCTGTCGGCCCGCGCGGCCTCTCAGCTGGTTATCGATACGCCTCGACTCGTGCCGCTCGGTGCCGAGGATGAAGAGACCGCCCACCGCCTTGACCTTCTCGGCCTCGGCGTCGGTCTCCTTCTTGTGGGCGTCCATGCGCACCTTGAAGAGGGCGCGGGCGGCGAGGACGTTCTCGTCCTTAGTCTCGGCGTAGCCGGTGGCCTCCGCGATCACCGCGTCGTCAAAGCCCGCCTTCCTCAGGTCGGCCTTGGACAGAAACTCCGCGTTGCCGCCGAGGGTGATGTCGGTGCCGCGGCCCGCCATGTTGGTCGCGATCGTGACCGCGCCGAGCTTGCCCGCCTGGGCGACGATCTCTGCCTCCTTCTCGTGGTACTTGGCGTTGAGCACCGTGTGGGGCACGCCCCTCTTTTTTAATAAGGAAGAGATGTACTCGCTCTTCTCAATGGACACCGTGCCGACCAGCACGGGCTGGCCCTTCTCGTGGCATTCCACGATCTGCTCCACGATGGCGCGGTTCTTGCCCGCGTCGTTTTTATACACCACGTCGGGGTGGTCCTTGCGGATGACGGGCTTGTTGGTCGGGATCTCGATGATGTCCAGCTTGTAGATCGCCCCGAACTCCTCGGCCTCGGTGGCGGCGGTGCCGGTCATGCCGGAGAGCTTGCCGTAGAGACGGAAGTAGTTCTGGAAGGTGATGGTTGCAAGCGTCTTGTTCTCCTGCTGGACGTCCACATGTTCCTTGGCTTCGATGGCCTGGTGCAGGCCTTCGGAGTAGCGTCTGCCCAGCATGAGGCGGCCCGTGAACTCGTCGACGATGATGATCTCGCCGTCCTTGACAATGTAGTCAATGTCCCGCTTCATGATGCCGTGGGCCTTGAGGGCCTGGTTGATATGGTGGGAGAGGGTGGCGTTTTCCATGTCGGCCAGGTTTTCCAGCCCGAAGGCCCGCTCAGCCTTGGCGACACCGCGCGCGGTGAGGGTGGCGGTCCGGGCCTTCTCGTCCACCACATAGTCGGCGTCCAGATCCTCGCTCTCCTCCTCCTTCTCGTCCACACTGGCGTAGACCACCTTCTTGAGGCGGGAGACAAAGTCGTCGGCCTGGCGATAGAGGTCGGTGCTCTGGTCGCCCTGGCCTGAAATGATGAGCGGGGTGCGCGCCTCGTCGATGAGGATGGAGTCCACCTCGTCCACAATGGCGAAGGCGTGGCCGCGCTGGACCATGTCGGATTTATAGAGGGCCATGTTGTCGCGCAGATAGTCGAAGCCCATCTCGTTGTTTGTGCCGTAGGTGATGTCACAGTTGTAGGCTTCGCGGCGCTGGTCGTTGTCGAGGTCGTGGACGATCAGACCGACAGTCAGGCCGAGGAAGCGGTGCACCTTGCCCATCCACTCGCTGTCACGCCGGGCGAGGTAGTCGTTGACCGTCACGATATGTACCCCCTCGCCGGTCAGGGCGTTGAGGTAGGCGGGCAGGACGGCGACGAGGGTCTTGCCCTCGCCGGTCTTCATCTCTGCGATGCGGCCCTGGTGCAGGACAATGCCGCCGATGAGCTGTACGCGGAAGGGGCGCATGCCCAGCACGCGCCAGCTCGCCTCCCGCGCGACCGCAAAAGCCTCGGGCAGAAGCGCGTCCAGCGTTTCGCCCTCATTGTAGCGCTTTTTAAATTCGTCGGTCTTGGCGCGCAGCTGCTCGTCGCTCAGAGCGGCCATTGTGTCGGCCAGGGCCTCTATCTTATCCGCAATCGGGTTGATGCGCTTGAGCTCCCGATCCGAGTAGCTGCCGAAAAGTTTGTCGAAAAATCCCATGGTAAAATTTTGCCTCTCTTACGTTTGTCGTTTTGCATTCAAAAGAGTGGAGTGTTGAGAGTAGAGAGTGGAGTTGAAGTGTCGCTTCGCGACCAATTAAAATCATCCCCGAAGGGGATACCGCAACTCCACTCCTCACTCTCCGCTCTTCACTCTCCCAAAGGGAGATACCAATACAAACTATACTATAGCACAAGAATATGAAGAAAAAAAGTCTAAACTTGTCATCTTGTCGTTTGCGGGGTCTTGTGATAAAATAACTAAGGCAACACCGCACAATCCGGCTTCGGCGCCTCCCGGAAAAATTGCGCTCTGATTTTGTCACTTTTTCTTGAAATACACAAAGTATTCCTGCGAAAATTGTGATTTGATTTTTTCGGGGGAGAACGACCATGAACAGTATCGGCTTTGACAACGCAAAATACCTGAAGCTCCAATCCCAGAACATCCGCGACCGCATCGGCAAATTCGGCGGCAAGCTGTATCTTGAATTTGGCGGCAAGCTCTTTGACGACTTTCACGCCGCGCGCGTGCTGCCGGGCTTTGAGCCGGACAGCAAGGTTCGCATGCTTATGGAGATGAAGGACGAGGCCGAGATCGTCATCGCCATCTCCGCCGACGATATTGAGCGCTCCAAGCGCCGCGGCGACCTCGGCATCACCTATGAGGACGATACCCTCCGCCTCATTGACGCCTTCCGCGGGATCGGCCTCTACATCGGCAGCGTCGTCATTACGCACTACCGCGGCCAGGCCATTGCCGACGCCTTCCGCAAGCGTCTGGAGGCCCTGGGCGTGCGTACCTATCTGCACTATATCATTCCCGATTACCCGGCCAACGTCTCCCTCATCGTCTCGGAGGAGGGCTTCGGAAAGAACGACTACATCGAAACCGAGCGCAGCCTCGTCGTCGTCACCGCGCCCGGCCCCGGCAGCGGCAAAATGGCCACCTGCCTGAGCCAGCTCTACCACGAGCACAAGCGCGGCATCAGCGCGGGCTACGCCAAGTTCGAGACCTTCCCGGTCTGGAACCTGCCGCTCAAGCATCCGGTGAACCTCGCCTATGAGGCGGCGACCGCCGACCTTGACGACGTGAACATGATCGACCCCTACCACCTCGAGGCCTACGGCGAGACCACCGTCAACTATAACCGCGACGTGGAAATCTTCCCCGTGCTGGAGGCAATCTTCAAGTCCATCTACGGCGAGAGCCCCTACAAGAGCCCGACGGACATGGGCGTCAACATGGTGGGCTTCTGCATCTCCGACGACGAGGCCTGCCGGGCCGCGTCCAGGCAGGAGATCATCCGCCGCTGGTACGCCGCCGCCGTGGCGATCCGCAAGGGCCTGGGCGATCCGAGCGAGATGCGCAAGATCGAGCTCATTATGAACTCCCTGGACATCTCCTCCGCCGACCGCCCCGTGGTCAAGGCGGCGCTGGACAAGGCCGAAGCTACCGGCGGCCCGGCCGTGGCCCTCGAGCTCAACGACGGCACGATCGTCACCGGCAAGACAACGTCCCTGCTGGGCGCGTCCTCCGCCTGCCTCATCAACGCCCTTAAAGCCCTCGCGGGCATCGACAAGAAGCTGCCGCTGATCGCCCCTGGCGTCATCAAGCCCATCCAGCACCTCAAGGTCGAGCATCTGGGCAACCACAACCCGCGCCTGCACACGGACGAGCTGCTGATTGCTCTGACCATCTGCGCGGTCACGAACCCCATGGCCGACCTCGCCATCGACCAGCTCGCCAAGCTCAAGGGCTGTGAGGCGCATTCGACGGTCATTCTCTCCCACGTTGACGAGGATTTATTTAAAAAGCTCGGCGTGAACATCAGCTTTGAACCCAAGTACCAGGCCAAGAAGCTGTACCATAAATAAGCGGACGGAGCTGCCATGAAAATCATACGAAACAGTCTCCTGTTGGGGCTGCTGTGCGTGACGCTTGGCTTTGGGCTGCTGTGTCTGGTCTACAGCATCCCCGCCTCTCTCATGCAGGATGAGTGCTATGAATCCCTGCCCGCCTTTTCGGAGGACGGGATCGTGGACAACGACCCGCTCTCCGGCCACAAGCAGGACAATTTCTCCGACGCGGTGCGGCTGCTGGAGGCGGCCTGTCCCGAGCAGGGAAATCTGCTCGAGCGGGTGATCGGCTGCTACTTCATGGCCACGCCCGCCCTGCCGGGGATGGAGTTTGAAAAGCCGGAGGGCCTGCTTTTCTTTGAAGAGGAGCCCCTCAACCCCGTCAAGAGCTTTCGTGACCTCTACGGCTATGAGACGCAGGGGCGCCCCATCTGCTATTCCCGCTACTGGCACGGCTATCTGATCTGCCTCAAGCCGCTGCTGGCCGTGTTCAACTATAACCAGATCCGCCTGATCTCCGCCGGGGCGCAGACGCTGCTCCTGCTCGCGGTTCTCGCGCTCCTGGTCAAAAAGCTGCCCCGGGCGGCGGCGCCCTTCGCGCTGACGGTTCTGCTGCTCGCGCCCGGCTCCATCGGCCGCTGCCTCCAGTTCTCGGACGTGTATACGATCATGCTCCTTGCCTCGCTGCTGCTGCTCTGGAATCCGGGCGGCCGCCTGAATCGGGACAATCTGCCTTACTTCTTTCTGCTGGTCGGGATCACGACCGTCTTCTTCGATCTTATGAGCGCGCCAAGCATCACGCTGACTCTGCCCCTCTGCCTCCTGCTCGCGCAGGAGCGCCGCGGGGGAGACAAAAAGGCCCTGCTCAGGACCGTCGCCTGGTGCGCGCTGCTGTGGCTCCTGGGCTACGGCGGAATGTGGGCGGCCAAATGGCTGATCGCCTGGCTTCGGCAGGGGGAGCCCTTCTTCAACAGCCTGTTCGGCACGGTGAGCACGCGGGCCTCGTCCGATGTGGGAAGCGGCGAGGCTGTCTCTCGCATCGGCACGCTGCTGCGCAACGTGCGGGAGCTCTTTTCCGTCGGCTGGGTCAACGCCCTTGTGCTGGCCTACGCGGCGGGAGCGACGCTGGCCGGGCTCTTCGGCAAAAAGCGGGGCCTGCGCTTCGACGGAAGCGCGGCGCTGCGCCTGCTGATCCCCGCCGCCCTCGCGCTGGTCTGGGTCCTCGCTCTCTGCAACCACTCCTATATCCACTTCTGGTTTGCCTTCCGCACGCTGACCCCCTGCGTCCTGGCCCTCCTGCTCGCTCTGACCCCCGTGAAGGAGGAGCGAAAGCCCTTCGCGGAGCTGTAAAGGAAACACGCTGACATAGCGAAAGCACTGCTGATAATCGAACGCCGGCATCTGATGAAGGCCGGCCAAATGAAACAGGAAGACTTTTGTCACCGCTTTGAAACGCCTCTTTCACGGGGGCGTTTTCATTTTCGTCGGGGTCAACAAAAAACATGAAAAATTTTCTGCCAAAACAACAAAAATTTACTTGACTTTCGCGGTACGCCCTGTTATATTATTGGAGCGCGCGTGCGAAGGCACGGCGTATTATGCGATGAAGCGGGAGATTGCTCGTGGAAACGAGGTAACTTCCGTGGAGTATGTCCGGTACCGGTTGTTTCCGGTACGCAATCGGGCGGCTGAAACCTCTCCGGTACACGCGTATATCGCGCGAGCGGAGTGCGAACCGGCCAAAAGCCGGTTTGTTTTTCGGACGCGGCCTGATACGCACGGTTGTGTGTATAGGAATTACGGAGGTTTCATCCGTACGCATAATGACGGAGCCAATGCCGTCAGAACAAAACGTACGAAAAGGAGAAAACACCCATGGCAGCAGCAAAGAACATGATCCGCATCCGCCTCAAGGCTTATGACCACCAGCTCATCGACAAGGCCGCCGAGACTATCGTCGAGGCCGCCAAGCGCACGGACGCCAAGGTCTCCGGTCCCATCCCCCTGCCCACCAAGACCGAGATCGTCACCATCCTGCGCGCCGTCCACAAGTACAAGGACAGCCGTGAGCAGTTCGAGCGCCG
>ONPN01000064.1 GCA_900319695.1 uncultured Eubacteriales bacterium
ATAGTACTGCGGGACCTCACCCTGATTGGTTCTCATCTTCTTGGTCAGGAAGTCCTCGCAGAAGGTCTTCTGCAGCAGGGCATCTCCCTTGTACTTCTCATTCGACAGGATGCTCTTGATAGTGGTCTGGCCCCACTGGCGCTTGCCTGCCGGTGTCGGGACGCCTTCGTCGGTCAGCGTCTTGGCGATGCCGTGAGGCGTCATGCCCTTGAGGAACATGCCGTAGATGCGCTTGACCACCTTGGCCTGCTCCGGGTTGATCACCAGATTCCCATCCTCGCCTCGGTCATATCCGAGAAACCGTTTGAAGGGAACCGTGACCTTGCCGTCTGCAAAGCGCTTTCTCTGGCCCCATGTGCAGTTCTCGGAAATGGACCGGTTTTCTTCCTGCGCGAGGCTCGACATGATGGTCAGCAGGACTTCGCCTTTATTTTCATTCGGACTTCGCCTTTATTTTCATTCCCGCGATTATCCTTGCGCTCATTAACTTCAGTTCCATCTTTATAAACTCCGTGTTCAGCATCGACGACGCACACATTTTTCATCGCGGGCCGCTCGGTTTTCTCCCCTTTGTTGTGGCCGGTTTGTATTGTGTCTTTCTGGTTTATATTCTGATAAAACGCAGCAACAAAAAATCGATTGAGATCATTCCTATCGTCTTTCTCTGCTTTGCCCTGTTCTCGGGCCTGGTTCTGCCGTTTGTGTACGGCAAGGCTTACGCGCATATGCAAGGCTTACGCGCATATAATCAGATTTTCGCGCTTGGGGACATTGAGTTTCTCGACACAGGCTTTACTCCTCTGTCTGCAGAAGCTAAAACAGATGTATTCAGCGCGGCGATCTATCTGGAGCAGTGCAAGGATGCGCTGCTCAATGAGCTGAAATTTCTGCGCTGTCTGTGTATCGGGTTTGCACAGAAGCTCCAGAGCGCCATAACGGATTCAAACCGTTCGTCACTGCGGGAACGCGTCGCGCATTTCCTGCGTCTGGCCGAGCCGGGGCAGCCCATCACCGACATTGCGCGCATTGCGAAATCGCTCAATGTCAGCAATCGTCATCTTCTGCGAATACTCAAAGAATACTGTAATGCGGGTGTCCTCGAGCATGAGAAGAAGGGCGTTTACCGGCTGGTACACAAGCCATGATTCACTATTCCGCGGCTGGGGCTCCCCTGCTCGCAGCGTTTGAATCTTTTCCTTATCTCATTGAAGCTTCGCGATGATCCAAAAGAAAGGCGTTGCCTCTCAACAGCTGTTCGCTATCAGAGATAACGCCTTTTTACTTGGATTCAGGGCTCCTTTTCCTCAAAATCAGATGCTTCCGCAAACTTGCTGGGCTTGATGAAGAAATTGGGGCCGGTGCCGCCGTCGGGGAAGCACGGCAGCTCCGTGACAAGATCATCGCCGTACAGGGCCTTGAGCTCGTCAACGGGCCCGAACTTCAAAGCGCGCATCATGCAGCTCGTGACGCACGCGGGCTCCTCGCCCTTGCGGACAAGCTCGATGCAGCCGTTGCATTTGCCGACCGCCTCGCGCTCGGGGATGAAGACAGGGTGGCCGTAGGGGCAGGCCTTGACGCACATCTGGCACATCTCGCCGAGACACTTGATGTTGTCGTCATGGCAGACAAGCCCGGTCTCCTCGTCCTTCACGGTGCGCTTGGTGGGGCAGGCCGCCACGCACGCGGGGTTGTCGCAGTGGTTGCAGGTGGTGGCTAGGTGATAGATGCCGGGGTTGGGGTATTCGCCCGTCTCGAAGGTGCGGACCTTGCGGTAGAGCGTGCCGACGTCGAGCCGGTTTTTATCCTTGCAGGCGATCTGACAGGTGTGGCAGCCGGCGCACACGGTCTGATCGAAATAGAATCCATACTGTGCCATGTTTTACCCTCCTCACTCAGTCAAACAGAATCGTCTGGGGGACATCCTTGTCGTCGGGGATCTCCTCGCTGTACTTGCTCACTTCGACGTTCAGCGTGTTGTAGCCGCTGCAGCCGAGGCCGCGGGCGACCTGGCCGGTGATGTAGTTCTCGGAGCCGCTCTGATCGATGCCGGTCTTCTCGTCCACGCGGATCCACGGGCCGTGGGGCAGGCCGACCACGCCGGGCATCAGGCGGGCGGTGACATAGGCCTTGCGCAGGGTCTCGCCGTATTTAGAGGCGATCTTCACCGTGTCGCCGTCAGCGATGCCGCGCGCCTCGGCGTCCTTCTTTGCGAGGAAGACGGGGTTCGGGCAGGCCTCGCGCAGCCAGGGGACATTGTCGAAGATGGAGTGGGAACGGCGCTGGTAGTGCGGGTTGATGCACTGGAGAGGATACTCGCTCTTCTCGCCGCCGAGCTTGCCGTCCACGAAGGTCTCCTCGTAGCCCTGGGTCGGGACGCGGTACTTCGGGATGGCGCTGTACTCCTCCTCGGAATAGCCCTGGGAGTTGAGGATATCGGCCCAGGCCTGGCAGGCAAACTCGATCTTGCCGGAGGTGGTGGTGATGGGATGGCCCTCGGGATCGTCGCGGAACTCCTTCTTGTGGATGAAGCCGAAGTTGTCGCCGATGTGGCGGTCGACGCGGTAGAGGCCGTCCTCCATATACTTGGCGATGGGGACGCGGCCCTCCTGCGGCTCGCCCTCGACGCCCCACTCCTTGATATCGTCCTCGGTGATGGAGACGAGGTTTTCCCAGCTCTCGCCGTCCTCCTTGATGACCGTGGAGGTGGCGACGGCGTTGAACAGGCGCTGCTTTTCGGACACGGTGCCCCACATCTCGGGCGCGAGACCGAACTTCGCGCCGATGGTCATCATGGCCTCGTCGTCGCTCTTGGACTCATAGAAGGGGTCGAGCATGCCGCGGTTGATGAGCAAGATGTCGCGGTTCATGTAGCCCTCCCAGACGTAGGATCCCTCGCGCTCCCAGTTGGTGGTGATGGGCAGGACAATGTCGGCGTACTTGTTGGTGGCGGTGAGGAAGTGGCCCTGGCCGACCACGAACTCCACGGAGCGCATGGCCTCCACGCCCTCCTTGGCGCCCTCGCAGGTGGTGAGCTTGGCCTTGTTGGTGGTCCAGATCATCTTGATGGGAGCCTTGATGTACTCGACCTTCTTCGTCAGGTCATAGCCCGAGACCACGTCCTTCCAGCCGTCGGGGCCCGCGTCGTTGAGAGCGGTGAAAATGCCGGTGGGGTTGAAGGCCTCGCCCTTGACGGCCTTCCAGATCTGGTTGTCGCAGATCGGGGTGGCCGCGCCGGTGCCGCCGGTCGCGCCGGAGGAGCCGCCGGAGCCCGCCTTGACAAGACGGGGGCCGAAGTTGTTGGTGTGGTTCCAGGCGGTGGGGCCGACGCTGTTGCCGCTCTTGCCGATGTGGCCGCCCATGGCGCCGAGGGCAATGGCGGTCTGGGGAAGCTGCTCGGTGTCATAGGTGCGGGCGCTGGCCCAGGAGGAGAGAAGCGCCACGTTGTTGTCCTTGCCGAGGATGCGCGCGACCTCGCGCAGGGTGTCGGCGGGAACGCCGGTGATCTCCTCGGCCCACTCGGGGGTCTTGGGGATGCCGTCGTATTCGCCGCGCAGATAGTCGAAGTAGTTCTCGTCAGACTTGACGTCGGCGGGCATGTGATCCTTGTCCTGGCCGACGCAGCATCGGTCGAGGAAGTCCCAGTCGATGAGAGAGCCGTCCTTGTCCTCCTCCAGCAGCACATAGGACATGGCCATCATGGCGGCCATATCGGTGCCGGGGCGGATGGGGACCCACTGCGCGTCCAGAATGGCGGAGGTATCGGTGTAGATGGGGTCGAAGATGATGAACTTGACGCCCGCGTTCTTCCAGGCGACGGCGTAGTTGGTGGCGTTGCCGAGGGCCGCCCAGGCGGGGTTGTAGCCGAAGGCCACCACATAGTCGCAGTTCATGAAGTCCAGACGGTCATTGTTGCAGTCGTAGTAGTTGCAGCCGTCGCCCCAGCCGAAGACACCGGGGGCAAACCAGGTGCCCCAGGAGCTGGTGGTCCAGGAATTGAGGTAGTTGATGTTCAGCTTGTTCAGAAGGCTGGAGCATCCGCCGCCGAAGGTGAGGATGGCGTTGTCGCCGTAGGTGGAATTGATGCGCTCGATCTCGTCATGGATGTAGGTCGCGGCCTCGTCCCAGGAGATGCGTTCCCACTCGTCCTGACCTCTGAGCTCGGGGTTGGGATTGTCGGGGCTCCAGTTTTTGCGCTTCATGGGGTATTTCAGGCGGTCAAGGCCCCTCGCCTGATACTGCTGGGAAAAGCCGCGCAGGCAGGCGCGCTGCTGACGGTTGACCTCGTCGTCGGTGTTGAAGCTGTCGGTGCCCTGGCGGAGAATGACGCCGTCCTTGACGTATGCGCGGACAAGACACTTGCCGCCGCAGTTGTGCCAGCAGGGCGCGGCGACCCATTTGCCGCCCTCGGCCGCGTCGCTGACGACCGGCGCGCCCGCGGGCGCGGTCCCCTCAGCGGAGGCCTTGAGACGGTTTTCGCCCCCGTTTGCGATCCCGAGACCGGCTGCCGCCGCGGTGGCGGCAAGCGTGCCCTTGAGGAAATCGCGGCGGCTGAACTTTGCATTCAGAACGTCTTCAATCATGTGCATGTACTCCTTCCGATAATAAGTCATTCAGGGTTTCACGATCTTGTTTCAAAAAGCTGTCAAGAATCCGCAGAAGCTGCGGATAGAGCGGGGCCGTCCCCGTTTTACCCGCTCTCTCCGCAAGCAGCGGAACCCAGACCAGCAGGTGCTCCTTCAGAAAATCCCGCGCCCCCCGTAGCGCTGCGTCAAGCGTTTCGGCGTCCCCCGCCCCGAAGGCGTCCGCTGCGCGCCGGGCAAGCTCGGCCATAAACCCCAGCTCCAGCGCCAGACTGTCGTCGGCCACCCTGGGGTATTCCTCCGGCAGCAGCCCGAAGCGGTGATAGCAGGCCCGGACCTGCAGAGTGCTCTCCTGGAAGAGCATCCCCTCCTCGCCCACGTAGACCGACTCCCAGGGCGGGGCGTCCATCTCCAGCGGGCCGACAAAGAGGCGCGTATACTCCTCGCGCAGGCGCTCCGTGAAAGCGGCGTCGTCCGCCTTCCCGCGCAGGCGCGTGAGTCCGGCGGAGAGCTCCTCGGGAATCCCGACCCCGAGCAGCTCAAAGCAGCCGCGGGTCGTCTCCGATGTCAGCAGCTCCAGAAAGGCCTTGTCCGGCTCGCGCGCGAAGGCTTTGTACAGAAGTTGATAGAGATAGTTCCGGCTGACGAGCAGCAGCTCACAGGCTTCGTTCCTGTCGATCACATTCACCTCCCGAAAAGAAGAGAAGGAACACCGACGCACCCTGCCTTTCGGCGGGTCTTTCGGTGTTCCTTCGCAAATCTGGCAAGCGGCGCGGTTGCCCCCGCCACTCATCGGCTGAACCTGCCCGGAGGGTAGGGACAGCTTGGAACCGATATGGAAATTATCAAATATACTATATATGCTGCGGCCCGCTTTTGTCAAGCACAAAAAGTCTCTATTTTCGGCTTTTCGCCGCTTTTGCGCAGCGTCGGCAGATCGGCGGATCTGTCCCCGGCAGAAGCACCGCCCCGCAGCTTTCGCAGGAGAGGCTTTTTACGCGCACCAGCGGCAGCTTATCCAGGTGCGGCAGCGCCAGCGCCTCCAGACCGTCCAGGCCCTTATGCGGACAGAGCCCCACACAGAGCGAGCAGGCGGTGCATTTATACGGCTCGATATACACAAGGCGCGTGCCGCCCTCCTCCCGCACGAGGGATAGGGCCTGATGGGGGCAGACCTCCGCGCAGATCCCGCAGCCGAAGCAGTTGAGATTGAAGCGCGGCAGCGGCAGAACAACATGCAGCCCAGGGTTTTCCCGGCGCTCATCTCTGACGGCTTCGGCCAGCAGCCTGCGCGCGGCGAGGGGCTCCGCCTGTTCGCCGAGCAGGAGCGGGAGACGTTTTTCCGCCTCCCTGAAAAGCCGCTTTTCGGCGCGGCGGCGTATGCCGCCGAAGAGCTCCCGCCTTGTCACGGCGGGCATCTCCGGCGTCTCCTCCGGGACAGCGAGCGGCGTGTCTTCTCCATCGACGATCTGAACCCGCTCACGAAAAAGACCGGGGCCGA
This sequence comes from uncultured Eubacteriales bacterium, assembly GCA_900319695.1. Taxonomy (GTDB): domain Bacteria; phylum Bacillota; class Clostridia; order Oscillospirales; family Oscillospiraceae; genus Limivicinus. Next base: position 6,082 of record ONPN01000064.1, read on the forward strand.
GGAAGCTTTTCAGCGCCTCAACAGCGGCCGTCACCGCCGCCCTCTGCATTTCGCGCGGGCAGGAGGCGCAGGCGCGCGTATACAGGCACAGCTTTCCGCGCAGCGCGAACACAGCCGGAAGCTCCCACGGGACGGAGGCGAGGCAGCCGACACGGAGCGTGCCGACGTCAGCCTCCCGTCGGCAGGTGATGCGGACCTGCGCACTCTCCAGAGCTTCCGCATAGTCCCGGCGCGTGGGCTCGGAGGGGATCAGCGCCCGCGTTGGACAGGCGGAGACGCACAGCGAGCAGTCCGTACACAGCTCCCAGCGCATGGCCCCGCCGCTTTTCAGCGGGAAGACGCCGTGGGGGCAGATCTCCGCACAGCGCGTGCAGGGCTCACGGCGCTGCAGACGGTTCAGACAGAGCCCGGCCCTGAGCGCCGGACGGCTGTTAAAATTCATGGCACTGCCGACGCTTTCGCTCAGGAAGCCCACAGGATCACCTCATTTCAGTTGCGCGAAAGGAGAATTTAGAGTAGAATAGCGCCGGGAGGGATGCACATGCTGGAAGAAATCACACGCCAAAACCTGGGCAGCATCCGCAATTCCACATTTCGGCACTACGCTCGGATCTACGTGGATATCTACGAGAGCTTTCTGGCGCAGGTCGGACAGTTCGGCCTGCCGTTTGAGACAGACGCCGCGCCGCAGACGCAGATCGCGCAGGAGCGGGCCGCGCTGCGGACCCTCCCGGAGATC
>ONPN01000056.1 GCA_900319695.1 uncultured Eubacteriales bacterium
ATCTCGTCAAAGAGCACCACGGACCACGGGCGGCGGCGCACCTTCTCGGTGAGCTGGCCGCCGTCCTCATAGCCGACATAGCCGGGGGGCGAACCGATGAGGCGGCTGACCGAGTGCTTTTCCATATACTCGGACATGTCGAGGCGAATGACCGCGGAAGCGTCGCCGTACACCGCGTCGGCGAGGGCGCGGCAGAGCTCGGTCTTGCCCACGCCGGTGGGGCCGCAGAAGAGGAAGGAGCCGACAGGCCGGGCCGGGTCCTTGAGCCCGACCCGCCCGCGCCGTACAGCCTGGGCCACGGCGCGCACCGCCTCGTCCTGGCCGACGATGCGCTCACGCAGGCGCTCTTCCAGGGCCATGAGTCTCTCACCCTCTGTCTCGGAAAGCCCTGCGGCGGGGATGCCGGTCCAGGTCGAGAGCACTTTGGCCACGTCCTCTTCGGTAACCTCATACCCGCCTTGGACGCGCACGGCGGCCCCGGCTTCGTCCAAAAGGTCGATGGCCTTGTCGGGCAAGAAGCGGTCGGCGATATAGCGGGAGGAGAGGGCGCAGGCCGCCTCCATCGACTGCTCGCTGAAGCGCAGGCGGTGGTGCTTTTCCAGCGCGGGTTTGAGAGAGCGCAGCATCTCCAGCGCGAGGGCTGCGTCCGGCTCACAAATCTGAACGGGCTGGAAGCGCCGCTCGAGCGCCGCGTCCTTTTCAATATAGCGGCGGTACTCCTCCGGGGTCGTGGCCCCGATGATCTGCACCTCGCCCCGCCCGAGGGCGGGCTTGAGGATGTTTGCCGCGTCGATGGAGCCCTCGGCGCTGCCCGCCCCGACGATGGTGTGCAGCTCGTCAACGAAGAGGATCACGTCGCCCGCGCGGCGCACGTCCTTCAAAACCGACTTGACCCGGTCCTCAAAGTCGCCGCGGTACTTGGTACCGGCCAGCATCGCCGGGATGTCAAGGGACACAATGCGCTTGCCGCCGAGGCAGGCGGGGGCCTCGCCGCGCGCCACCGCAAGGGCCAGCCCCTCGGCCACGGCGGTCTTGCCGACGCCGGGCTCTCCGATGAGGACGGGGTTATTTTTGCTGCGCCGGGAGAGGATCTGCATGGCGCGGCGGATCTCCGCCCCGCGCCCCACCACGGGGTCGATGAGGCCGTTGGCCGCCCGGTCGGTAAGGTCACGGCTGTACTGGTCGAGCACGCGCGTCTCGGTCCTCCGGATCGGACTGCGCAGCACGCCGGTCTGGGGGCGGCCTCTGGGGTCGGGGTTACCAAACACATCCATGATCGCGGTACACACGTCGTTGAGGTCGATCCCCGCGCCCGTCAGCGCCCGCACCGCGCCGCAGTCCTGGAGACGCAGCAGGCCCAGCAGCAGATGCTCCGTGCCGATGCAGCCGTGGCGCAGGGCCTTTGCCTCGGAGGCGGCCTGCTCCAGGGCCTTGCGGGCGTTCGGGGTCAGGCCGAGACTCGGCGCGCCGGGGCAGCCCATGCCGCTGTCGCGGGCGATCACGCGGCGCAGGTGCTCGCGCTCCAGACCCTGGCGTTTCAGAATGTGCGCGCCGAGCCCGTCCTCCTCTTCCATGATCCCCAGCAGCAGATGCTCTGTGCCGATGTAGGCGTGGCCCAGCTCCCCGGCGGCGGTCCGCGCGGCTTCGATGGCGATCTCCGCGCGCTGGGTAAATTTCTCGTTGCTCCTCATGGGGCGATCCCTCCCGTGTGCTTCGCAGTTATCTGTTATTATCCCGCGTCCGCGCCGCCGAAAGGGGCGAAACGCGGGCGCAATACGATTCTCTGATGAAAAGATTCCTTGTCATTCCGCGGCAAAATTGCGTCAGACGAGGCAGCCTCCGCAGAGCATAATGGAAATATATGGTCAAGGAGGCTAACGACGTATGGCGCAATTTGGGCCGGAAGGACTGGGAGATTTTCGTCAGAGGATCGTATAAAAGAAGTATCGCCAAAATCTTTACAAAATATATTCGCGGAAAAAAGGATTTGTAATTGATTTTTGAGAGAGATGTGTTACAATGATTTTCAGACCACCAGGTCAATAAACATACGGAGGTTACGTCATGGCTTTTGTTATCACCGATGAGTGCCTGTCCTGCGGTTCCTGCGCGGCCCAGTGTCCCGCCGAAGCGATCGATATGGGCGAGCTGCACTATGAGATCGACGCCGGCAAGTGCCTGGAGTGCGGCGCCTGCGCTGCCCAGTGCCCCGCCGAGGCGATCGTTCAGGAGTAATCCCGAAAACAGAAAAAAGGGACGAGAAATCGTCCCTTTTTTCATTTTGAGGAGTCACCTATGTCCGATGTTGAAAAACTCTGGCCTGACGGGCCGGTTCTGCGGCAGGCGGCGCATTTTCGCCTGGGGACAGACTGCGTGCTGCTGGCTGACTTTGTGAATACGTCCGGCTTAAGGCGCGGCATTGACCTCGGCTGTGCCTCCGGGGCGGCGATGCTGTTGCTGCTGAACCGCTCGCCCGGGCTTTCCATGACGGGGCTTGAGATCGTACCCGAGGCGGCCGAGCTTGCCCGTGAAAACCTCGCCCTCAACGGTCTTGAGGCGCGCGGCGAGATCATCACCGGCGATATCCGGGATCACCGCGCCCTGTTCCGGGCCGGGGCCTTCGACCTCGTGGTCTGCAATCCGCCCTATTTCCCGCCGGAGAGCGGGGCCGTCTCGCCGAATCCGGGCAGGGCCGCCGCAAGGTCGGAGCTGCTGTGTACCCTGCCCGAGCTCTGCGCGGCGTCGGCGTTTCTGCTCAGAGCCGGGGGCCGCGCCTGCTTCGTCCACCGGCCGGAGCGCCTGTCCGAGCTCTTTGTCTGCCTGTCTTCCGCGGGCCTTGAACCCAAGCGCCTGCGCCTCGTGTGCCGGGATGCGAACGCCGCGCCCAGCCTCGTATTGGTCGAGGCCAGACGCGGCGGAAAGCCGGGGCTCACGATCGAGCCCGCGCTCCTGCTCCAAAATCCTGACGGCGCCGAGAGCGAGGAGTACAGGCGGATTTACCACAGAGGATAAAAAATCGAATCATACGGAAAACCGCAGGGGCGATATGCACCCTGCGGTTTTGCGCAAAATCTCAGCTGTTCTTCAGTTCCCGGTACAGCTCGGCATCGGTGCACTGGCGGTAGGGGTTGACGTAGAAGACGCCCAGAAGGCCGAAGGTCAGGGCGGAGAGAATGTTCCAGCCGAGGAAGGAGAGATCCAGCACAAAGGTTTTCCACTTGTGGCCGTCCATCATCTGCCGTGACAGGGTGAGCACTTCGGTTCCGCTCAGCTCCGGGCGGTCGGCCAGAATGTAGGGGGCCATGCGGTAGGAGTAGCGCTTGATGATGCCCGGCACGATCAGCAGCAAGCCCCACAGAAAGCGGAACAGATCCCGCAGAAACAGGGTCTTGACATTGCGCCAGTAGTCCGGGGTGAAGCCGAAGCCGATGTCCCCAAGGTCGCTCTCGCCGGTCGCGTTGCGGAGCAGAAAGTTTCGGCAGCCTGCCTCCAGGGGGTTGAGCACAAAGATTTTGAGGACGCCGGCAAACAGCAGGATGACCGCCACGACAAGGACGACGATCGCGCCCGCGATGGCGAGGATTGCGGCGCCCGTTTCGCTGTCGGATTCAAAGATCTGAGTGCCGCCCGCAAAGAGATCATCCAGGTCGTCCAGCTCATCTAGATCCAGGTCGTCCAGCGCTTCCAGCGCGTCCGCGACACTGCCGTAGCTTTTGCCGTTGACCGTAAGCTCGCCGATCTGCATGTTCTGAGTGCCGGGCGTGTTGTAAACATGCGTGATGTTCAGGCTTCTTCTGGCGCCGCCGATGGACGCGGAGCCGCCCAGCACGAAAAAGCTCAGCAGAAAGCACACCAGCACCGTCCGCCAGTAGTTGGCCTTAAACGCGGCCATGCCGCGCTGTTTTAATTCTTCTATCCCACATAGGATTTACCTCCCTGTCTGCTTTCAGTCATGGACAGTATAGCACGTTTGCGCGAAAATGCAAGAAGCCGCGATTTGGGGCTGGATTCGCCGCATGTATCGTGTTATAATAATGAATTGTAGCACTCTTCAATCAGAAAGGACAGCGTACATATGCTTTACGATATTCTCATCATCGGCGGGGGCCCCGCGGGTCTGACCGCCGCGACCTACGCCAGACGCGCCGGAAAGAGCGTCCTGGTCATTGAAAAAAACGCCTTCGGCGGCCAGATCACCTGGAGCCCCAAGGTTGAAAACTTTCCCGGCTTTCTATCCCTGAGCGGGACGGAGCTGGGCGACAAGCTGCTCGAGCAGGCCATGGAGCAGGGTGCGGAGGTCGAGCTGGAGGAAGTCGTCGCCCTGCGCGTCGATCCCGACGGCGTTAAAACCGCCGTTTGCGAATCCGGTGCGGAATTTCAGGGCCGGGCGCTCATCGTCGCCGTCGGCGCGAAGCCCCGTATGCTGGGGCTTGAGCGAGAAGCGGCGCTGGTCGGAAACGGCGTCTGCTTCTGTGCGGTCTGCGACGGGGCCTTTTATGCGGGCCAGGACGTCGCGGTCTGCGGCGGGGGCAGTGCCGCCCTGCAGGACGCGCTGCTTTTGAGCGAGAAGTGCCGCAAGGTCTGGCTGATCCATCGCCGCGATTCCTTCCGGGGCGAGCAGAAGCTGGTCGAGGCGCTGGAAAAGCGGGAGAATGTGGAGTTTATTATGAACGCCAGGGTTTTGGAGCTTCTGGGTGAAAACGAGCTTACCGGTCTTGTCATCGACCAGAACAGCGTGCGGCGGACGCTTACGGTCACGGGTCTCTTTGTCGCCGTGGGTCACCAGCCGGACAACCGTGTGTTTGCCGGGCTCATGGATCTGGACACCGCGGGCTACGCGGCCTCCGGTGAAGACTGTCTGACAAAGAGCGCGGGCGTCTTTGTCGCCGGGGACTGCCGGGCCAAGACAGTCCGCCAGCTCACCACCGCGGCGGCTGACGGCTCCGTCGCGGCCCTGGCCGCCTGCCGCTGGCTGGACGCATGAAGAGACGAAAAGGAAGCCTGAAGCGCACGGCCATGCTGCTCGCCGACACGCAGCGCATCTACATGGATAACGAGATGTCCGTCTACGCGGGCTATACGACGCTGTATATCCTCATGGCCATGGTGCCGCTGCTGACGCTGCTGATCGGCGTAGTGAATCTGCTGCCCGACATGAGCCTCCAGCATTTTGAATCGGCGGTGCAGGAGCTGCTGCCGAACATTCCGGAACTGCGCAATATGCTGCACAGCATCATCACAAACGTCAACCGCAAGGCCGGCACGCTTGCGATCTCGGTGTCGCTGATCGCCTCGCTGTGGTCGGCCTCCAACGGGGTTTCGGCGATACAGCTCGCCCTGCGCAAGATCAGCGGCCGGGGCGGCTCCTTCTTCCGCCGCCGCGCCGCCGCGCTGCTGTACACGCTGATCTTTATCGCGCTGATCCCGGCGCTGTTCATCTTCCGCGTGCTGCGCGGCTCGATCGAGCAGCTGATCGTGCTCATCAATCACGCGCTGAACATACCGGATATTGCGAGCAGGCTGGTCGATTTTATTGAGTACAGCGGCGTCGTCACGGCGTTTGTTATGGCGGTGGTCATTCTGCTGGCCTATTCCTATCTGCCGGGTGACCACCGCAAGCCCCGCACCCAACTGCCCGGCACGCTGTTTGCTACCGTGCTGTGGCTGGCCTTTTCTGCGGTATTTGAAATTTTTATTGAACGCTTCTGGCAGGCCTCCGCGCTCTACGGGCCGCTGGCCTCGGTCTTCCTCGCGGCGATGTGGCTCAAGACCATTATGATGATTCTCTTCTACGGCGCGGCCCTCAACGAGGCCATACACCGGAGCAAAGGGAGAACGGAGGAACAATCATAAGCGGTACACATCAAAACGCCCCCAGCGAATCCGTACAGATTCGCTGAGGGCGTTTTGCTTGTATGCGGTCTCTCTTACCCTTCCTTCACCATGACGCCCGCGGCTCTGAGCTGGCGGCGGAGCCTTTTGATGTCGTTGTGGAATACCACGCCGGGCATGCCGACATAGAGGCCGGCTTCAATGTTGGCAGGGCTGTCGTCGATGAAAAAGCACTCCTCACGCCTGAGGCCGAAGGTCTCGAAGAACTTCTCGTAGATCTCCGGCATGGGCTTGATGAGCTTGACCGAGTAGGAGATGAGCGTGCCGTCGAAGAACTTCGCGGCGGGGACGCGCTGCCAGTAATCGGGCTGGCGGCAGCTCGCGTTGGAGAGAAGGTAAATGCTGTAGCCCAGGCCCTTGAGCTCCTCAATCAGCGGATAAATGCCCTCGATCTCAATGATCGGCCTGTCCCACAGGGCGATGAGCTTACGGGCGACATCGCGCAGGTGCTCCGGCACGCGGGGGCAGAGGACGTCCGCGCACTGCTCGTCAGTCAGCCTGCCGCGGTCCATCATCACCCACTCGGGCGAGCGGAAAATTTCAAGCATGAGGGTTTTTTTGTCCTCTCCGCTGACCCCGAAGCGCTCAATAAAAGCGTCGGGGTCAAAGCGTATGACGACGTTGCCCATGTCAAAGACAATGTTCTTGATCATAAAGTCACCTTACACACGGATCTTGCCCTTGGAAATCTTCAGGCAGATGATGAGGATGACGGCGCTGGTGATGGTCAGGATGGCGGAGAGCGCCGCGCCGGAGCCCACACTGTTGCGCACAATGTTGGTGTAGGCCTCGATGGTCAGGGTGTTGTTCTTGCCGGAGGACAGCATGATCGAACAGCTCAGCTCGTTGATACAGGTGACCCAGGAGAGGATTGCGCCGGAGAACACGCCGGGCAGCATCAGACGGGCCGTGACCTTCCAGAAGGTCTTCATTGGGGCCACGCCGAGGTTGATGGAGGCCTCCTCCACGCTCGGGTCCATCTGCATGAGGAAGGCGCTGGCGCTGCGGACGGTGTAAGGCAGCTTGCGGATGACATAGGAGATGATGATGATGGCGGCGGTGCCGGTCAGGACCAGGGGCTTGACGTTGAAGGTGACGATGTAGCACAGGCCCAGCACCGAGCCGGGGATGACATAGGGCGCCATGAGCAGCATATCGAGCAGGCCGCCGGTCTTGCCCTTCTTGCGCACGATGACATAGGACATGAGGATGCCGATGATGACGATGAACACCATGGCGGTCAGCGAGTAGACAAAGGTGTTGCGCATGGTGGACCACAGGCGGGAGCCGAGGTTCTGGTAGTTTTCCAGGGTGAAGCCGCCGGTGAAGCTCGAGTAGTTTGTGTGCTGGAAGGAACTGGCGCAGACGACGATCTGCGGCAGGAAAGACACGAAGCTGATGAGGAAGACCGGCAGGGTCACAAGAAAGCGCTTGAAGCCGTGTACCTCGATCTCCTTGGGGGGGCGCAGGGCGCTCATAATGTAGTTGCGGCGGCCGACATAGGTCTTCTGCACCAGCAGCATCACCAGTGTGATGATGACGATGATGATGGAGATGGCCGAGGCGAGGTTGCCGTTGCCGCCGATCTCACTTAAATACTCGTTGTAGATCAGCACCGGCAGCGTGCGGAAGTCCTGACCGCCGAGGAGCATGGGTGTGCCGAAGTCGGCCAGGGCGCTCATAAACACGACCAGCGCACCCGCCGTGATGGAGGGCGTGACCACTGGCATTGTGACCGTGAAGAAGCGGCGCAGCTTGCCGGAGCCCAGATTTTCCGCGCACTCCTCCAGCGAGGAGTCGATACTCTCCATCGCGCCGGAGGTGTACATATAAATATAGGGATACAGCTTGAGCGTCAGCACCGTACTGATGCCCCCAAAGCCGTAGATCGTGGGGATGGCGATGCCGTACTGCTTGAGGAAGGTGGTGACGGAACCCGCGCGGCCGAACATCATGATCCAGGCGTAGGCGCCGAGGAAGGGCGGGCTCATCAGGGAGAGGATCGCCAGCACATGCCAGATCTTTTTGCCCCAGACATTGTAGCGCGTCATGAGATAGGCCATGGGCACGCCGAGGACGATCGCGAAGAGCGAGGGGACGACGGACACGGACACGCTGTTTTTCAGCGCCCCGTAGTAGTATTTCTTTTTGAAGAACTTTTCAAAGTTTGCCATCGTAAAGCCGTCGACCTTGCTGGATTTGAAGGCGTTGACGATGATGGAGGAAAAGGGCCAGACCAGGAAGAGGAGGAAGATGATGAACACCATCAGCTTCACCCAGAACCAGGGGTCCATGTAGAAGGGAATCGTCAGGTCTTTCCGTTTCAGCATGTAATGACCTCCTCGGTATCCGCTCTGTAGACAGAGATGCGCGTCGGGTCAAAGTTCAAAAAGACCTTTTCCCCGGCCTCGTGCCTCTCTGTCGTGTCCTTGGTGTACTCGTTGACGATCAGATTCTGCCCGTCGTTGAGCTGCACCTCGTATTCGATGAAATCGCCCAGGAAGGTGGAGAACTGCACCGTGCCGGGCATGCCCTCCTTGGCAAAGAAGAGCTGCTCGGGTCTGGCGGAGAGCTTTGCGGGGCCGGTGTAGTCAGACTGCACGGGCACCGTGACCTTGAACTCACCCTTGATGTCCACGACGCCGCCCCTGGAGACCTCGCAATCGAGGAAGTTGCTGACGCCGATGAAGCCCGCGACGAAGGGGTTCTGGGGCTTGGCGTAGATCTCGGTGGGCGTGCCGCACTGCATGATGACGCCGTCCTTCATGACCGCGATGCGGTCGGAGATGGCCAGCGCCTCCTCCTGGTCATGGGTGACGTAGATCGTCGTGATGCCGAGCTTGCGCTGCAGCTTCTTGATGACCGTGCGCATCTGCACGCGCAGCTTCGCGTCGAGGTTGGAAAGCGGCTCGTCCATCAACAGGACACTCGGCTCGATGACGAAGGCGCGGGCCAGGGCGACGCGCTGCTGCTGACCGCCGGACAGCTCGTTCGGCTTGCGTTTGGCCAGGTGTGCGATCTGCACCAGCTCCAGGGCCTCGGCGACGCGCGGGCCGATCTCCGCCTTGGGGACGTGGCGGGCCTTCAGGCCGTAGGCGACGTTCTCCTCCACCGTCAGGTGCGGGAAGATCGCGTAGTTCTGGAAGACCATGCCGATGTCACGCTTGTGCGCCGGAACGGCGTTGATGAGTTTGTCTCCGAAATAGAACTCGCCGCCCTCAATGGAGTTGAAGCCCGCGATCATGCGCAGCAGCGTGGTCTTGCCGCAGCCGGAGGGGCCGAGCAGCGTGAAGAACTCGCCCTCCTTGATATTGAGCGATACACCCTTGAGGGCGATGAAATCTCCGTATTTTTTGACGGCATTGTTGATGATAACAGCGTTGCTCATATGTTTTCCTCCCGTTTCCTGTTTTCTCTTTCAGGGCTCAAACCGGCGCGCGGACACAAGCCGCGCGGCTGTTTCAGCCTTGAACAAAACAAGGAGGGAATCCAAGGATTCCCTCCTTGTCGTTTATGCAAGGATGATGTTTGTTCCGTTCAGACTCAGCCGACAAGCATATCCTGCCACGCTTCCTTAATGTCGGAGGCGTTGCCGGCGGCGTAGTCGAAGTTGTAGTTCATGAGGGTGATGTCGCTCAGGGGCTTGAGGCCGACGGGCTCAACATCGCTGCGGATGGGGCGGCGGCCCCACTCGGCGTTCTGGCGGGCCTGGCAGTCATGGCCGAGGACAAACTCCTCGAACAGCTCGGCCAACTCCTGGTTCGGGCAGTTCTTCACGATGGCGACGCCGTCAGGCACGGCGGAGGTGCCGTCGGTCGGGTAAATGACCTTCATGAAGTCCTCGGAGTACTTGATGGCGGCCTTCTCGAGCGTGATGCCAAGCGCGTTCTCACCGCCGAAGACGTCCTTGTGGGCGAGGGAGGAGGAGTTCTTCACCTCGAGCTTGGGCATGATCTTGGAGACCATCTCCCAGCCAGCGGCGTAGTCGTCCTTCTCTTCACCGTACAGGAAGAGAATGGTGCAAAGCTGGGTGAAAGCGGAGCCGGAGGAGGTGGGGTCGGCGATGGCGATCTTGCCGTAGGCGTCGACGTCCCAATCGGCCAGGTCTTTCCAGGTCGTGGGGATTTTGTCCTCGGGAACCAGGTTGGTGTTGGCAATAAAGACCATGGGCAGCGGGGATTCGCCGATCCAGTAGTGCTCCGCGTCATAGAGGCTCGGATCGATCAGATCGAGGGCGCTGGGGGTGTAGGGCTGGAAGTAGGTCTTGTAGGCGGCCAGGGTGTCGGCGCCGCCGCCCCACAGCACGTCAGCGACCGGCGCGGCGGATTCCGCGGCGATCTTGGCGACCAGGTTGGAGGTGCCGTCAGCCACGACCTCAACCTTCACGTTGGGGTAGGCGGCCTCGAACGCGGCGACGCCGTCGTTCAGAGGATCGGAGTCATGCGGGGAATAGATGGTCAGGGTGCCGGTGTAATCCGCGGCGGCCTTGCCGTCGGCAAAGCAGGTCACGGAGAGGGACAGCATCATAACCAGGACCAGAGCCAGAGCGAGCAGTTTTTTCATGGTTTTTCCTCCTATTGATTATTGGCGCATTGGCCTTTTTCAAAAGCAGCTCCACTTGGAGTTGCTTTCGATTTTTGCAGGAAAAATTATACCGCTCTTTGTGGAGAATGTCAATAATTATCAAAATAGTTCCCGCTGCTTCGTGCGTTTTTGTGAATATGAGACAGGATCGCGGGCCGCCGCTGCCGGGGACAGAAGAAGGCGGCCCGGAATCTCCGCAGCCGCGCCATTGGCGGGCTGTCACGAAGCAGGCCCGCCAATGGCATTGCGGCAAGGTGTTAAGGCAACACCGCACAATCCGCCTGCGGCATCTCCTGGAAAATTTGTGCCCTGATTTCGTCACTTTTTCTTGAGGTACACAAAGTACATCTGCGAAAGCCCCAGCGGGAAGAGCAGCATCCCGCCGACGCCCGCGACGCGCCAGCCGACATAGACGCTCAGCAGCGAAGCCAACGGGTCGAGGCCGATCTGATCGCCCAGCAGCTTGGCCTGCGCCGCGTTGCGCAAAAGCTCCGCAAGGCCCCAGGTCACGAGCAGGCCGAACCCCCGCCGGGTCTCGCCCAGCAGCAGAGACGCCAGCGCCCAAGGGACCAGCAGCAGCCCCGTGCCGAATACCGGCAAGGCGTCGATCAGCGCCGTCACCCCCGCGAGCACGGCGGCGCCCGGCACGCGCAGCAGGAGAAACGCGGCCAGCAGTTCAAAAAAGGTCATGCCCATCAAAATGAGCTGGGCGCGCAGCAGCCCGCCGAAGCCGCTTTTTAGATCTGTGCCCAGGCCCTCCAACCGCCGCCGGAAGCTCTCCGGGAGCTGGGCCAGGAGAAAGGCGTTGACCGTCGGGAAGGAGGCGGAGATGAAATAGGTGCCGAGGGAGGCGGTGACGAGAAACAACAGCGCGTCGGGACTGCCCTGCGCCAGACGGGACAACAGGCTCACCAGTCCCCGCGAGAGCTGGGCGGGCAGGGCGGCGGCGCTCTGCGCGAGTCCGGAGATTGCCTTCTCCAACAGCCCCGCCGCCGGAGCCGGGACAGCGCGGATGTGCTGTTCGACCACGTCCTCCAAATCTCCGAGCCGCAGGCTCAGCGCCTGCATCAGCGACGGCAAAGCCCGCGTCAGCTCTCCCGCCGCGGCGAGACCTTTCACGACCAGCGCAGACAGGCCCCAGAGGATGAGCCCCAGCGCGGCCAGGGTGCAGAGACCTGCCGCAGCGCCGCGTCTCCAGCGGCGGCGCGTCAGGAAGGACACGGCGGGCTCCAGCAGCGCGGCCAGGGCCCAGGCCGTGAGGAGGGGTGCGGTCCAAGGCAGCAGATAGCGTCCCGCGAGAAAAAGCGCCCCAGCTCCGAGCATCAGCCCAAGCCCGAGCACAATCGCCCGCGCGACTTTCTCCGACATCTCCGCACCTCCCCCGTACCATAATGGAAAGAGTATGCCCGCAGAGACAACGGGGTAAACAATAAAAGTGAAGAGTGGAGTTAAGGTCTCGCCTCGCGACGATTTTCTATCATCCGCGAAGCGGATACCATAACTCCACTCTCAACTCTTCACTCTTCAAACTATTTACTGAGTCTCCAGTTCTCTTTCGGCTGCCAGCCTGGGAGGGGATTTCGCTGCATGGCCCCAAAGATTTTGGACTTCATGTCCGGGTACTCGGCGCACATGGTTTTGAGAAGCTGTTTGACCTCATAGCGCTTGCTGCCCTTATCCTGGGGGCAGGGATTTTCCACCACCGGCAGGTCGAGTGCGGCGGCGAGGTTGGCGATCTTCTGCTCCCCGGCATAGATGAGGGGCCTGATCTGCGTCACGCCCGAGCGGTCCAGATAGGTCACGGGCCGAAAACAGCTGATACGCCCTTCAAACAGCAGGCTCAGCATGAAGGTCTCCACCGCGTCGTCGAAGTGATGGCCGAGGGCGAGCTTTTTGATCCCTCGCTCTTTCAGGGCGTCGTTGATTGCGCCGCGCCGCATCTTTGCGCAGAGGGAGCAGGGGTTGTCCTCCTTGCGCACGTCGAAGACGATCTCCTTGATGTCCGTCTTGAGACAGGTATAGGGGATGTCCTGCTCCGCGCAGAGCGCTTTGACCGGCGTAAAATCCATGTCCTCGAAGCCAAGCTCGATGGTGATAGCCTCCAGCTCGAAAGGTTTGGGGTAGAAGCGCTTGAGGTGGTTCAGCGCCAGCAGCAGAACCAGACTGTCCTTGCCGCCGGAGACGCCCACCGCGACTTTATCGCCCGCCTCGATCATGTCGTAATCGTCCACCGCGCGGCGCACGGTGCCGGTAAATTCGTTGAGTGCTCTGTCCATGGAAACGCCCGCCTTTTTTAAGGCAACACCGCACAATCCGCCTTCGGCGCCTCCTGGAAGATTTGTGCCCTGACTTCGCCACTTTTTCTTGAAATACACAAAGTATTCCTGCAAAAAACTGCCATCGTCAGACCCCAAGTTTTCTCAGGATTCACTCTCGCCGAATTATGCGGTGTTTCCTTAGATTCTGCCGTTTATTTTAACGCCCGGAGCGCCGCTTGTCAAAGTGAAAAATGATAATAAGGATAGATGAGATTTATAGAGATTTTAAGAGAATTTTTGAGATATAAATTTCTAAATAAAAATAGCTGTTGACAGCCGCGCGGCCCTGTGGTATAAAAATGGAGCGCGTCGGACGAGACCCGTTATTCGTCCGCGCCTTAAACTGTCAAAACAATTGATTCTATATGGAGGCAAGACTATGTCCACAACCATGCTCACCAAGGAGACCGTTGAACGCAAATGGTACATCCTTGACGCAGCCGGCAAGCCCATGGGCAAGACGGCCGCTCTCGCCGCCGATCTGCTGCGCGGCAAGCTCAAGACCGATTACACCCCCCACGTCGACTGCGGCGATTACGTCATCATCATCAACGCCAAGGACGCCGTCCTCACCGGCAAGAAGCTGGAGCAGAAGTACTACCGCACTCACAGCGGCTACCCCGGCGGCCTGAAGGAGACCCAGTACAAGATCCTCATGCAGAAGAAGCCCGAGCTTGCGATGCGTCTCGCCGTGCGCGGCATGCTGCAGAAGAACACCATCGCTCAGTGGCAGCTCAAGCGCCTGCGCATCTTCGCCGGGGCCGAGCATACCCACGCCGCCCAGAAGCCCGAAGTCTGGGATCGCTAAGAGGAGGTAAAGAACTATGGCAACCTACAAGACCAAGAAGCCCTATATGTACGGCACCGGCCGCAGAAAGTCTTCTGTCGCCCGCGTCCACCTCATCCCCAACGGCTCCGGCGCGATCACCGTCAACGGCCGTGACATCGACGACTACTTCGGTCTCGAGACTCTGAAGCTCATCGTCCGTCAGCCCCTGGTCGCCACCAACACCCTCGGCAAGGTCGACATCGAAGCGACCGTCACCGGCGGCGGCGTCTCCGGTCAGGCCGGCGCTATCCGCCACGGCATCGCCCGCGCCCTGCTCGTCGTCGACGAGAGCTACCGCGCCGCCCTCAAGGCCGCCGGCTTCCTCACCCGCGACCCGAGAATGAAGGAGCGCAAAAAGTACGGCCTCAAAGCGGCGAGGCGTGCTCCTCAGTTCTCCAAGCGTTAATCTTTCAAAAAAACCCTGGAAATTCAACGGTTTCCGGGGTTTTTCCCTTTTAAAAAGTTTAACCCATTTTAACTCATTCTGAACAAGTTTATTCGGGTCAAATCGGGGTTAAAACGGCAAAAAAGGTTAAAAAATGGGCTAATGGGCGGCTTTAAGACTTCCACTTTTCTATAGTTTCAGGCTCGCACGCAAAAATGGTCTTAGGCTTGCACGTTGACTATTTAAGCTCGGTTGTTCCTGTCTTACCTGTCCGCTATACTTCTGAACTGTGTCGGAGTTTTTCCATACGATTCATTTGTTCGGTTCTGTCCTGATTTGACAAAATTAAATACTGTTTATAATGATCGCTCAGCTTTCTGCTGGGCGATTTTTGCTTTTCAGGGAAGCACAGTATTATGGAGGTGTTTGTAAATAACTGAAAAATGCAAGGTAATCGCAATCGCAAACCAAAAAGGCGGTGTGGGCAAGACAACCACCTGTGCCAATCTCGGCATCGGCCTTGCCCAGGAGGGAAAGCGCGTCCTGCTGGTGGATTCTGACCCGCAGGGATCGCTCTCGATTTCCCTCGGCTTCACCGAGCCGGACAAGCTGCCCTTCACACTGGCAACAGCCATGAGCCGCGTTGTGGAGGATCAGGAGATTTCGCCCGGTGAAGGTATCCTGCACCATGCCGAGAACGTCGATCTTGTCCCTGCCAACATCGAGTTGGCTGGAATGGAGGTTTCGCTCATCAATGCGATGTCCCGTGAGAAGGTACTCAAGCAATACCTGGAGCCCTTGAAGCGGGACTATGACTACATTCTCATAGACTGTATGCCCTCCCTGGGGATGCTGACGATCAATGCGCTTGCGGCGGCGGACAGTGTTCTTGTCCCGGCCCAGCCGCAGTTTCTCTCTGCAAAGGGCCTTGAACAGCTCTTGCAGACAGTGAACAAGGTGCGGCGTCAGATCAACCGCAATCTCAGAATCGACGGCGTCCTGCTCACGATGGCGGACAACCGGACGAATTACTCCAAAGAGGTCGGCACGCTGCTGCGCTCCACCTACGGCTCAAAGGTCAAGGTCTTTGACACGGAGATTCCCCGGTCTGTCCGGGCGGCTGAAATCAGCGCCGAGGGCAAAAGCATTTACGCGCACGATCCCCATGGAAAAGTGTCTGAGGCATACCGCTCTCTCACGGGGGAGGTGTTGAAGCTTGAAAAGCAGCGCGAAAAACATAAGTCTGACCTCTCTCGATGATCTTTTCTCCACAGAGGAGGAACGGTCAAAGGATGTAGTCGGTTCAATCGTCACCATCCCTCTCTCCCAGCTCCATGACTTTCCCAACCATCCCTTTAAGGTGCGGGACGATGATAAAATGCAGGAAACGGTGGAGAGCGTGAAAGCCTACGGCGTCCTCGTTCCGGCAATCGTGCGGCAGCGGCCTGACGGCGAATATGAGATCGTCGCCGGCCACCGCCGCAAACGCGCGTCTGAGCTTGCGGGCCTGAGCGAGCTGCCTGCCATTGTCCGTGATCTGGATGACGATGCCGCCACAATAATTATGGTCGATAGCAATCTCCAGCGCGAAAACATCCTTCCGTCCGAGCGCGCCCAGGCGTACAAGATGAAGCTGGAGGCGATCAAGCGGCAAGGTGAACGCCGAGACTTAACTTGTTCCCAAGTTGGGAACAAGTTGGCTGGGCAAAAAAGCTTAGAGAAAATCGCTGAAGATGCAGGTGAGAGCAAGTCCCAGGTACATCGGTACATTCGTCTTACAGAGCTTCAGCCTGAGTTACAGGAGATGGTAGACTCCGGCAAAATGGCTATGACCCCTGCTGTCGAGCTGTCCTATCTCAAGCCCGAAGAACAGTCGCTGCTTCTGGAAACCATCGAGAGTGAACAGGCTACACCGTCGCTGTCTCAGGCTCAGCGGATCAAAAAGCTCAGTCAGTCCGGTGATCTCAACGAGGACTCCATTCTCGGTATCATGGCCGAGCAGAAAAAGCCGGAACTGAGCAGCAATATCACACTGTCCGGGGACAAGCTCAAAAAGTATTTTCCTAAGTCCTATACCCCCGCACAAATTGAAAACACCATATTCAAGCTGCTGGATTCCTGGCTGCGTAAGCGGCAGCGGGAAGAAAGCAGATAACCCTTCGCCAGACTTTCAAAGTCTGGCGTATTTTTATGCCCCAAAATAGGAGGTGACGCAAACCTACTCATGTAACCCCGGCAGATAAAGGCTATCACGCGGTCAGCTTATCCGGTGGAAAGGACAGCACGGCGATGCTCCTTCTCATGATCGACAAGGAGATGCCCATCGACATTGTGCTGTTCGCGGACACAGGAATGGAATTTCCCGAAATGTATGAGCACCTGAAGAAACTGGACGCCTATCTTTTCGAGAAACGCGGCATCCATATCACAGTCCTGCGCGCAAAGCACAGCTTTGAGTACCTCATGTTCGATGAGCCGAAGGTCAAGCCAAAAACCATTGAAAACCGAATCCAGAAAGGGATTCCGCTACACGGCAACGGCTGGCCAGGTATCCGGGTACGCTGGTGTACCGGGCAGCTCAAAACGCATCTCATCACAAAAGAGGTCAATCGCCTCAAGGGGGAGCTTGGCGCGGTGAACTATGTTGGCATTGCAGCTGATGAAGCGTGGCGTTGCGCAGGCGAGAAGTATCCCCTCGTGGAATGGGGCATCACCGAAGAAATGGCCTTACAGATTTGTTATGACCACGGCTTCGACTTTGGCGGACTGTACCGTATCTATCGGCGGGCGTCCTGCTGGTGCTGCCCGTTTCAGCGGATCGGAGAGCTGCGCAATCTGAGAAAACACCACCCGGAACTGTGGGCCAGGCTTCGGGAACTGGATAAACGCGCTCTTGCACAATTTGGTCCCGGCCCTTTAGGACAATTCAAACAAAACTGGACGGTGGAGCAGTTGGAAACTCGCTTTGCCGCCGAAGACGAACAACTATCTATTATGGAGGAATCTCAAAATGCTTATAACGATTGAACTCGAAAACGCTATTGACCACCTGTTCCGAGGTGAAGAACTCCTGCCCTCCGCAGAGGAATCCCTGAAGGAAATGGACTTTGAAAGTCTCGCCCAAGGCATCAAGTTTTTTTCAAAAC
This sequence comes from uncultured Eubacteriales bacterium, assembly GCA_900319695.1. GTDB lineage: Bacteria > Bacillota > Clostridia > Oscillospirales > Oscillospiraceae > Limivicinus. The sequence continues at coordinate 17,155 of ONPN01000056.1, forward strand.
CCGTTTACGTCTATACCGCCTATCCTGACGGTGATCCTGACGGCGGATATCGCGGCCCTCTGCTGTTTCCCTTCCCGGCCACACTCCTGTATTCCAAGACTTATGAAGAAATGATTTGCGACTCCGGTGTTATCATCAAACACATCATGGAGCTTTGGATTCTGGATGATATGACATTTGCCGTGGTTTCCTGCGTTCGTATGGAGCTTGAAAGCGGTGAACTCATCAGCGAGTACCGGCTCCTCAAGACCAAGGACCGGGATATTTTCCCGCAGGTCATTGATCTTAACTATAACCTTCTGGTGACCGTGCTTGATTCCCTCTGCCTGGAGCACACGTATTATGGTACGCCCATTTACGAGCTTTATTTCTCTTTCTGCTTCTTCAATGTACTTGGCGAAAAGGCCGTGCAATTTGCTCCAATAAGGAGGAAAAGCGTTTTCACCATGATATTTTCTGCTCCGTCGATTGCTCATCTGAACATCTAATGTCCACTTTATATCACGTCCGCGGCGTTGGTCGCTGTACTGCTTCCTCCATTCGTGGACATAGCAAGTACAGAACAGCGTTGTGAGTACGTCTTGCCACTCGGACTCAGACACTTCTCTGTCTTTTACAGCAGTCGAATCAATGCTCCCTTTTGCGTTCAGGGAAAAACCCTGTGGAGTTTTCTTTATTAGTACAACATCACTTTCTCCAAAACCCATATCGTAAGAGAACTGAACTGATGTCACAATATCCCGGAGATCTTCTTCGCCACGCTGACTGTTAAGTAATGGAGGCGTGGCAATTCCTTTTTTGCACTTATAGCAGTGGTATTTCGCCGCGTTTTTTTCAGCCGTGCAGCCACCGAGAAAGACATCATGGTTTTTCTCTTTCGCCTCAAGTTCCTCATCATATGCAGGCATCCCATAAAGGATCGGAGCGACATCGTAGCTCCCGCAAATGGGGCATTTTACAAGCTGGCCGCTTTTTTCATGTATTTTCTCAAGCTCGACATCCAGGTCATGCCCGGCTTCCTTATACCGTAAGAGCAGGAAAGATGCAGACGCAAAGAACATCAGGGGAAATCCGCCGCCCATGTTTTCAAGCATCTGTCGCCATGCATCTACACATTCTGGATCACGGTTATAAGCAAAGAAGTCCGCATCTCGATTTGGCTCAATTTCTCGTACATAATGCTGAAACTCTTCCCAAAGATCATCCTTGGCATACAGGATTTCCAAATACTTCGAGAACCATGAGATTGGACTGTAATCAACAGTTGCTTCAGTCTTTCGCATGCATATCCCCCTTAAAGCCTATAATATCCACATAATAACATTTTATTGTAGAGAGGATTGACTGTCAAGAAGTATCTGACAATCAAAGCACGATCTGATACAAAATCGTATCAGATCATGCTATTAGGGCTTGAATTGATTATCGGAGTTTGCTATGATTTGATTAAATAATGTGGGAAGGGAGCACTATCAATGGAAACTGACAGCAAATTGCGCCCTATGTATCTCTTTAAGCTCCTCTATGAGCTGACAGATGAAGATCACCCGTTAACAACATACCAGCTTGTCGATCTCTTGGACGAAAGATTTGGGATAAAGACGCAGCGCACTCGGATTCGCCAGGATGTCGATGCATTAGAACGCTTTGGATTTGAAATTGGTGTTGTGCGAGGACAAACAAACAGCTATTTCTTTGATCGCAGGATTTTTGAGTCCGCCGAGCTGAAACTTCTGATTGATGCTGTGCAGGCGGCAAATTTCATCACGGAAAAGAAAAGCCAGGAGCTTACAGAAAAGCTCACGCAGCTTGTTCCTGCGCACGAAGCTTCGGCATTACTCAAATTGACAAGCCACTATGGACGCCTAAAGCAAAGCAACGAACAGATATATTACATTGTAGACACTCTAAACAAGGCAATTCTCAATAAAAAACGAGTTTCTTTCTGCTATTTTGAGTACGACATCTATAAACGCCATAAACTGCGTCAAAATGGGGAGCCTTACGAATTAAGCCCTTACGCGCTTGTTTGGGAGAACAACATGTATTATGTTGTTGGCTATTATGAGAAATATAGTATTATAGCAAATTTTCGAGTTGATAGGATTGCAAATGTTCCCACGATAATGGACAAAGCCGCTGTCCCTGCACCCGATGACTTTGACCCCGATGAGTACAAGTCCACTATGATTCACATGTTCAACAGTGAGCGCCGTACAGTGGAACTTGCTTGCAATTTCTCCGTGATGGATGCTGTCGTAGACCGCTTTGGAGAAGATGTTGATACTGGCCTGATCGACGAGGAAACCTTTTCTGTTACAGCAGAAACAGCGGTAAATCACATCTTTTACAGTTGGGTGTTCGGCTTTGGCGGCAAAGTGAAGATTCTTGGCCCTGATGATGTGGTTGATGGCTATGCAAACATGGTTTTGGATGCAGCTAAATCGTTAGTGGAGCGAATGGAATGAGTTGCCCTTCAAAAAAGTGAATCGCTGAACATTTATCGAGACTTGATACAATATCGTATCAAGTCTTCTCTTTGCCCGCAAAATGCTGTTGCTTTTTTGAAATAATATGTTATACTTTGTCTTGTCAAACGGAAACATATCATTCCAAATGTAGCAAGGAGGGAAGCCATGCAACACAAGAAGACAGAATATATACAGGCAATTGAGGCTTTCGTCGATGACTATCGGGACACCGTAGGCGTTATACCGTCGATGGCAGAAATCGCTGCTGGAGTTGGTCTTTCCCCTGGAACGATCTCAAAGTACATCGCCTATATGCGTGATGAAGGGCTTATCTCCTATGATGGAGGAAAGCGAACTGTCACGACGAAACGCGGACAGGATGAGGCGAGCAAGTACATTCGTGTACCTGTCCTCGGAAGAATTGCTTGCGGGATGCCCAAATTTGCAGAGGAAAATATCGAAGAGATAGTTAAGCTTCCAACTTCAATATTTGGAAAAGGCGAGTTTTATTTTCTCACTGCCTACGGAGATTCGATGATCAATGCTGGCATATATAATGGCACACGGCTTATCATTCGGAAACAGCCTACGGCGGACTACAATCAGATCGTTGTTGCACTGATCGGCGACGAAACTAGGCGAAAGCGGACAGCGCTGGATTCGTCTGCTTGATGGGGATTTCTTCTTAAAGCCGGTCATTGACCATAAAAATGGGTGGGTTTAAGGAGGGGTTAATGGGTGGGTTTAAGGAGGGGTTAAAATGATTTGGGATGCTGAGAAATCAAGTCATACCAAGGGGTTCCGGTCATACGGCTTTGAGGAGTACGGTCTCAAAGCCGCCCGCCGTGCTCCCCAGTTCAGCAAGCGTTAATCAAAGCGTACAACAGACGTTCCGTTTGGAGCGTCTGTTTTTTTCATGCGGCGGGCGGCTTTTCGGCATCTTTCGCAGTTGCCGCGCCAGCGGCGAGCGAAAGGCCATTCAATAAGGGGAGCGCCCGAAGGGCGTCTCTGCCCGCCGTGCGCCCCAGTTCAGCAAGCGTTAATCAAAACGTACAACAGACGTTCCGTTTGGAGCGTCTGTTTTTTTCATGCGGCGGGCGGCTTTTCGGCATCTTTCGCGGTTGCCGCGCCAGCGGCGAGCGAAAGGCCATTCAATAAGGGGAGCGCCCGAAGGGCGTCTCTGCCCGCCGTGCTCCCCAGTTCAGCAACGCAGTATGGCACAAATTCTGCCGGAAAGATTATGCTGTTTCTGTTAGGGGATATTAGTATGAAAAGCAAAAGGAGCCGCCCACTGACCGGGGACGGCTCCTTTGCCGCTTCATATGTTGCTTATCATGCGGTTACGCGGTAATTACCAGCCCCAGCCGTAGTCGTCCCAGCCGTAGTCCCAGTCGTCGTAGCCGCCGCCCCAGTAATCGCTGTAGTCGGGCTCAACGTAGTAGGAGTAATCCCAATCGTTGTAACCCCAGTCGTTGTAGCCGTAGTATTCCTCTTCCGCGGCCGCCAGGACCAGCAGGCCGAGGGCGAGCTGCTCTTCTTCGGTCAGACCGTAATTGTTGTTGTAATTCGTATAGGTCTGAGGTCTGGGCGTGCTCTGGACGCCGCCGCTGACGTAGATGTAGGCGGTCGTGGTGCGCGCGCTCTGGTTGTTGCCGTAGAAGGTGGCGAAGGCGCCCCAGCCGTTCATGCTCGCGTTGACGTTGTAGACGTTGAACGTCGTGCTGTTCTCGCCGCTGTAGGTGCCGCCGCAGGCGCTGACAAACTCCGCGGGGGTCTTCACGTTGCCGTAGGGATCGACAAAGCTCCAACTGACGGTGGAGGCGTTGGCGGCATAGGCGATGAAGATGGCGGTGCCGCCTACGGTGCGGTTTTCATTGGAGGGGTTCTTGGTGACGTACACGGCAGGGCCAGTGACAACAGGCGCCTGGACGGGCGTCTCCTCCGGAGCGTCCACATAGTTGAGGAAGACGGCGTAGCTGTTCACAAAGCGGCTGAGATCCGTGGCCTCGCTCGCCTTGAACCAGTCGAAGCTGGTATTGCTGCGCTGCAGGCCGCTGAAGGTGGTGTAGCCGATGTTCAGAAGCTGATCGTCGGTAAGAGGGTTCTTGTTCTTATCGACACAGGTCACCTGAGGCGTGCCGTTGTCGATGGTCTCCACGACCTTCATGCCGAGGGTGCCGGCGTTGATCGTGTCGTTAAACTTGGAAATGCCGCAGGTAAAGGTGATCGCCATGTCAGAGTGGGTTCCGCCCGCCGCGGCGGCATCTTCACCGGTGAGATCCTCGCTGACCTCGGCAAAGTTGGTGAAGACATAGTAGGTGGCATGGTTCGTCGCGTCATAATAGGTGTCTGCGCTGTCGGTCATGAGGTTGAAGAATTCGTCGTTCACCATCAGGGTGCCGTCCTGATCCAGGTCGAAGGCGAGCTTGAGGGACGCGAGGGTGTTGCGGTCCTCGCTGACCTCCCAGGCCTTGAGCTTGGCATCGTTCTCGCCGTCGTCCGTGGTGGTGGCAGCCAGCAGCTCAACCCGTCCGTTGTGGTCCAGATCCGTGACGGCATAGTACCATACGGTGGGATTGTCAGACTGCTTGAGCGTATTGAAGCTGTTTTTGATCAGGGTGAGCTGTTTGACAAGGTCGTCGGTGTCGACGTTGTCGGCCCAGGCGCTGACGCTCAGCGAGAGCACCATCACGAGGGCGAGGGCAATGGCGATGATTTTTTTCATGTTCATTTCCTTTCTGATTTTGAAGTTTGTCGCAAAGAATGTATATGATGGGAAGACGGGGTCTCCCTTCATATCAGATAATGGGCGGCTCCCGGTTTTCGCCGCTCTCCTGCGCGTGGCGTACCACGATCTGACTGTAGGGGATCTCAATGCCTCTGCGGTCAAACATCAGCTTGACCTCCCGGTTCAGGGCCCGCAGCGCCGGGTAGCGGACGCCGGGCTCCACATAGATGGCAATTCTGAGATTGACGGCGCTGTCCCCGAAGGACTCCACGCCCTCATACTGGGGCGGCTTTACAAGGCCCGGAATCTTGTCCATCATTTTCGGCAGTTCCTCCTCAAGGATCGCCTCCAGCTTGAGCAGATCCGCCTCATAGGAGACAGGCGGGTTCAGCACCATACGGGCGACCTTGCCGTCGCTGTTGACGATGTCCCGCAGGGAGGAGTTGTTGAAGACCTTCGTGTCCCCGAAGAAGCTGACCTTTGTGGTGCGCAGGCCGATCTCCGTCACCGTGCCGTACCAGCTTCCCGCGGTGATGAAGTCGCCCACCTTGTAGCTGCCCTCCACCAGGGTGAAGAAGCCCGCGATGATGTCGCTCACCAGATCCTTGGCGCCGAAGCTGATCATCAGCGAGAGGATGCCCGCCGAGGCCAGCAGCGTCCTGGTGTCCACGCCGAACTGTGCCAGCCCGTAATAGACGAAGATGACCACGCAGATGTATTTCAGCGCGTTTTTCAGCAGCAGGCAAACCGTCTCCACCCGCATGTCGGAGACGCGGGCGATGAGGTAGAGGAGGCGGTTGAGCAGCACCACCGACACATACATGGCGCACAGCAGGAAGACGCAGGCGGTCAGCGCGAAGATGTTAAATCCCTTCTGCCAGTTGCCGGACATGACGTAGGCCAGATTTCCCAGCTCCATGACTCTTCCGCTTTGATCGAGGCTCGCGTAGAGCGTGGGCAGCAGGACGCCCAGACAGAACACCAGCAGCAGCCGGTAGACGATGCGTCTGATCCGCTGCTCCGGGGTCTGCTTGCTCCTGGGAATGCTCTCCATGCCCCAGCGCTCCTCCAGGCCCCATTTATCCTGGACGGAGAAGAGATCGGAAAGGCCCGAGAACAGGCCGCGGCCGGACGTCTCTCCCTCCGCCTCCGGCGCTTTCTCTTCCTCCTCGGCGGGCGCGCCGTCCAGCACGACCCGCTGATACCCGCACAGCGTGAGCAGGAGGATGATGAGCGCCGTGACCGCCGTGCAGAGCGTCAGGCGAAGAGAGACAAGGAGATTGTCCAGCGTCGCCGTGCGCCGCACGATGGGCACGAGATACAGATCCTCCGTCTCGCTGACGCCGGCATAGTAGGTCTGACCGTTGATCTTTAAAAAGCCGCTGAAATCCTCCGTGAGGTTCTCTTTCCGTATCCCCAGCTCCTCGACGCTCTCGTCCTTGAAGCCGATGCCTGTCGTGGCAATGATGTCCAGCGTCGCCTTATCGACGGCGATGGCGTGCTCCGGCAGGCCGATGATCATATTGGACAGAACCGTATCGACGGTAAGCGGGCTGATCAGATCGTCCCGCAGCGCCGGGTCTACGGCAATCATCACGAAGCCGTCGCACAGATCCTCTTCGCTGCGCAGGCTGACGCCGATATACTGGACGTTCTCAGAGAAGCGATCATCGAGAGCGGGATCCTGCACCACGCCGAACACGCCGTCCAGCAGCGCCCGAAACTCATAGGAGGGGTCGGCCGGATCGTCGCTGAGGCTGTAGTGGTCATAGGGGGAATTGGTGACGACGACCCGGCCCCGCTGATCGAACACATAGATGTATTTCACCTTGAGGTCGTCGGCGTAATGCTGCATGTCGTGCCGGGTCAGCTTGTCCCTGCCCGTCTTTGTCACGACCTGACCTGCCAGCCAGCACTGGGTCTCGTAGTATTCATCCAGAAAGCTGTTGAGCTTTTCGCGCTGCTCCCGATAGGTGTTCAGCGTTTCCACCGCCGCGTCCGCGTGCTTGTCCATAGTCTGGAGATCGTTGGTCACATCCGCCAGAACCAGGATATACCAGCACGCGCCGAACATCACGGCGCAGGAGAGAGCCGCGTAACAGATCAGCTTCAGGCGTAATTCCCTCACCGATTCCCGCCGCAGCTCCGTCACCAGCGAGATCCATTTGATGAGCAGCCACATCAGGATCACAAAGATGAGGGTAAAGACCAGCGCGTTTACGGCAATGTACGACGCCCACTCCAGAACAGGAACCCCACAGACGATGTAGGCGTCCCCATAGTCCATCACACAGCCAATCAGAGACATACGCATATAATCGATGAAATCATCGAAGGTATGGACTCTGCTGGCGGCCAGCTTGTACGGCTCCATCATGCCGAGCTTCAGTTCCAGACTTTCGGGTTTTGTCCAGCGCCTGATGGAGCTGATGGCAATGACCTCATCCTCTTCGAGCTGCTCAAAGGGCTGGAAGAGACGCCCCACATAGTTCTCGTCCGGATGGGCGAGGATGCGGCTTGTCTCCTTGTCGACGACAAACATAAACCCGTCGCGTCCGACCTTCAGCTTGGTGACCCGGTTCATCCAGGAGAGGGTGTCACCGACGATCTCCTCCAGCTCCGCCTCGTCCGGCAGGGCAAAGTCCACATCGGAAAAAGCGTCGTGGCTCAAAAGCTCCTCCCAGCTCTCTGTCATCTGCCGGTAGGCCCCCCGCAGCGCCTCTTCGTTTTGCTCCAGCTGCGGCAGGAGCTTGGCCACCTGAACCACAGCCCTGTCGATCTGGGGCTCCAGACGGGCGCTGTTGCTGTTGTCGAGCAGCCGTATAGACAGCAGGAATACCAGCACGGACGAGAGCAGCAGCACCGCATAGAGGCGGAGCTTTCTCAGGCGGAGTTTCCGTCCGTACCTTTTCTCAGCGTCGCTTTTTGGCTGGCGTCTCTTCATGGAATACTGTTATCTCCTGTCGTGAACTCAGTACTGACCGATATACTCGCTGTCGCCGAGGCCGAGAATGACGCGGGCCAGAGGTCCAAGGATAATGAGGAAGATGCCGTAGCCGACGCCCTTGCCGAAGGACTTGGCGAGCTTGATGCTCTGCATGACATGCAGCACGAACGCGGCGATGCCGGCGGCACCGGAGATCATGGTGAGGGTCGAGCTCGGTTCCTGGACGCCGTTGACATAGCTCGTAACGCCGACGCAGATGAGATAGACGACGCCCATGACGCTGGACCAGCAGATGCTGTATTCGGTGAAGACGTTCACGATGGGGATGAAGGCGAGGATGCCGGGTTTACCGGCCTTGCTGAAGATTTTCCAGTCCGCAACGACCTGGAGAACGTACCAGGCGACAAAGCCGATGAGGATTTACTCCTTTTTTATGCTTTTTCGTTTATTTTGCGGCGAATTACTTGTTGCCGGAGGGCATGGGGATGAGCTTGGCGACGGCTGCGGCGAAGTTGGACATCGGCATGGTCTGCACGGTCACGACGCCCGGGCCGGTGACGACGGTGTTAAAGAGGTCTTCGCCGCCGAAGAGCGCGTTCTTCACGCCCTTGATCGACTGAATATCCATGCTCACGGACTGCTCCATCATGGCGAGGTGGCCCGTGGAGATGAGCATCTTCTCACCGGCCTTGAGGCTGTAGTTGATGGCGGAGCCGTCGATCTCCAGCAGCACGGTG
>ONPN01000012.1 GCA_900319695.1 uncultured Eubacteriales bacterium
GTCATGCGGTAGGGGGCGACAACCAATCCACAGCATCCTCTACAGTGTAGCACATGAACTCAAATTGAGTCGCAAAAACTACTTCTCTATAATACAAGGGGTCGATCCCCAGATCGACCCGCCGATCAACGCCATGCTGCGTGATAAGGCGGGCCGATGTGGGCATCGGCCCCTTTTATTCACGAAACGCCACGCCCTCGAGCCGCAGCAGATACCGCTTGCGCTCAAGCCCGCCCGCGTAGCCGGTGAGTCGTCCGTCGGCCCCCAGCACCCGGTGGCAGGGAATGATGATCGAGACGGGATTTCGCCCCACCGCGCCGCCGACGGCCCTGGCCGACGCGCCGCCCAGGCGTCGGGCGAGCTCTCCGTAAGTCGTCGTCTGACCGTAAGGAATGTCCAAAAGCGCATCCCACACCGCCCGCTGAAAGGCCGTGCCCCGCGGGCAGAGCGGCGGCGTAAAGTCCGGCTGCCGCCCGTCAAAATAGAGCGCCAGCCAGCGCCGGACCTCGTCAAAGACCGGCAGCGACCTTTCCTCCCGCACGTCGGAGAGCCCAGCCCCAAAATGGGCCTGACCGTCAAACCACAGCCCAGTCAGCGCCTCCCCGTCGCTCGCGAGCGTAAGGCCGCCGAGCGGGGAGAGAATATGACAGAGAAAGTCCATGGCCTATCTCTGTGCCTCAAGAAACGCCAAAACCTGCTCCCGGCTTTTGAGAGCCGTCCCTGCGCCGACGGCGGTGGTGCAGATCGCCCCACAGGCGTTGGCAAAGCGCAGCGCCTCGGGCAGCTCCGCCCCGCGCAGGATCTCCACGGCGAAGCCCGCAACGAAATTGTCGCCCGCCCCCGTGGCGTCGACGGCGGTAATCTCACAGGGCGGTAGGAACAGTTCGCCCTCCCGGTTCCGGAAATAGCAGCCCTTCCCGCCGAGCTTGATGATGACGTTCCGAACGCCGTAATCAAGGAAGACCCCGGCCATCTCCGCAGGCTCCGTTTTCCCGGAGTAATAGCGGGCCTCGTCCTCGTTCGGCGTAATAAAGTCGATCAGCGGCAGAGAATCACGGATGTCATCCAGCTTCAGAAAGCGGAAGTTCGGCAGCTTGGTGTCCGCAAAGACAGTCTGCCCCGCCTCCTTCGCTGCGCTGAGCACACTGCGGATGATCGCCGGATCGTCAAACGGCGCGCGAAACAGAGAGCCGAGGATCAGCGCCCGCGCTCCGGCGAGTTTTTCGCTGTACCGCTCGGGGTGAAAGTTATGGCGGTGGGCCTCGTTCGTGATGGATTTGCGCGTCCCGTCGTCGTTTACAAACATCGTGGTGACGGGCGTCGGGTGCTCCGCGGAACGGACAATGAGATCAAGCCCCACGCCGCAGCGCTCCAGCGCCCCGCTGACCATGTCGCCCGCCTGATCCGCGCCGAGGGCGCAGAGGATCGCAGTTCTGACGCCGAGCTTCGCCGCCGCCATCGCCTCATTGACGGCCTCGCCGCCGACGTTCAGCGACCCGGACACGGCGCGGAAGCCGGACGCGGAGATCGGCTCGGGGTCGAAGCCCTTGATGATGGAGTCCACCAGCGCCGTCCCGACGCATATGAGCTCAGGGGTCTGCTCCATGAGAACGCACCTGCCTTTACAAAGGATAGGAAACAGGGGCTGTCTTTCGGACAACCCCGCGGTACTTATTCCACTCTGCCGACGGTGCCGCCCTCAAGCAGCTCGACCGGCACGAAAACGGGCATCCAGCCCACGCTGCCTGGGTCTTCGATCTTGGCGATCAGCAGTCTCGCGGCCTCCATCCCGATTTCATCGCTTTTCTGGCGCACTGTAGTCAGCCTGGGCTTGATCGACTGCATGACAGGGATGCCGTCATACCCCGCGAAGGAGACGTCCTCCGGGATGCGCAGCCCCAGCTCCCGCGCAGCCTCCTGCGCGCCCAGATAGCACAGATCGTCCGGCAGCAGGATGCAGCTTGGCCGATCCGGGAGACGAAGCAGCTCACTGACGAGGCCGCGTGTCATCTCAATGTCGCCGTACAGGCCGCCTCTGACATAGTCCTCCGGGACGGAAAGACTGTGAAACTGCATAGTCTGATAAAACTGCCCGATCCTGGTGCGGGTGACGACAGAGTTGTTGTGTCCGTGAATCATGGCAATTTTTTTGTGGCCCATGGCGATGGCGTACTCCACCAGCCGCTGCACGCCGTGTTCGTTGTCCGACAGGACCGCCGGAATGCGGCGGTAGATATGATCCACCGTGACGCAGGGGATATTGCTTTTCACAAGCTCCGTAACCTGGGGGTCTTCAAAGTCGATGCACGCGATGCACACGCCGTCGAGCTTGCGGTACCGGCAGTATTCGAGATAGGTCAGGATGTCCCCGCCGATGCGGTGGTTGATAAAGGTGACGTCATAGCCTCCCGCCTCAGCCGCCATCTTGAAGGCGTTCAGCACCGACGCAAAGAAGGGGTGCGTCAGGCCCTTGGCGCTCTCGTCCATGAACAGCACGCCCAGACTGTGGGTTCTGCGGGCGTCATCAAGAATCGTGGCAGACATGGCATTACCTCCGCATTTTGAATAGATAAATGCAGTATATCACGGAGATTTCAAAATTACAACAACTTGGAGACATGTTCTGAGGGGCTTGCCATAACGCAGAAAAACCGCCGATCTGTGTCAGCGGTTTTCAGCTTGCCTGATGCGCATACTAAAGATGCCGCAATCTCAAGCTTTCGGGATGGAAGATATTGTGAAAGAAAGCCGGGAGGGATGTCTTTCAAGTCCAATGGGCCCCGCCGCGCGGATCAGTTTGCGCAGCCGCTCTTCACCAACAAAAAACGACGTGCCGAAACACGTCGTTTTTTTGGTGGAGAGTGGCGGACTCGAACCGTCGACCTTCCGCGTGTGAGGCGGACGCTCTAACCAGCTGAGCTAACCCTCCGAAGCTCGTCTATATTACCACAGCTTCCCGCCAATTTCAAGAGAAACTTTTCGTTTTTGAAAAAATAAAAAAATTTCTGTTGGGTGTTGACATTCCGGCGCTAATCTGGTATATTTCTTTTGCTGTTCATACAGCACATGGCGGCATAGCTCAGTTGGCCAGAGCATTCGGTTCATACCCGAAGTGTCCCCGGTTCGAATCCAGGTGCCGCTACCAGAGCGCAGCAGCTTGCTGCTGCGCTTTTTATATGGCCCGTTGGTCAAGTGGTTAAGACACCGCCCTTTCACGGCGGTAACATGGGTTCGAGTCCCGTACGGGTCACCAAAACAAAACAGTCCGCCTGTGCGGGCTGTTTTGTTTTGAATATTCAGACGCGGGACTCGAACCGAGCGGCAGTGAATGACGTGCCGGGGGCACGTCAGAGCCGCGAGGCGGCCCGCCCGCAGGCGGGGAGTCCCGTACGGGTCACCAAAACAGTCCGCCTTGGCGGGCTGTTTTATTTTTGAAGATATGAAATCATAAGGAGGTCACAGCATGAAGACGCGCATTGAGATCGTACAGGGCGACATTACGAAGCAGCATGTCGACGCAATCGCCAACGCAGCCAACACCTCGCTGCTCGGCGGGGGAGGGGTGGACGGCGCCATCCACCGCGCGGCCGGGCCGGAGCTTCTGGCCGAGTGCCGCACCCTGAACGGCTGCCGCACCGGCGAGGCCAAGATCACCAAAGGCTACCGCCTCCCGGCAAAGTATGTTTTGCACACCCCCGGCCCGATCTGGTACGGCGGACAGCATCACGAAGAGGAGCTGCTCGCCTCCTGCTATCTGAGCTGCCTGTGCCTCGCGTCCGAGCACGGCTGCAAGACCGTGGCCTTTCCCTCCATCAGCACCGGCGTCTATCACTTCCCGCTGGACAAGGCGGCGAAGATCGCCGTCGGCACCATCGCGGTCTACCTCGACTCCCATCCGGAGATTGAGCTTGTGCGCATGGTCTGCTTCGACGCGCGCACCAAGTCGTACTATGACGAGGCTCTGTCCGCGCTGGAGTGTGACGCATGAGACGCGGCGGCATCCGCATCCAGTATAACGCCCCGGTCGTCCTGAGCTTTGCGCTTCTAAGCCTCGGCGTCCTGTTTCTCGACCGCTTTACCGGCGGGCGCAGCACCCGTGCCCTCTTCAGCGTATACCGCTCCACCTTCAACGACCTGGGCACCTACCCCCGCTTCGTGCTGCACGTCCTGGGCCACGCGGACTACTCGCACTATATCGGCAACATGATGATGGTTCTTGTGGTCGGTCCGCCGCTGGAGGAGCGCTACGGCAGCCGCCCGCTCTTCTGGGCCATCGTCTTCACCGCGCTGGTTTCGGGCCTGGTTCACTGGCTCTTCTTTCCGCGCACGGCCCTGATGGGCGCGTCCGGCATTGTGTTTATGATGATCGTCATGTCTTCCCTTGCCGGTATGCGCGAGGGATGCATCCCCCTGACGCTGATTCTGGTGCTGATCCTCTATGTCGGGGGCGAGGTGGTCAGCGGCGTCACCCTGGCGGACAACGTCTCCCAGCTCACACACATCATCGGCGGCCTCTGCGGGGCTTTCCTCGGCCTGAGCATGCGGAGGTAAGCGGAATGGAAGTCCTGCTTGTAAGCGCCTGCCTCATGGGCTTTGACTGCAAGTACAGCGGCGGGAACAACGCCCTGCCGCCGGAGACGCTTGACGCTCTGCGCCGGAGCTTCCGCCTGATCCCGGTCTGCCCGGAGACGGCGGGCGGACTCCCGACCCCGCGCGAACCCAGCGAGCGCAGAGGAGAGCGCGTTGTCAGCCGCGACGGGCGCGACGTGACGGCGGCCTTTCAAAAGGGCGCGGCGCTCACCCTGCGTCTCGCGGAACGGTACGGGGCGAAGCGCGCCCTGCTCAAGTGCAACAGCCCCTCCTGCGGCAGCGGCATGATCTACGACGGCAGCTTTTCCGGAACGCTCATACCGGGAGACGGCGTAACGGCGGAACTGCTGAAAAGCCGGGGGATCTCGGTTGTCGGAGAAAATGTTCTATAGAAGACTTGAAAAAATCATAAAAGTGCATTTTTCAAACGCTGTTGTTCGTGCGCAGGTCGGAAAGGCATAAGTGTTTTTCTGAAATACGGTACATTTTTGACATAATTTTTGAGTAATATCCCTTAACAGTCAAGTTAGCTTCACACTTTTTTAGTATTTATGTACTTGACAACATGTAATTATGGACATAGAATAGGAACAAATAATATACAATGTTCATATGCTGATTTATCGTGCGGAGTTGCTCCGGACGGAGAGAGAAGGGGTATTCATGGAATTAACCAAAAGCGAGCTTGAAATCATGAATGTGATCTGGCAGGCGGGCAGACCCCTCACCAGGGGAGAGATCCTGGATCTGTCGGTTGATAAGAACTGGAAAGACAATTCCATTCACATTCTGCTCAACCGGCTTCTGGCTAAGGGCGCCATTGCCGAGAGCGGCTTTGCCCGCAGCGGGAAGTCCTACGGCAGATTGTACGAGGCAAAGCTCAACGGCGCAGACTACTATGCGGAAAACGTCTTCAGCGGCGGGGCGGCGCGTTTGGAGATGCTTTTCGATGCGCTGCTTGAAAGCCCGGATCTGAACGCGGAACTGGCGGCGAGCTTTTCAAAGAAGCTCACCGACAAGGCGCTGGAGCTCGCATAACAGAAAAAGAATAAACTAAGACGGTGGGCCGAAGTTAGGCCCGCCGTTCTGTTCGTATCTTTGCAGCAAAAAAAGAAACATCTGACGGGCAGATGCTTCTTTTCTTGGAGGCGCCACCCGGACTTGAACCGGGGGTCAGGGATTTGCAGTCCCGTGCCTTACCACTTGGCTATGGCGCCATATATTCGATTTGCGGACAGATATGTCCGCAAATCGTTTTGTGTGGAGCGGCTTACGAGGCTCGAACTCGCTACCTCCACCTTGGCAAGGTGGCGCTCTACCGGATGAGCTAAAGCCGCGGATGGTGCCTCAGGCCAGAGTCGAACTGGCGACACGCGGATTTTCAGTCCGCTGCTCTACCTACTGAGCTACCGAGGCGAATCCTGTGAGAAGGGAACATGGTGGGAACAACTGGACTCGAACCAGTGACCCCCTGCTTGTAAGGCAGGTGCTCTAACCAGCTGAGCTATGCTCCCGCGTCACAGCTTCGTTATAATACTAAATAATCCCGGATTTGTCAAGCATGAATTTTCATTTTTTCAAATTATTCTCCGAAGACTTCAAAAAGGCCTCCAGCTCCGCGGGCGCAAAGGCGTAGGTCCGGTCGCAGAACTGGCAGGAGACGGAAATCTCCTTCCCCTCGGCGATGATCTCCCTCAGCTCGTTCGGCTCAATGACCGTGAGGGCCTGCTCCACGCGCTCCCGGCTGCAATAGCAGCGGTATTCCACCGGGTACTCGCCGACAACGTGCCAGTCGAAGCCGCGCAGCACCTGGGCAAAGATCGCATCTGTCCCGTCCTCATCGAGCACGGTCGTGAGCTGGTCCATGAGAAAGATGTTGTCCTCCAGCTTTTCGATCAGCTCATCCTCCGCGCCTGGCATGAGCTGCACGATGAAGCCGCCCGCCGCGCGAATCGTGAGATCGGTGTCCACCAGTACGCCCAAAGCGCAGGCGGAGGGGACCTGTTCGCTCTCCAACAGGTACGCGGTCAGGTCCTCGGCGATCTCGCCGCTGACAAGCTCCACCGAGCCGATGTAGGGCTCGCGCAGGCCGATGTCGCGGCTGACGGTCAGCATCCCGTCCCGGCCCACGGCTCCGCCGACATTGAGCTTGCCGTCGGCGCGCAGCGGCAGTACACAGGAGGGATTGTCCACATAGCCGCGCACGTTGCCCTCGCGGTCCGAGACCGCGACGACGCTGCCGATGGGGCCGCCGCCATTGATGCGGATGGTGAGACTGGCCTTCTCCTCCTTCATGGCCTGGCCCAGCAGGGAGGCCCCGCACAGCGTCCGTCCGAGAGCGGCGCAGGCGGTGGGGGAGAGGCTGTGGATCTGCCTTGCCCGTTCAACGGTATCTCTCGCGGTGATGACGGCCATCTTGATCATGCCGTCCGCCGCGGTTGCTCTGATGATTTTATCCATGTTCGTCCCTTCTTGAAATGATATAGAGTCTCCCGGCGTCACCCTGGGGCCCGTCGCTCAAAAGGCGCACATCCGTAAAGCCGGCCGCCTCCAGCATGGAGCGCAGCGTCTCCGGCTCGTGGGCGTACTCCACATGTTCCTCGCCGCTGCGTGCCCAGAGGCGGCCCCGGCGCTCGAAGAGATCCATGCCGTAGATCAGCGCGCCCGCCTCCTCGTCGAAGTCAGCCCGCCAGAGGCAGAGCACGTCGTCCTTCTCATCGACAAAGATCTGCCCGTCCAGACCCCGCAGAAAATCCGGCGTGCGGATGTCAAAGAGCAGCAGGCCGCCCGGACGGACAAAGAGATGCAGGCGGCGAAACGCCTCCCGCAGCGCATCGAGCGAAAGATAGTTGAAGCCGTCGAGACAGCAGACTGCCGCGTCCACCGTGCCGTAGAGATCCAGCTCCTCCGCGCTCTGGCAGAGGAAGAGGGGAGGGACGGCGCAGTCCCGCCGCTTGTTCTGGGCCTGCATCAGCATGTCGGGCGAGCGGTCGGCCGCGATCATCTCATAGCCGCGCGCGGCGAGCTCCCAGGTCATGGACCCGGTGCCGCAGCAGAGATCCAGCAGCAGCCTGAACTCGCCCCCGTCGGCGCGGAAGGCTCGCTCGTAAAAGTCCGCGATTTCCCTGTACGGCACGTCGCCCGTGAGCTGATCGTACCAGGGGGCGAGGGCGTCGTAGCTGCTCACGTCTCCTGCTCCTTGAGCCGCTCGAACACGACGGCGTAGCCGCCTTTTCCGTACTGGAGGGAGCGGTTGACGCGGCTGATGGTGGCGCTGGACGCGCCGGTCTGGGCCAGAATGTCGTTGTAGATCATCCCGTCGTTGAGACAGGACGCGACCTGATAGCGCTGCTCCATGGCCATGAGCTCGGACACGGTGCACAGATCGTCAAAGAAGCGCATGCACTCATCCATGGTTTTCAGGGAGAGGATCGCCTCGTACATCTTCTCATTGCGGGGCTTTCTGGCTTGCTTGTTCATAGTAACCTCCATCCATCTTGCGCCCACGTTTCACGGCGCATCGGCTCTACGATTTTATACTTTACATCTTTACACTGAAAAAGTAAAGAGGCAATCCGAGAAGTTCACCGAAAATTCAACAGAGCGCCAAGGATTACCCTTGCGAAATCGACGGGTTAATACTATAATATAGTAGACATTTTGAAGAAGTGGGCTTGACCCGCGGAGAGGAGGGACAGTGTTGACATTCGTCTATGAATTGAGCATGAATATGGTCTGGCTGGCGGCGGCGATCATTCTGCTGATCGTCGAGGGGCTGGCTCCCGGTCTGGTGTCCATCTGGTTTGCCCTCGGGGCGCTGGCCGCCATGGTTTCGGCCATGCTCGGCGCGCCGCTCTGGCTGCAGCTTGTGTGGTTTGCGCTGGTCTCTGTCGTGAGTCTGATCCTGACAAGGCCGCTGGCAAAGAGATACGTCAACGCCCGTGCCGTCCGCACCAACGCGGACATGGCCATCGGCCAGGACTGCGTGGTGACGGAGGCCATCGACAATGTGCTCGGCCGGGGCGCGGTGAGCGTCGGCGGCAAGATCTGGACCGCACGCATGTGTGAGGCCGACGGAAAAGCCGAAAAGGGCGCCGTCCTGCGCGTCGTGCGCATCGAGGGCGTCAAACTGATCGTGGAAAAAACCAAAAACTGATTTGGAGGTATGAACATGAACTCTATGATTCCCGCTGCCATCCTTCTGCTGGTGGTCATCTTCATCGCCGTGCGCTGCATCCGTATCGTCCAGCAGGCCCGCGCCTATGTCATTGAGTTTCTCGGCGCATATAAGACCACCTGGAACGTCGGCATTCACTTTAAACTCCCCTTTGTGGAGCGCATCGCCAAGGTCGTCTCCCTCAAGGAGCAGGTGGCCGACTTCCCGCCCCAGCCCGTGATCACGAAGGACAATGTCACCATGCAGATCGACACCGTTGTCTACTTCCAGATCACCGACCCGCGCCTTTACACCTACGGTATCGAGCAGCCCATGCTCGCCATCGAGAACCTCTCCGCCACAACGCTTCGTAACATCATCGGCGACCTGGAGCTCGACCAGTGCCTCACCAGCCGCGACATCATCAACTCCAAGATGCGCTCCATCCTGGACGAGGCCACCGACCCCTGGGGCATCAAGGTCAACCGCGTGGAGCTCAAGAACATCCTGCCGCCCAAGGAGATCCAGAACGCCATGGAGAAGCAGATGAAGGCCGAGCGCGAGCGGCGTGAGTCCATCCTTCGCGCCGAGGGCGAAAAGCGCGCCGCCATCCTCGAGGCCGAGGGCGAGAAGGAGTCTGCCATCCTGCGCGCCGACGCCAAGAAGCAGCAGCAGATCCTCGAGGCCGAAGGCCAGGCCGAGGCCATCCTCAAGGTCCAGACCGCGACGGCCGAGGGCATCCGCCTCATCAATGAGGCCGCCCCCTCCGAGGCCGTGATCAAGCTCAAGGCCATGGAGGCCTTCGCCAGCGCAGCCAACGGACAGGCGACCAAGATCATCATCCCCAGCGAGATCCAGAGCGTCGCGGGCCTTGCCGCGGGTCTCATGGAATCTGTGAAGGAAAAGTAAATCCCCCATGCGGCAAGCCTCGCCACCATGAATAAAAGCTGATTCATGGGGATTTACATGTGCATGAAATCCGGTTGCCGCATGAGCGGCGAGGATTTCGCACGCTCAAAAAAACCTATAAAGGCGTCAGCTTTTATAGTAAATCCCCCATGCGGCAAGCCTTGCCACCATGAATAAAAGTTGATTCATGGGGATTTACTTGTGCATGAAATCCGGTTGCCGCATGAGCGGCGAGGATTTCGCACGCTCAATCATTACTATAAAGGCGTCAGCTTTTATAGTAAATCCCCATGCGGCAAGCCTCGCCACAATGAATAAAAGCTGATTCATGGGGATTTACATGTGCATGAAATCCGGTTGCCGCGTGAGCGGCGAGGATTTTGTATGGATAAAACATGAAAAACAGGGAAGGACTGTAGAGAAGATGACAAACGAGAAAGCCCTTGAATTTCTGACGCGCCACGGCATGGCTCCCGAGCAGATCGACCCCGACGTGTATATCTACCGCATGCTCACCGAAATGCGCAGCGGCCTTGCGGGCGAGGCCTGCTCCATGGACATGATCCCGACCTATCTCTCCAACGACGGCCAGCTTGAGCCCGGCGTCAGCGCCGCTGTCATCGACGCGGGCGGCACCAACTTCCGCAGCGCGCTGGTGAGCTTCCAGCCCACCGGCTTTGTGGTCAGCGACATGATCAAACGCAAAATGCCCGGCACCGAGGCCCCCTGCACCTGGGAGGAGTTCATCCGCTTTACCGCCGATGCGGTGGAGCCGCTCATGGACCGGGCCGACGTCATCGGCTTCTGCTTCTCCTACGCCGCTACCATCACCCCGGAGATGGACGGCCGCGTCATCACCATTGATAAAGAGGTCGTCGTCACAGGCTGCGAGGGGCAGCTCATCGGCGCGTCCCTCGTAGCGGAGCTGGAACGCCGGGGCATCACCGGCAAGCGTGCCGTCATCCTCAACGACACGGTGGCCGTTCTGCTCGGCATGGCGGTCGGACTCGACAAGTCCCAGTACGCGGGCTTCATCGGCCAGGTCAGCGGCACCGGCACCAACACCTGTGTGTCCCTGCCCGTCTCCGCCATTGGCAAGCTGGGGCTGAGCGGGGATCGCGGCATGATCGTCAACCTCGAATCCGGCAAGTACGACGGCATCAAGGGCGGAGACTTCGACCGCGCCCTGGATGAGGAGAGCCACAACCCCGGTCAGAAGCACTTTGAGAAGCTGACTGCGGGCGTCTATCTCGGCGAGATCTGCCATCTCATGCTCAACGCTGCCGCCGACGAGGGACTTCTCAGCGCCGACTGCGCCGAAAAAGTCCGCGCCCTGCCGGTCTTCGACTCCGCCGTTATTGACGCCTGGGCCTGCGGCGAGGGCTTTGAAATGCTGGGCGGCGATCAGGACGACCACAGCTTTGCCCAGACGCTCAGCCGCGCCCTCTTCCACCGCTCCGCAAGGTGCATGTGCGTCAACCTCCTCGCCCTGGCCGAGCTCATCGGCGGCCGCGGCAAGCCCGTGTGCATGCTGGCGGAGGGCTCGCTTGTCCAGAAGGGCCGCTGCTATCGTCCGGAGCTTGAGCGCCTGCTGACACTCTACGGCACCGAAAAGCGCGGCATCGACTTCGAGCTGCATGTCGGCCAGGAGACAACCCTGCCCGGCTCCGCCGCCGCGGCGCTGCTGAACACCTGAACGATACTTGCATTATTCATATTTGCGTGGTATAATGCGCGCAATATTTCTGCAAAAAGACGGAGTTGTTTGAATGTTTGACTGGCTGACCGGCACGGACGCCGGCAAGATGTGCGCAACCTTTTTTCTGTCCATGCTCCCGGTAGGAGAGCTGCGTCTCGGCCTACCCTATGGGATCGCACTGGGGCTTGAATATCCTCTGGCGCTGATGGCGGCCCTGCTCGGGAACATGATCCCGGTACCCTTCATCATCGTCTATATCAAGCGCATCTTTGAATGGATGCGAAAGCACATGCCGAAGCTGGACGCGCTGGTAACCAGGATGGAGACGCGCGCTGACACCAAGGGCGACACCGTGCGGGAATACGGCCACTGGGCGCTGCTCCTGTTCGTGGCGATCCCGCTGCCCGGCACGGGGGCGTGGACCGGCTCGCTGATCGCGGCGCTGCTGGACATTCCGACTTCCAGGGCGGTGCCCGTCATTATGATCGGCGTCTGCGTCGCGGCCGCCATTATGACCCTTGTCACCTACGGCGTCATACACGTCGTGTTTTAAAACGACCGTAGGGGTCGATCCCCAGATCGACCCGCCGAAAAACGCGCATTGTCGCGAAACGGCGGGCCGATGAGGGCATCGGCCCCTACGGCGTTTCTATTTTTTATACTCGCTTCGTGTCCAGCGCGCGCATGGCGTTCAGAACCGCCAGCACCATCACGCCGACGTCGGCGAAGATCGCGGCCCACATGCCTGCAAGCCCCAGCGCGCCCAGCAGCAGGCAGACGAGCTTGACCGCCAGCGCGAAGATAATATTCTGATACACGATACGCAGGCACTTGCGGGAGATTTTGATTGCCCGGGAAATTTTCATCGGGTCGTCGTCCATGAGAACCACGTCGGCGGCCTCGATCGCGGCGTCGGAGCCGAGAGCCCCCATCGCGATGCCGATGTCCGCGCGGGAGAGGACCGGCGCGTCGTTGATGCCGTCGCCCACGAAGGCGAGCCTGCCGCTGCCGCCGAGCTCTTTGAGCAGCTTCTCTACGATCGTCACCTTGTCCCCCGGCAGCAGGCCGCTGTGATACTCGTCGATGCCGACGCGCTCGGCCACCTGCTTCGCCGCGCTCTCCGCGTCGCCGGTGAGCATGACGGTACGGGTAACGCCCGCCTCACGCAGGGCAGCCAGTGCCTCGCGGATGTCCTCCTTCTCAAGGTCGGAAATGAGGATGTGCCCCGCGTACTGCCCGTCGAGGGCCACATGGATGACGGTCCCGGCGCTGCCGCAGGGGATGTACTCCACGCCGAGGCGCTGCATCAGCTTGTCGTTGCCCGCCGCGACCGACACGCCGTCCACCGTAGCGGTGACGCCGTGGCCGCTGATCTCTTCAATATCCTTCACCCGCGCGCGGTCTGGCTCCTTTCCGTAGCGGCGCACAAGGCTGCGGCTGATCGGGTGGGAGGACGCGCACTCCGCGTGGGCGGCGTACTCGATGATCTCCGCCTCGTCCCTGTCGCTGTGGTGGACGCCGCTGACCTCGAACACGCCCTTCGTGATGGTGCCGGTCTTGTCGAAGACGACGGTCTTGACCTTTGACAGCGTCTCCAGATAGTTCGAGCCCTTGATGAGGATGCCCTCGCGGCTGGCTCCGCCGATCCCGGCGAAGAAGCTGAGCGGAATGGAGATCACCAGCGCACAGGGGCAGCTGATGACCAGGAAGGTCAGTGCCCGGTAAGCCCAGTCCCCGAACAGGGGGTCAAGGCCCATCATAAGCCGCACAAGCGGCGGCAGCAGGGCCAGGGCCAGCGCGCCGAAGCACACGGCCGGGGTATAGACACGGGCAAACCTGGAGATGAAGTTCTCAGACCTGGACTTGTTCGAGCTTGCGTTCTCCACCAGCTCCAGAATGCGCGACACCGTGGACTCCCCGAATTCCTTCGTGGTCCGGATCCGCAGTACGCCGCTCATATTGATGCAGCCGCTGATGATCTCGTCGCCCGCGCCCACGTCGCGCGGCGCGCTCTCGCCGGTGAGGGCGGCGGTGTTGAGGCTGGACGCGCCCTCCAGCACCACCCCGTCGATGGGGACGCGCTCGCCGGGGTTGACCACAATGACACTCCCGACGGGAACCTCATCGGGGTCGACCTCCTCGAGCTTCCCGTCCACCTCAAGATTGGCGCTGTCCGGGCGGATGTCCATGAGCGCCGCGATGCTCCTGCGGCTTTTGCCGACGGCGACGCTCTGAAAGAGCTCCCCGATCTGGTAGAAGAGCATGACCGCGACGGCCTCGTTGAAGTCGCCGCTGCCCTCCTTGACGGCCAGGGCGATCGCCCCGAGCGTCGCCACCGCCATCAGGAAGTTTTCGTCAAAGACCTGCCTGTTTTTGATCCCCAGCGCGGCCTTGCGCAGGATGTCCCAGCCGACGCAGAAATAGGCGGCGGCATACACGGCGCAGCGCAGCCAGAACGGCAGCGGCAGGAGATTGACCAGCACCAGCAGCACCGCCGAAATCACGATGCGAACCAGCATCTTTTTCTGTTTTCTGTTCATACGATCACCTTCAATCTATGGCTCCCTTAAAGAGAGAGCCGCGAGAGGTTTACATAAAAATCTCACAGTCGGGCTCAACCTTGCGGCAGGCTTTCAGCACGTCCTTCATCACCTTTGCGGGCTCGGCCCCGTCCTCAAACTCCACCGTCATCTTGAGCGCCATGAAGCTCACCGCCGCGTCCTTGACGCCGGGGGTCTTCTTCGCGGCCTGCTCCATCAGATTCGCGCAGTTGGCGCAGTCGACTTCGATCTTGTAGCTCTTTTTCATAGCGGAATCCTCCTGTATAAATCATTTTCGATTAAGCGCTTGTTTAATCTTTATGCCTGGAGTATAATCCGCACGGAACAAAAAATCAACGCCCGCGGGCCATGTGCTTCCGAAAGGGAGAAAAGCATGTCCGAACGGGCGAAAAGGGGAGACGCTGTATATGAATATCGAGCTCATGCCCCACGACCATGGAAACGCGCACCGGGCCGCGCAGCTTCAAAAGCAGCTCCGGCGCGGCGGCAGCTTTGACTCCGTGGCCGAGGTTTTTCAGCTCCTGGACGACGGCAGCCGTGTGCGCATTTTCTGGCTTTTGTGCCACTGTGAGGAGTGCGTGCTGAACATCTCCGCCCTCACGGGCCTGACGAGCCCGGCGGCCTCCCACCATCTGCGGCTTTTGAAGGACGCCGGATTGATCGAGAGCCGACGCCGCGGCAAGGAGGTCTGCTATCGCGCGGCCGATACCCCGACGGTGAAGCTCCTGCACAGCGTCATTGAGAAGGTCATGGAGATCTCCTGCCCAGAGACGGGGGAGGAGGAGAGCGGCCCCGCGGGCTTTACACAGGAGCAGGTCGAAACCGTGCGAAAAATGCACGACGAGCTTTTGCAGCACCCCGAAGAGCGCCCCACCATTGAGGAGCTGGCCCGGCGCTGCCTGATGAATCCGACCACGCTCAAGGCGGCGTTCAAAGCCGTCTACGGGGACTCGCTGGCCTCCCACATGAAGGAGCACCGTCTGGAAAAGGCCGCCGAGCTCCTGCGCAGCGGGGAGGGGAGCGTCGCCGAGATCGCCGCCGCCGTGGGCTACGACAGCCCCAGCCGCTTCTCCGCCGCCTTTCGCGAGCGCTACCACATGCTCCCGACGGAGTATAGAAAACAACTCAAATAAAACAGAAATGTCATCCTGAGTGTAAGCAAAGGATCTTTCCCACTGTACATGCGGAAACAAAAGATCCTTCGCTGCGCTCAGGATGACAGCGTTTATATAATCGGAAACCCCCCGTCGACGTGCAGAACCTGACCGGTCACGTATTCGGCCCCGGCGAGGTAGAGAACCGCGCGGGCGATCTCCTCCGGCTTTCCGAGACGGCCCAGCGGGATTTCTTCCGCCAGCATGTCCAGTGTCTCCCTACCGAGCACCTGCACCATGTCGGTGTCAATGACCCCCGGCGCGACGGCGTTGACCCGTATCCCGCTGGGGGCGAGCTCCGCCGCGAGGGAGCGGCTCAGGCCGATGATGGCGTGCTTGGTGGCGGAGTAGGCCGCCTCGCAGGACGCGCCGTGCCTGCCCCAGATGGAGCTCATGTTGACGATGCAGCCCGCGTGCTCGTGCAGCATGGAGGGAAGCACGGCCTGGATGGTGTTGTAGCAGCCGCCGAGATTGACCGCAAACATCCGATCCCAGGTCGCCCGGTCGATGTCCTGAAACTGCATCTGCTTCCCGATCCCGGCGTTGTTCACCAGCAGCGTCACCTTGCCGAGCTCCTTCTCGCAGCGTTCGACCATGGCCTTCACCGCCCCGGCGTCGGCCACGTCGGCCTGTACCCAGATGGCGTCGGCCCCGGCCGCGCGGAGTTTCTCACAGAGCTCGGCCGCGAGGTCGGCGCGCTCCACACAGTTGACGCACACGGCCCAGCCCGCCCCGGCCAGCGCCACAGCGCAGGCCCTGCCGATCCCGCGCGAGGAACCGGTGATCAATGCGACCTTCCTCATGCCGTCTCCTCCTCAAGCGGGAGACCGAGGTGCTCAGAGATCAGCGCCCGGCTGTGCGCGGCGAGCTCCTGGGTGCTCGCGGCCTTGACCTTCTCCGCCGGGATGCACTCCAAAATGTCGAGATATACATGCTTGGGGCGGCGCAGGAAGTGCCCCTTGACCTGATCGCTGCCGCGGATGGCGGCGATGACGAGGGGGGCGTTGGCCCGCTGGGCAATCTTGAAGGAGCCCGCGTGGAAGGGGAGCAGAGTATCCTGCTTGCTGCGCGTCCCTTCGGGATAGACGCACATGGAGCAGAAGTCCTGCTTCATATAATTTGCCGCCAGGAGAATACTCTTGAGCGCCTCGCGGTCGTTCTCGCGGTTGATGGGCAGAAAACCCGCCCCGTAGGCGAGAGGCCCGATGAACGGCAGCTTGAGGTTTTCAGGCTTGGAGATAAACGACACGTTGTATTTATACAGCGCCGGATAGGTGACGATGGGGTCGAAGCCCGAGCGGTGATTGCACACCAGCAGGAAGCGCCCCTCCTGCGGCAGAAGAGCCTCCCCGCTCAGATGGGGGCGGACGCCGCACCAGCTCAGGATCCAGCGCGCACAGGAGGCGCAGCCGAAGCGGTAGATGGGCTTTTGTTTTTCGATGGGCTTTGTGTCGTCTACTGTCGAGGCGACGATCACCCAGAACACCACAAACAGAAGGTTCAGCAGCACGAACGCGCCCAGCCCGCTCAGTGCCGCCTGCCAAGGAAGCAGACCCACGCGGTAAAATCCCGCCGCCGCGGCGAGCGAGACAAACAGAAATATCCAGACAATCATATGAATGCCTCCGTAAAAGCGTATTCTATGCCGTCCATTATACCGTCCCGACAGAAAAATTCAAGTCTTGACCGCGCCGCTTATCTATTATAAGGTATCCGTGAGGTGATCGCATTGACCGACGACTATACCCTGATCCCGCGCGGAAAGGATGCGCCCGAGGGGGCGGCGCTCTGCCTGCGCCTGGACAACGACTGCATGGAGCCCTGGATCCGCCGCGGAGAGCTCCTGTATGTCAGCCGGGACGAGACGCCCGAAGAGCTGCAGCCGGGGCTGTTTTACTATAAAGGCCGCGTTCTCTGCCGCCAGTGGTGCGAGGACAGCGCGGGAACCCTCCACCTTCTCTGCGCAAACCCGGAGCGGGAGAGCGATAATCTCTCCCTCAACAGACGGGAGAAGACGGCCTGCCTCTGCCTGGGGCGCGTGCTTCTGAAAAAACGCCTGCCTATGCCAATCTATTAAAGGAGATTCAGTTTCACTTCAGTGCCCGGCGTTATACTTTGTTGCGGTATACATTGACAGGGGGCTGAAACAATGAAAATCCTGATCGTGGAAGATGAAAAACTGCTGGCCGACTCCATCAAGACCATGCTGGAGGGGCGCGGCTTTCAGGTCGAAACTGTCTATGACGGGGAGACCGGAGCCGATTACGCGGAGCTCGGTGTCTTCGACCTGCTGATCCTGGACGTGATGATGCCGAAGCTGGACGGTTTTCAGGTGGCGCGGCGGGTGCGCGCGAAGCGCTGCGGCACGCCGATTTTGATGCTGACGGCGCGCTCGAGCCTGGAGGACAGGATCGAGGGTCTCAACGCCGGAGCCGACTACTACCTGACCAAGCCCTTCGACATGCGGGAGCTGCTGGCCTGCATCAACGCCCTGCTCCGCCGCCAGGGCAGTCAGGTGGATGAGCTGAGCTACGGCAACACCTCGCTTGACCTGGCGACCTCCATGCTGATCTGCGGAGAAAACAGCGTGCGCCTGTCGGCCAGAGAGTTCGACGTGATGCGTCTGCTGCTGCAATACGGGGACAAGAACCTCTCCAAGGAGGTCATTCTCGCCAAGGTCTGGGGCTACGATTCCAACGCCGTGGAGAACCATGTGGAGGTCTATGTGGGCTTTTTGCGCAAAAAGCTCAGGAGTATCGGCTCCAATATCAAAATTGAGGCCCTGCGACGTCTGGGCTATCATCTGGAGGTTGACGAGGCTTGATCCGAAAGCTCCGCGTCGAATTCGTCTGCTTCATTATGCTGCTTGCCGCCTGCCTGCTGGCGGCGCTCTTCGGCACGCAGGCGTATTATCTTCGCCTCGACGGTGTGCGCGATCAGCTTGTAACGCTCCACCGCATCGCCAGAAGTCCGGACGGGATCCTGCACAGTCCCGCGGCAGGCGGGGAGGAGGGCGTTTTCCTGCCCTATTTTACCCTGACCTGTAACCCGGACGGAGAACTTGCGGTCTATGGCGTCAACGGCTTTGAACCCATGGACGAGGCGTATCTGAACGAGCTCTATGCGCTGGTTCTTGAGGAGGGGAAGGTGAGCGGCGTTCTGGACGCTTATCATCTGCGCTATCTGCGCGCCGCGGCTCCCCCGGGAGAGAAGATCGTCTTTGCGGACATCTCCGGCACGCTCGCGTCCTTTCAACATATGGAGCGCTTGAACATCCTGCTTGCCTTCGGAACCCTCGCTGTTATTTTCTGCCTGTCACTGCTTTTATCCAAGCTGGCGGTGAAGCCTGTGGAGGAGGCCTGGCGGCAGCAGCGGAACTTCGTGGCCGACGCCTCGCACGAGCTCAAGACCCCGCTGACGGTCATCATCTCCAATGCGGAGCTTCTGCACCAACCGGGCTACGACGAAGCCCAGCGCCGCCGCTTTGCTGAGAATATCCTTGTCACGTCCCGCAAGATGCACCATCTG
Source organism: uncultured Eubacteriales bacterium (assembly GCA_900319695.1). GTDB lineage: Bacteria > Bacillota > Clostridia > Oscillospirales > Oscillospiraceae > Limivicinus. Next base: position 18,598 of record ONPN01000012.1, read on the forward strand.
ACGGAGAGCATGCTGGGACTTGCGCGGCTGGACAGTCTGCGCGACGCCGAAAAAAAGCTGACGGAGCTGGATTTCTCCGCTCTGGTCGAAAACGCCCTTCTGCCCTTTGAGCCGATGTTTTTTGAACAGGGGCTTCATCTCGAAACACAGCTCGAGGCAGGCATCCGCGTCATCGGGAACGAGGACGGTCTGCGCCAGTGCGTAGATATCCTGCTGGACAACGCCTGCAAGTACTCGGAGCCGGGCTGCGTCTTTGTCGAGCTGCGCCGCGACGGCCGCCGCTGTGAGCTGACGGTCGCAAACCCGTATCCCGAACTGAGCAGGGAAGAGTGCCGGGAGATTTTCAGACGCTTTTACCGCCGCGATCCGGCGCGTTCCTCCGCCGTCGGCGGCTACGGTCTCGGTCTCCCTATTGCCGAGGGCATCATCACCCATCATGGCGGCAAAATCTCCTGTGAGTGGGAAGCAGGCGAGCTTCGTTTTACTGTGAGCATACCGATTCAGCAGCCTTTACGATGATTATGTAAACTATAATATGTTTATTAAAATATTGCAAAACAACATTATGTTAACAATACTCGCTGGAAACGGCGACCAAAATAACAACATAAAAAAGGTACGGTGATTTCGCGATTCATGCGATTTCACCGTACCTTTTATACTGGTCTCCCATAAAACGGCTTAAAGCCGTTTTATAGCGCCAAAGGCGCGTCGGAGACCTATGAGACGTGTTTTGTGCCCAAGGACACAAAACTGGGCGATGCCTTTTCGTTAAAACGAACCATTTTAACGAAAAACAGTATTAAATAATCAATATTCCTTCGCACTCTTGATGGTGGCGGCTTCGGCGATGGCGCGCGCCTCGCTCTCACACTCAAGGAAGGCCTCGACGACCTCGGGGTCGAAGTGAGTACCGCTCTCCTCGCGGATGATGCTGAGAGCCTTATCAACGGGGAAGCCCTCCTTGTAGCTGCGCCGCGACACCAGCGCGTCAAACACGTCCGCCACGGCCATGACGCGGGCTGACAGGGGGATCTCCTCGCCCTTGATGCCGCAGGGATAGCCTTTGCCGTCCCAACGCTCATGGTGGTAGACGGTCAGCTTCCTGGCCTCGTTGAGATAGCCGGAGGAGGCGTCGGCCACCTGCTCAATGGCGCTGTCGATGATCTCACCGCCGGCAACGGTGTGCTGCTTCATCAGGGCAAATTCCTCATCGGTGAGCTTGCCGGGTTTGTTTAGCAGGGCGTCGGGCACCTGGATTTTGCCAACGTCATGCAGCGGAGCGCTGCTCACCACATCCTCAATGTAGGCGTCGGTCAAAATATCGGGATACAGCCCCTTTTTCTGCATGTGCTCGAGGATGAGGCGGACATAGCTCGCGGTGTTGCGGACATGATTTCCGGTGCACTTGTCGCGGCTCTCCACCATATCGGCCAGCACCATGATCAGGCCGCTCTGCAGACGGGTGATCTGCGCGTTTTGCCTCTGGATGTCAATCAGGTTCTGCACCACCTCTTCCGTGGTGGAGGCAATGGCGTGGTACAGGTTCTCAATTTCATCGCCGGTTTGAATATCCAGAGATTCAATGACGGCCAGTCCCTCGCGGTGCGCGCCTTTGCTGCGTCTTGCGAAGAGGGCGGTGGCGGCCGCAATGCTGTTGATGGGGCGGATCACGCTGTACTCGGCAAGCCAGAGGGCGAGCGTCGTGATTAGCATCGTGAAGCCCAAAAACAGGGAGATCATCTCTGTCTGGAAGACACGCTCCTCTGCGCGCAGGCGCGGCATGGAGATATCCACGCCCACATAGCACTGGCACGTCCCCTGTGAGTCAAATACCGGCAAGTACACGCTCAGCAGCCAACCGTATTTCTCGTTGGAGATGATGGGCTCAATCTCACCGCCCGCCAGCAGCGTAGGCAGCGCCTCGAGAAAAGCCTCGTCAAATTCGACGACGTCGCCGGGATCGTCACCGGCCCCGGCGGCGGTGTCCGGGTCGAAGACCACATGGCAGCCGTCCTCGCGAATCTGATAGACGTAGACATAGTCAATCTTGTCTGCACTCTCCACGATCCGAGACAGTGTGGCCTCGCTTTCGGCGTAGCCCTCAGCCGCCTCGCCTTGCTCGATATATTCCGGCACGCGGTCCGCGTCGAAGCTCTCGGCGGCAATCCTGGCCGCGCTGTAGGCGAGCGTGATGTTCTCATCAATGATGGAGTTGTTGTAGAGAGTGATCGTGATGCCGGTGACGGCGATGGCGACAAAGAGCATCAGCCCCGCGATCAGCAGGACGATCTTGGTCCGAAGCGACAGCCTGCGCACCTTGCTTTTCTCCAGGAGCGGCGACATACCCTGGCTGGAAAAAGTCTCTGACAGGCGCTTCGGCAGCAGCTTTAACAGCAGAATGACCACTGCAAGCGAGATGGCCTTGTCCTCCAGATCCAGCACAAAGTCCCCGGCGAGCTGCGCCGTAAGGGGAGACCAGCCTCGCTCCGTAAGCTGTGCGGCCAGAGCGCCGCCCGAGAAGACGGAGCCATTGAGCCACCAGGTCAGCAGGGAGCCGATCCCGCCGCCGATCAGTGCGAGGCAGACCAGCGTCAGCAGAGCGTGCGGAAAGCGCAGAATACAATTTCTGGAGGCAAAATATGCTGTCGCGAGGGCTAAACCGATGTTGATGGGAATATAATAGATAGAGCTGAGATCCCACAGGCCTTTAAGCAGATTGGTGACAAAGCCGGTCACCACACCGGGCAGGATTCCGCCGAGCGCCGCGGCGAGGATCGTTCCGATGCTGTCAAGATACAGGGACAGGCCGAACGCGGAGGCAAGCCTGGATATGCACAGATTGATCAGAATGCAGACAGCGCACAGCAGCGCGGTGTTCCGATCCCGCCGCCGCAGCTCTGTCATTCCTGCCGACATGGTATCCATAAGCATTCTCCTTCCAAAAGAGAAGAATAGGAAAAAACTGCAACTGTTCTGTTAGGGCAATACCGCACAATTCGGCAAGAGCAGATTCTGAGAAAATTTGAGTTCTGATAAAGGCACTTTTTCGCAGATGTACTTTGTGTACCTCAAGAAAAAGGCGGTGTTGCCTTAGTTAACTCTATCACAGAAGCAGCCGCCTGTCAATCAAGCGCGGATTGATCACTCCGGCAATTTCTTATGTTTCTGCAAGAGATTTGCGCTTATTCCATTGCCGAATGAATCCTATCAACCCGTTTGTAAAACGACTGTGAAGAAAGCACATCAAGACTGGACAAGGGGCGCGGTTTGTGATAAAATACAAAACGGTATCAAAAGATGACGACGTTCTGACTGACATTGTCCAAACAGGACGAATCACAGAAAAGGAGATGTACATATGAAAAACCGCAGATGGTTTTTTGCTCTGAGCGTGCTGCTGCTCGCGGCGCTGCTGTGCATGCTCGGCCCCGCGGCCCTGGCGGAAGGCCCGGACAGCGAGACCGCCTTCCGCGCGGATCTGGCCCGCCTCGGCGCTCACACGGATGAGATCGGGCTCATGCGCGAGGAAGCGCTGGTCAGCTATCTCAACTGCCTCTTCGACGCCGAGGAGACGGACGATCCCATCGAGCAGGAGCGGCTTCTTGACAAGGCGGAGCTGAGCTGGACGCTCTATACCGACCTGCTGTCCGTACAGGGCAAGGCGGAGTATGCCGCTTTGACCCAGCCGGAGGATCCCTTCTTTGCCGACGCAAAGCCAGACCCCTTCTGTGCGCTGCAGGAGCCGACGGCCGAAACGGGAGACGAGTTCCGGCTTGACGACTGCTTCCCGCCCGAGGCGGATTTCCTGCCCGGCGAGGGCTGCATGCCCTATGACGGGTACGACTGGGGCTTCGCACCCTGCCCCTTTGGCGGCGCGCACGGCCCCAGGCAGCATGACTGGGTACCCGGCTGGGCATACTGGGATGACGGCTTTGACGTCTATGGGGACCCCTGGGATTACTTCTTTGCCTACTCCATTGCCATGCCCGACGAAGAGGCTGTACAGCCTGAGGAGGAGATCGCACTGGCGGAACAGCCCGTTGAGATTCCCGCTTACGAGGAGACAGAGCCTGCCGGGAGCATTGAGCTGATTGAGCCCGATGCCGCCGCTCTGCCCGTCGAAATCGCAGACGAGACTGATGAATACGCCGACTGGGCAGAGTTTGAAGAGCTGTTTATGCAGGCCCTCTTTGAAGCCCTGTTCGGAGATGATGCGCAAAATATGCTCCCCATGGCAAATCCTTGGATTGATGCGGCTGATCCCGATGAGGCGGCCGCGGTCTCCGGACTCAGACTGGATGTGCCCGAGGCCCTGCCCAAGGGGATGGAGCTGCAGAGCTACCGCGCCATGGAGGACCTCGTCGAGGCCGACTACAGCGACGGCTATGACGAGCTGACTCTCCGCGCCTCCCTGAATCAGAAGGGCCTTCCTCTCACCGGCGACTATAACGACTACAGCACCAAATGGCAGGAGAAGGTCGGCGATCTTGTGATCGACTGCCTCGGCGACGGGGAGAAGATCAACGCGGCCGCATGGACCGTAGACGGCGTGAACTACTCTCTGGACATGGCCCCCGGCAAGGAAGATTTGGGCCTGAGCTATGACGAGGTCTCCGCGATCACGGCGGCGGTATCCGCGATCCCCGTGCGGACCGAGGTCAAGGAAGAGCCCTCCGCTGAGCCTGCCCTCCCATCCGACGAGGCGCTGGAGATGCCCTTTGAGCTCACGGAAGCTGAAAACCTGAGCTCCGAAGCCATTGAGGTACCCGCTGAGACGCAGCCGACTGTCGGAAGACAGACCAGACTGCTTGTCGGCGGCGGCGAGACCTACGTATACTATGACTGAATGAAAAACGGGACGGCCTCTGGCCGTCCCGGAAAAGCATAATAAAAGGATGGACGAATGCGGATACAATCCGTGTTCGTCCATCCTTTTGCTTTATATCGCGAGCTTCAGGTTCTCGCCGGTGATGCCGACGTAAGCGCCCTTCTGCTTCTGGGGGGAATCGGGGTGGCAGAGCATCCACTTGCCGCGCATCCACAGCATTTTCTCCTCGCCGGGAGCGGCGGTGTCCACATGCGAAAGCGGGGAATTGACGCCCTTTTCCAGCACCACCAGGCAGTTGAAGCCCTCCTCTTTCACCCGGCAGGGGGCAAAGTGGAGCGTGCCGGGGAAGATCTCCACCAGCGTCTCCGGCGGCAGATAGAAGCCGACGACCGAGCCGGAATCGAGACGCCCGTCTGCGATGTCGCTCTGCAGGGCAAGCAAAAGCACCAGACCCGTGGTGGTGTAGTTGATCTCGCTGCACTTGTGGTACTCCAGGGCGTTGAGCGTGAAGCCGTGCCCGTTGCAGAAGCCCGCCTGCACGTCCATCTCACCGAAGGCGACGCGGCGGATGTCCGCCATCTCGGGGACAGCCTCCAGCGCCTCGACCGACGCCCGGTACATATTGCCCTCGGCGGGCAGCTCGGTCTCGGCCATGGCTTTGGACAGAGCCTCATCCTTCCCGCCGAGCACGCGCCCGTAGGGCTTGAAGCGATCGTCTGTGACGGGGAAGAGGGGAAGGTTGGGATTCATGCGGCGCAGCTCGTTCATGGTCTCAATCAGATTGTTCATGGAATGCCTCCGTTATCAAAAAAGTCCTGTACGGCCAGCAGACAGGCGGCCTTGTCCTCCAGCTGCTGGTTGAACCTGCTCTTTTCTATGGTCACGTTATGGCGGGCGTCCGCGCCCTCCTGCAGCTCGCTCATCAGCCGGGAGAGATAGTAGGGATCCTCAAAGAGACTGCCGTAGAGTACGATCTTGCCCGGGTCCACCAGATAGATCACGGACTTGAGCGCCCCGCCGAGCGCCTGTATTGCCCGGTCCACGATCTCAGACGCGCCCTCGTCCCCGTAGCTTGCCGCCGTAAAGACGTCGAACACGCTCAGATTATCCGTGTCGCGGTCCCGATATTTCCGCCAGAGCAGGGGGGTGCGCTCTTCGGAGAGGATCGCAATGGCGTCCTCGCGGATCGAGCCGGGGGAGGCGATGGTCTCCAGACAGCCGCTCTTGCCGCAGTGGCAGGGCTTGCCGCCGCGGCGGATGACCGGGATATGCCCGATCTCCGCGCACTGGGCCGTGACGCCGTGCCAGATGCGTCCGTCAATGGACAGGGCCGCGCCGATGCCATAGCCGCAGCGCAGAAAAAACTGCGAGCCCGCCGTCTCGTCCCGGGAGAGGAACATGTGCGCCGCGAGCAGGGAGCGCACGTTGTTTTCCATCACGCACGGAAGCCCCGTCAGTCTGGCAAACGTGTCCCGCAGAGGAAAGTCCGTCTCCGCAAGGGCCCCGAAGGTGTCCCGTGTCAGAGAGCCGTCCTCGGAGGTGATGCCGCGCACGGCGACGCCGACGCCGATGATCTTCTCACGCGCAAGCCCGTTGGCATTCGCAAGCGCCAAGAGCCGCGCGGCGAGCCTGGCCGCCGTCTCCTCCGCGGGGGCGAGGGGCGGCAGGGGCAGCTCCTCAGAGAAAATCACACTGCCGTCGAGCCAGGTGGCCGAAAGGATGGCTTGCCGCAGGTTGAGCAGCACGCCCAGGGCACAGGCCGCGCGGGTGTTGAGCTCCACCAGAATCTCACGCCTGCCGACGCTGCCGCTGGTGACGGCGCTGCCCTCGCGCAGAAGGCCCTCCTCCAATAGCTCCGCCACGATCTTGGTGATCGCGGGCGGCGTGAGCTTCATAAACTCCGCCAGGCGCTTGCGGGACATATCGCCTTTTTCGTGCAGGATCCGGAGCGTGGCGCTGCGGTTGTTGCGCTTGACGCCCATCATGTTGTCGCCTTCAAAGGGCATATCCCGAGCTCCTTTCCATTATTTCGCGTTTTTTTCCTCGTGGTTGATTTTAGCCCGCATCAGGATGACGGCCGCACCGGCCAGCACCACCAGGATGCCGAGCAGCTTCTTGGCGGTCAGCTCCTCATGCAGGAAGAACACGCCGATAAAGCAGCTCAGGACCGGCATCAGCAGCAGGTAGAGCTTGACGAGCCAGACCTCAAAATGCTTGAGGTTGCGGTAGTAGAAGAAGTAGATGCCGGTCTGGGCGAGACCGCCGAGGGCGACCAGCCACCAGAAGCCGGGGATGGTGCCCACGGACTCCGCCTTGAAGTGACCGGCGGCTGCCGCGCTGCATCCGAAAAGCAGCAGCACGACGGCATTATTATAATAGGAGATCATGTCCGCGTCCTCGTGATACTTCTCCTGGGCGGACTTGATAATGAAGGCGTTGGCGGTGACGCAGGCGGCGGAGAGCAGGAAGTACAGATCCGTCCCGTGCAGCTCCATCCCGCCGAAATCGACGCCAAGCACGAGCAGCACGCCGAAGAGCATGATCAGCGTGCCGATCCAGTCGGAGACGTACAGCTTCTTGCGGTAGATGATCACCGTGGCGAGGTTCACCATCAGCACGTCGGTTTTGAGAAGCGCGGTGCCGGTGGAGAGGGAGCCGCCCGCATAGCCCAGATTGGCAAACAGATCGAGCAGAAAGCCGAACACGCCGATGAGCAGCAGGATGTACACGGCCTTGCCCTGGTGGAACAGGCGGGAGAAGCTGCCGTTTATCAGCAGCTGCGCCGTCAGAAACACCAGCGCCGCCGTGCGCAGCAGAAAACCCGCCAGCAGGGGAGAGCCTGTCGCGCTGACCATGATCTTGCTGACCGCATAGTAGATCGACCAGGACACGACCATCCCCGCCACCATCAGAGTGTATTTCAGATCCTCTCTCATCTCAGAGCTTCAAACATCTCCCGGAGCTTCTCCTCGGTCATCTTGACCGGGTTGTTGTTCATCAGGGGATGCGCGGCGCAGTCGCGGCAGAGCTTGTCGAGATCGACCTCACCGAGGTCGGAGAGCTTCGTGCGCAGACCCGCCATCTCCTTGAAGGCGCGGATCTTCGCGGCCAGCTCCTCGGTGCCGGAGAGGCCGACGGCCTTCGCCAGGTACTCAAGGCGCTCGTCCGCGTTGATGCGCACAAGGCTGTCGAGCGTGAAGGCGCAGGCTTCGCCGTGGGGCAGGTGGTAATCCTCGGAAAGGGGATAGCTGCAGGCGTGGCTCGCCGCGGTCTTCGGCAGGGCAAAGCTCAGACCGCCGAGCAGGGAGGCAAGCGCCATGTTGGAGCGGGCCTCCATGTTGGAGCCGTCGCGGTAAGCCGCCTCGAGATTGGCGAGGATGAGGCGCACGGCCTGGATCGCCATGAGGTCGGGGATGGGCTGGTGGTTTTTGCTCCAGTAGCCCTCCAGCGCGTGGGCCATGGCGTCAAGACCTGTGTTCATGGTCGTGCGCGGGGGCACAGTGCGCATGAGGGCGGGGTCGACGATCGCGGCCTTCGGCATGAAGGCGGGGTTGTTGATGGTCTTCTTCTCGGTGATGTGGCTCACGACGGAGACCTGGGTCACCTCGCTGCCGGTGCCCGCGGTGGTGGGCACGGCGATGATGGTCAGACGCTTGGTGGGGAAGGGGCGCTCGTCGCGGTAGTACTCGATGGCGTCATGGCCGTCGAGGGCGATGGCCGCCGCAAACTTCGCGGTGTCGATGGAGCTGCCGCCGCCGATGCCGATGACGGCGTCGGCCTTGTTCTCACGGGCGAGGCGGGTGGTCTCGATCACGCCGGACAGCTGCGGGTTCTGCTCAACGCCGCCGAAGACGGCGACAATGCGCTTTTCCTTCTGCATGAGCTCCTCCGCCGTGGGGGCAAAGTGCTTGCCGCAGGCGATGACGCAGCGCTGCACGCCGAGCTCGTCCAGCACGCTGCCGAGCTGGGCAAACTTGCCCTCGCCGAAGAAGATCTTTACCGGCTGGGCGTAGACGAACTCACTTGCCATAGCACTGATCCTCGATCTCAGCGACCTTGACGGCAAACTTGTGCATGTTGGCCGCGCGCCAATCCTCGAGATCCTGGCACCATTCGGTGGCGAGGAAGGTCTTGACCATCTCCACGGCCATCTCCGGGCCGACGATCCAGCCGCCCATGCACAGGACCTTGGCGTTGTTGATGGCGCGGGCCATCTTGGCGGAGTAGACGCCCTCGCAGGCGACGGCGTGCACGCCCTTGTACTTGTTGGCGACGACGCTCATACCGGCGCCGGTGCCGCAGATCAGCACGGCGTAGTCGTAGGTGCCGTCCTGAACCTTGGGGGCGACTTCGCTTGCAACCTGGTAGTAGGGGTGGACCTCGTCAAGGGTCACGGTGCCGAGATCGTCGAACTCAACGCCCGCCTCCATGAGGTAAGCGCGGATGGCTTCCTTTGCGGAAAAACCGGATTTATCGCTGCCGATGGCAATTTTCATGGTAAGTTCCTCCAAAATAATTATGTATAGAAATGAATACCGCAGGGGTCGATCCCCGGATCGACCCGCCGATCCGTGCGCACTGGCTTAAACCGGCGGGCCGATGAAGGCATCGGCCCCTACGGCGTGTTCGTTTATTTCGTTGAGGCGCTGCGCTTACTTGAGCGCGGCGGCCTTTCTCGCGGCGGCGAGAATGTCTTCCTTGGTCAGACCCATAGCCTGGCGGAGATAGGGCAGCTTGCCGACCTCGCCGAAGCGATCCTGCACGCCGACGGCGGACACGGGGATTCTCTCCTGGGCGAGAGTCTCGCACACGGCGGAGTGGAGACCGCCGATGACGTTGTGGTTCTCCACGGTCAGCACGGTGCCGGTCTTGCGGGCGGAGGCGATGACGGTCTCGCGGTCGATGGGCTTGATGGTGTGGACGTTGATGACCTCGCAGTCGATGCCCTCAGCCTTGAGCTCTTCGGCGGCGTCAACGACGTCTCTGGTGAGAAAGCCGGTGACGAAGATGCTCAGATCCTTGCCCTCACGGAGGGTGTCGGCCCTGAACAGATCAAACTTGTAGTCCTCGCCGAACACGTCGGGCAGGGCCTTGCGGAACAGGCGCATGTAGACGGGGCCGTGGTAGGCGTCCAGAGCGGGCATCGCGGCGCGCAGCTGCACGGCGTCGACGGGCTCAAAGATGACCATGCCGGGGATGGAGCGGATAACGCCAACATCCTCCATGCTCATGTGGGTGCCGCCGTTGAGCTCGGCAGAGACGCCGGGATCGGTGCCGACGATCTTGACGTTCATCCCCGCGTAGGAGATGGAGATCGCGATCTGGTCGCAGATACGGCGGGTGGCAAACGGGGTGAAGGTCTCGATCCAGGGGCGGAAGCCGTAGCTGGCAAGACCGGCGGCGATGCTGGCCATGTTCTGTTCGGCCACACCGCAGTCGAACATCTGCTTCGGGAAGCGCTCATAGAGGGCGCGGGTGCCGCTGGCCTTGGCGAGGTCGGCGTCAAGAACACAGACCTTGTGGTCCTTTTCCATCATTTCAGCCAGGCACTGGGCGTAAACAGCTCTCATTTCCATTGTTATTACTCCTCCCCTCTGATTTCACGGATGGCGGCCTCGGCCTGCTCCTCGCTCACGGGGCAGTTGTGGTTGCCCGGGCCGAGATCGACGATCCACTGCACGCCGCAGCCCTTGAGGGTGTTGAGGATCACCATGGTGGGCTTGCCGCTGCCCTTGCCGAGCTTCGCGTGCTTGATGGCCTCGGAGACCTGCTCCACATCGTTGCCGTCCTCTACCTCGATGACGTTCCAGCCGAAGGCGGCCCACTTGTCGCCCAGGGGGGCGATGTCGTTGACCTTCGCGACGGTGTCGTCGATCTGCAGCTTGTTGTAGTCGGTAAAGGCGATGAGGTTGTCGAGCTTCTTGGCGGCGGCGAACATCGCGGCCTCCCAGATCTGGCCTTCCTGGCTCTCACCGTCGCCGATGAGGGTGTAGATGGTAGCGCCGTCGTTCTCAAGCTTGGAGCCGAGGGCCACGCCCACGGCGCAGGAGAAGCCCTGACCGAGGGAACCGGTGGTCATGTCAATGCCGATGGTGCGGTTCATGTCGCAGTGGCTGGGGAGATTGGTGCCGCCCTGGTTGAGGGTGAGCAGCTCCTTCTTGTCAAAGTAGCCGCGGTTGGCGAGCGTGGCATACACGGCGGGACCGGCATGGCCCTTGGAGCAGACAAAGCGGTCGCGGCCTTCCATCTTAGGGTTCTTGGGGTCGATGTTCATCGCCTCATAGTACAGCACGCCCAGCAGCTCCACCACGGACAGGCAGCCGCCGATGTGGCCTACGCCGAGATGGCCGATGCAGGTCATCACGTCGCAGCGGATATCCTTGCATACTTCTTTCAAATCGCAGTTCAATTTGGTTTCCTCCTGACGAAGTTATTGAAAACTGATTGATTAAAAGGTCTAACTAATGCGTAGTTTAGACCACAGGTCCCCTTTTGTCAATAGGAAATTGAAAAATAAAAAAGATTACTTTTTAGAAAATCTCCTTGACATATCCCCGCGTGCGGGCTATGATTATTAACGCTGTTAATTATTGTTTCGACCGCTTTGAACGTGCGCGGAGAAGCGGAAACTTACTATTTATATTGGGAGGATCAACATGAGCTTTACACCTGTTTACATTCCGGTGGGCGTCCCCACCTTCCATCTCGAGAGCGCCCAGGATCAGTTCGAGCGCTCCATCAAGCTCCTGCGCGGCATCGACGAGAGCTTCGTCGTCCCGGAGGAGATGCTGCTCAGCCTCGATAAGCTGCGCGCCTATCTTGAGGGCCTGCAGCCCGACCTCATCGTCTTCCAGAACCTGACCTTCGCCAATGCCGCCTACATGTCCGAGGTGCTGCGCCGCTTCAACTGCCCGATGCTCCTCTGGACCCTGCGCGAGCCTGTGATCGACGGCGGCCGCCTGCGCCTCAACTCCCTGACCGGCGCCTACTCCGCCGCGAACACCCTGCGCGCCTTTGATAACCGCCCCTTCACCTACGTCTTCGGCGCACCCGAGGAGGAGCAGACCGTCAAGGCTGTGAAGGCCGCCGTCGCCGCCTCCCGTATTAAAAAGGAAATGCGCGGACTCAAGATGGCCGCCGTCGGCCACACCCCCCAGGGCTTCGGCTTCGGCCGCGCGCTGGACAGCGAGCTGATGAACACCTTCGGCGTGGAGCTCGAGGCGGTTGAGGCCCGTGAGCTCATCGACGAGGCCAAGAAGCTCGCGGACGCGGAGCTCGCCTCCGCCGTCGCGGACACCGAGAAGGTCACCGACGGTCTCGACAAGACCCCCGAGCACAACGTCATGGACCACGCGCGCCTCCTGAACGCCTACCGCACTTATGTGAAGTCCCACAACATCGGCGCTCTCGCGTCCCGCTGCTGGCCCGACTTCTTCACAGCCTTCGGCACCCCGGTCTGCACGGTCCTGTCCATGCTCAACGACGAGGGCGTCGCCGCCGCCTGCGAGGCCGACATCTACGGCGCTCTCTCCATGTGGATCGGCATGAAGCTCTCGGGCGAGCCCGTCTTCTTCGGCGACCCCGTGTCCCTGGACGAGGGCGAGAACACCGTCACCTTCTGGCACTGCGGCGCGGCCGCCTGCTCCCTCGCGCGGCACGACACCGGCGCGGTGGTCGGTGTGCACCCCAACCGCAAGATCGGCCCGGCCATGGACTTCGGCTGCGAGGCCTTCCCTGAGGCCACGATCTTTCGCGTGGGCCGCGAGCCGGACGGCAGCTTCCGCTTCTTCATCGCCGAGGGCGAGGCCCTGGACAAGCCCAAGCAGTTCATCGGCACCTCCATCGTCGTGAAGACCGAGTGCGACAGCCGCAGCCTCGTCGAGCAGAGCGTGCTGGACGGCTTCGAGCCCCACTTCGTCGTCATCAAGGGCCTGCACGGCGACACGCTGGAGACCCTGGCGCAGCAGTTTGGCTTTGAGGTCTACCGTTACTGATACGGACGGGAGTTAACGTATATGGAACAGATCCGTGAAAGCGCCGCCTGGTCCGTCAAAAGGGGAGGGAAGACCCTCCTTGAGGACGGCGCGGCCTTCCCCATGCTCTTCGTCGGTTATGGCGAGGAGAGCGTCGACATGTACCGCGGCAACTTCAAGATCGAGGACTATGTCGTCGAGCGCCGCCCCCTGCGCATCAGCTCCGTGATGGAGAGCGGGAGCGGGGCCGTCGTCGAGTACGGCGACGATCTCACGGTCCGCGTCGTGGTGGACGGCGACTGCACGACCCTCTACTTCACGCAGAATAACCCCGCGATCAACCGCCTCTGGCTCCGCGTCCCCGCGGAGAAGGACGAGTGCGTCTGGGGCTGCGGCGAGCAGATGTCCTACTTCAATCTCCGCGGCCGCCATTTCCCGCTCTGGACCTCCGAGCCGGGCGTGGGCCGCGACAAGACCACCTATGTCACCTGGCGCTCCGACGTGGAGAACAAGGCGGGCGGCGACTATTACAACACCAACTTCCCCCAGCCGACCTATGTCTCCAGCCGCCGCTACTACCTCCACGCCGACGCGACCGCCTACGCGGACTTCGACTTCCGTCACCCCGACTTCCATGAGCTCCAGTTCTGGCAGGTTCCAGCCTCGATCCGCGTCGAGGCGGCGGACAGCTTCCTGGAACTGCTGCAGAAGGAGAGCGCCTTCCTCGGCCGCCAGCCCGAGCTGCCCGAGTGGGTCTACAACGGCCTGATCATCGGCGTCCAGGGCGGGAGCGAGCGCTCCTTCGGCCTGCTGGAGAAGACGCTCCAGCACAGAATCAAGGTCTCCGGTGTCTGGTGCCAGGACTGGTGCGGCAAGCGCGTCACCTCCTTCGGCAAGCGCCTGCAGTGGGACTGGCACTTCCACCCCGAAATGTACCCCAATCTGCCCGCAAAGATCAAAAAGCTCCACAAGCGCGGAATCAAGTTCCTCAGTTATGTAAACCCGTATCTCGTTGAGGGCGGCAGCCTCTATCAGGAGGGGCTGGAGGCCGATGTATTTGCCCGCCGCCACGACGGCAGCGTGTATCTCGTCGACTTCGGCGAGTTCAACTGCGGCGTCATCGACCTGACCGACCCCAAGGCCTTCGACTGGTTCAAAAACCGCGTCATCCGCGAGTGCAGCCTTGATATTGGCATCGACGGCTGGATGGCGGACTTCGGCGAGTACCTGCCGACGGACGACATTGTCCTCCACAGCGGCAAGTCCGCCATGCTCGAGCATAACCACTGGCCCGCCCTCTGGGCGCAGTGCAACTATGAGGCGGTCAGCGAGGCCGGCAAGCTGGGCGAGGTGGTCTACTTCATGCGCGCCGGCGGCACCGGCAGCCAGAAGTACTGCACCCTCCTCTGGGCGGGCGACCAGAGCGTGGACTTCTCCCGCCACGACGGCCTGTGCACGGTCATCTGCGCCGCTCTGAGCGCGGGTATGTCCGGCTGCGGACTGACCCACAGCGACATCGGCGGCTACACCAGCCTCTTTGACAACACCCGCACCAAGGAGGTCTTCCTCCGCTGGGCCGAGATGGCGGCTTTCACCCCTGTCATGCGCACCCACGAGGGCAACCGCCCGGACACCAACTTCCAATACTACGATGACGACGACTGCATGAATCAGCTCGCCTGTCTGGTCGAGGTCTACACCATGCTCGCGCCCATGCTCAAGGAGCTGGTGAAAGAGAACGCCGAGACCGGCGTCCCCGTCCAGCGCCCGCTCTTCCTGCACCACGAGGACGACCCACGCTGCTATACCGAGCAGTTTGAATACCTTCTCGGCCCCGATGTGCTGGTGGCCCCGGTCTGGCAGGCGGACAAGACGGAGTGGCAGGTCTATCTCCCTGAGGGCGACTGGCGTCACCTCTGGACAGGCGAAGCCTACGGCAGGGGAGAGCACACCGTCCCCGCGCCCCTCGGCCAGCCCCCGGTGTTCTACAAGGCGGACTCCGAGTGGGCCGCTGTCTTCGAGGCGATCCGCTTCCGCTTCGGCGTGTGACCCTTTGCCAATAATAGACAAAATACACACTTGTTTTAAGACGTTTCGCACAATTTATACGAGGGCGAGAGAGATCAAAAGACGCTCATTAACCTCACCAACCACAGCTTCTTCAACCTCGCGGGCCACAATGCGGGAAGCATCCTCGGTGAAAAGCTGACCATGCCCTGTGACCGCTTTCTCGAGATCAACCCCGGTCGACTCCCGACCGGCCGCGTCCTCCCCGTGGAGGGCACAGCCATGGACTTTCGCGCGGGCAAGTCTGTCGGCGCGGACATCGACGCGAATGATCCCCAGCTCCATTACGCCCGGGGCTATGACCACTGCTATGTCACCGGCGCAAAGCCCGGTGAACTCAGAAAGATCGCTCTCGTCGAGGATTCAGTCAGCGGGTTAAGCATGGAGGTTGAGACCGATCTGCCCGGCGTACAGTTCTACACGGCAAACTTTCTGCCCGTTCAGAAGGGGAAGGGCGGCGTACCCTATGGCCCCCGCTGCGCCCTCTGCCTCGAGACGGAAGCCTTTCCCGACAGCATTCACCACCCGGACTTCCCCCAGTGCGTCTTCGACCCGGGCGAGACTTACCGCGCCGAAACCGTGTACCGCTTTTTCACTTGACGCGGAGGCAAAAGTGCACTATATTGTTCCGGCAATGGAAGGAAAGCGGTGACAGCAATGCAAGAGGGGAGTCGTCAGCTCCGCATCATCAACGTCGAATACGCCCTGATTCAGGGCCTGTACTGGGTCAGCTTCTGCGGCATCGTGAGCTATGCCGCAGTCTATCTGCTGGACAGGGGCTACAGCAACACAGCCCTCGGGCAGATCCTCGCCCTCGGCTACATCCTCGGCTTCCTCATCCCGCAGCTTCTGGCAAACTGGATCGACCGCTATGAGCGCGTCACGGTCTACCGCTGCCAGTGGGGCCTGCTGGCGCTCCAGCTTGTCCTGGTTTTCCTGCTGATGAACTTTCCGGGCGGCGGGCCCGTTGTCTCTGTCCTGTGCTGTCTGCTCATCGGCGTGGAGATCACGCTCAACCCAATGAACACCCAGATCAGCGCGGATCTCAACCGCCGCATCGGACACATCAATTACGGCGCAGCCCGCGGGACCGGTTCGATCGCCTTCGCGCCCATGTCGGTGCTGGTGGGGCGGCTGCTGGAGGATCGCGGGACCGGCGTTCTGCCGACGATCTTTATTGCCTGTATCGCCCTGCAGGCCGCGGCGCTCCTGCTTTTGTGCCTGAGCATACGCCGACATGCCGCCCTCACGGGGGAGAAGGGGCCGGCCCTGCGCGGCAGCAACTTTGCCGGGTTCTATCGGGAAAACCGCCGCTTCTTCGGCCTGCTTGCGGGCGTGGCCCTGCTCTTTTTTACCCACAATCTCGTCAACAACTATATGATCCATGTCGTCAGGAATGTCGGCGGCGACACTTCGGACATGGGCCTGCTCAGCGGCTATACCGCCTTCATGGAAATCCCCATGATGTTTCTCTATGACCGCCTGCTCCGCCGCTTTCGCTGTGAGAGCACCGTACGCTTTGCCTCGTCGATGTTTGTGCTCAAGGCCCTGGCCATCGCCCTGGCCCCGAACATGGGCACGCTCTTTGCTGCCCACGCCCTGCAGATGCTATCCTTCGCCATGATCACGCCCGCCATGGTCGCCTATGTCAATCTCCGCATCGACCCCAAGGACTCCGCCAAGGGCCAGGCCCTCGCCTTCGGCATGGTGACCCTCGGCAACATCCTCTCCAGCGCCATCGGCGGCGTCCTCTATGACGCGCTCTCCGTGCGCCGGGTCCTGCTGATCGGAACCGCTGCCGCCCTTGTCGGCGCCCTGCTCTGCCATGTGTTTTCACGCGCGCCGGTTGCGGAAAAAGTGTAGTACGGCAAAAATCCCCGGTGAATACGCAGATTTCGTACTCACCGGGGATTGCTTTATCTGTGCGCCAGTGTTCGGGAGGCGTCGCGCAGGGCCTCGACCAGAGCTGTCACGTCTTCTGTCGTATTGTACCGCGAAAAGCCGATGCGCAGGGCCCCGTCGATCTTGCGGGCGTCCATGCCGATGGCCTCCAGCACATGGCTGCGCGCGCCCTTCTTGCAGGCCGAGCTGCGCGAGACGTAGATCTCCCGCACCTCCAAAAAGTTCATCAGGACCTCGCTGCGGTAGCCGGGCAGGGAGACGGAGAGGATGTGCGGCGCGGCTGTCTCGAGCATACAAAGACCGGGTATCGCCTCGCTGAGCTCCCTCGCCGCCATGTCTTTGAGCGACGCCATATGCGAGATGTTATTATGTAAACCATCCTTTGCGATCCGGCAGGCCTCGCCGAAGGCCGCGATCTGCGGCACGGCCTCGGTCCCGGCGCGGCGGCCCTCCTCCTGTGCCCCGCCCACGATCAGGGGATGCAGGCGCAGCCCCTTGCGGATGTACAGGGCTCCGATGCCCTTGGGCGCGTGGACCTTGTGCCCGCTGATGCTGACGAGATCACAGCCGAGACTCTTCGGCGTGAAGTCCAGCTTCATAAAGCCCTGCACCGCGTCCGTGTGCAGCAGGGCCTGGGATTTTTCTTCCTTCAAAACACGGGACATGGCGGCAAGATCCGTCACCGCCCCGGTTTCATTATTGACCAGCATCAGAGAAACGAGTATAGTATCAGGGCGGAGGGCTTCGCGCAGAGCGTCTGGTTCAATGACCCCGGTGCGGTCGGGCTTGAGATAGGTCACCTCATAGCCGCGCCGCTCCAGCTCCTCGGCGGATTTGCGGATCGCATCATGCTCCACAAGGGAGGTAATGATGTGCTTCCCCTTGCGGCACATCGCTTCCGCACCGGAGAGCAGAGCCCAGTTGTCGCTCTCCGAGCCGCAGGATGTGAACACGAGTTCCGCGGGCTCACAGCCCAGCGCGGCGCTGACCTGACGGCGCGCCCTGTCCACCAGCTTTTTCGCCTCCCGCCCCTTGGTATAGGTGGAGCTGGGATTGCCGTAGGTCTCCAGCATGGCTTCCATCGCCGCCTGCGCGGCCTCCGGGCAGACGCGGGTCGTGGCGGAATTATCCAGATAGTGCTCCATTTATGGCAACCTCTTTATGTATATAATATTATGTTGAATGGATTACGTTAAATAAATTATGTAAACTATTACGGAACGGAGAAACGCATGAAATATATTATATCCACTCTCGGCTGCAAGGTCAACCAGTATGAGACCCAGGCCATGGAGACTTTTCTTGCCGAGCGCGGCTTTGAACGGGCGGCCCCTGGAGAGATCGCCGACGCGGTTATCGTCAACACCTGCGCCGTCACCGCCGAGAGCGGCCGCAAATCCCGCCAGACCATCCGCCGCCTGCGGGACGAAAACCCCGGCGCGGTTCTGGCCGTCTGCGGCTGCTACTCTCAGCTTGAGCCCGAGGCGGCGCAGGAGCTGGGGGCCGCCGTCATCTTCGGTGCGGCAGACCGAGAGGGCCTTGTCAGGGCCGTGGAGAAAGCCTGCCGGGAAGGGGAGGGGCAGCAGGAGATCGACGCCCCCTTCCAGCGCCGGACTTTGGAGCGCCTGCCTGCCGGGGCGGTGGATCACCGCACCCGCGCCATGCTGAAAATTCAGGACGGCTGCGTCAATTTCTGCTCCTATTGCATCATCCCCTACACAAGAGGGAGACTGCGCAGCCTGCCCCCCGAGGAGGCCGCCGCCGAAGCCGCCAGACTTGACAAAGAGGGCTACCGCGAGATTGTTCTCACCGGCATCGAGGTCGCCTCCTACGGCGTGGATCTGCCCGGAAAGCCGACGCTTGCCGATGTGATCGAGGCGGTGGCAAACGCCGCGCCCCATATGCGCATCCGCCTTGGCTCGCTGGAGCCGACGGTCATCACAGAAGAGTTCTGCCGCCGCCTCGCCGCGACGGGGAAGCTCTGCCGACACTTCCATCTCTCCCTTCAATCCGGCTGCGACCGCACGCTCAAGGCCATGAACCGCAAATATGACTGCGAAACCTTCTATGAGAAGACCGCGCTTTTGCGCCAATATTTCCCCGGCTGCGCCTTGACCGGCGACCTCATCACAGGCTTCCCCGGCGAGACGGACGGGGATCAGGCAGACACCCTCGCTTTTCTGGAAAAGTGCCGCTTTGCCGCCATGCACGTTTTTCCCTACTCCCGCCGCCCCGGTACGCCTGCAGACAAAATGCCGGATCAGTGCCCGAAGGCCCTCAAGGAAAGACGGGCGCATGAGGCGCAGAGATTGTGCGACGCCATGCACCTGGACTTTCTCGCCGCCTGTGCGGGACAGGTTTTGCCTGTCCTCTTTGAGTCGGAGGAAGACGGATTCTGCACAGGCCACAGCGACACCTATATGCCGGTCAAGGTGAAAGGGACAGGCCTGCGAGGCGAGCTCCATGACGTGCTGATTGAAGCCGTCGAGGGCGAATTTCTGGTCGGCAGAATGAATCACAGCTAAACATATTGCTGGTTTTCATATCCCGTGTTACACTGAAAACAGGCATTTTCAGAAAATAACAAGGAGGAATCCGCATGAAAAAACTCATTTCCGTACTGCTGGCGGCACTGCTGCTCCTCTCCTCGGTCTCGGCCGCATACGCCGACGGTGAGGAATGGAAGGATCTGATCGACGAGGAGCGCTATGAAGAGGCGCTGCCGCTGGTACAGGCGGACGCCGAGGCGGGGAACCCCAAGGCGATCAACGCCCTGGGAAGGTTCTATTTCTATGGCTGGGCGCTTGAACAGGATTATGCCAAGGCCATGGAGCTTTTCCTTAAAGCTTCGGAGATGGACTATGCGCCGTCGATGCAGATGATCGGCTACATGTACGACGCGGGAGTCGGCGTCGAGCAGGATTACGCCAAGGCGCTGGACTGGTACCGGAAAGCGGCGGACCTCGGCGAATTGTACACCATGTATAACCTCGCCCTGATGTATCAGTACGGCAAGGGCGTCGAACAGGATTACGACAAGGCAAACGAATGGCTGCTCAAGGCGGCGGAGCTCGGCAACGCGGGAGCCTATTCCGCCCTGGGCTACAACGCCATGATGGGCCTGGGCTTTGAGAAAAATGATGAAAAGGCGCTGGAGTGGTATCAGAAGGGCGCGGAGCTCGGAGATCCCACAGCCATGTTCAGCATCGCCAACATGTATGACGAGGGTTTGGGGGTAGAGCAGGACTACGGCAAGGCCAGAGAATGGCTCGAAAAGGCGGCGGAGCTCGACTACCCCTGGGCAATGGCTGCTCTGGGCGCTTACTATCAGGTGGGCAGAGGCGTCGACCGGGACGAGGAGAAGGCGCAGGAGTGGCTCCGGAAGGCCGCGGAGCTCGGCGTAAGCGTCGACGATGAGGCAATCCGGGAGATGATGGGCGAGACGACGGAGGACGATGTCATCCTGTCCGACGACGCCTCCGACTTCGTGCTGCTGAGTGAGGCTGTCCCAGACGCCATTCTGGAAATCCGCTATTATTCCACTTACAACTTCGTTGGGGATCGGATCGACGGCTATGAGGAGCCGCTGGCTTTCCTGACCAAAGAGGCGGCCGCTGCCCTGAAGGAGGTCAGCGATGAGCTGGTGGCCAAGGGCTATCGCCTGAAAATCTACGACGCCTACCGCCCGCAGCGGGCTGTGACCAACTTCATGAACTGGGCGCTGGACACCGAGGACACCCGCATGAAGGAATACTTCTATCCCGAACTCGAGAAGGACGTACTTTTCCCGCAGGGCTACATCGCGGAGCATTCCGGGCACAGCCGCGGCAGCACGGTGGATCTTACGCTCTTCGACATGAAGACCGAAAAAGAGGTCGACATGGGCGGCACCTTCGATTACTTCGGCGAGCTGAGCCACCCGGACTATACCGGCATCACGGACGAACAGTATCAGAACCGCATGCTCCTGCGCGAGGCTATGCTGGGCCACGGCTTCAAGCCGCTGGCGGAGGAGTGGTGGCACTTCACGCTCGAGAACGAGCCCTATCCCGACACCTATTTCACCTTCCCGGTCAACAGCGATTCCCTTGTGACCGCGGAGGCGGACGCAGCGTAAGTTTAGCACTTTAGCACAAAAAAGAAGACCGTTCTTTTACGAACTTGCACAGAGTGGAAGAAAATTCATTTCGACCTTGACAAACGGGGCCGGGGCATTTATCATCTGAACCAAGATAGAGGCGCGGGGTTCATCAGTAAGCTCCTGCTGGAAAGCAGCTTTTGCGGGAGACGAAAGGGGACGCCGCCGAAGCGGGGAAGACACAGCTGCGTGTCGCACCGCTGGGCCGTCGGATAAGATCCGCCGGACTGTCACGCGAGTGGAGCGCTATCGAGTACAGAATCTTTCGCCGGGGCCCCGGCTGGATAAGAATTCATGTGCCGTAGACGCGAGACCGCGTCTGCGGCATTTTTTCATGCGCCCCTGTCAAATATGAATTTAAGGAGAAAAACCATGAACAACCTGAGAAGACTTGCGGCAGTCCTGCTGTCCCTGATGATGCTCCTCTCCCTGTGCGCGACGGCCAGCGCCGAGAGCGCCGCCCCCTATGAAGAGCTCAAGTACCTCAACGGCCAGCTCCGTGTCGGCATGGAGTGCGCCTACGCCCCCAACAACTGGCAGGAGTCCGAGGCCAGCGACACCAACGTCCCCATCGAGAACGTGCCCGGCGCGTACGCCGAGGGCTACGACGTGCAGTGGGCGAAGATCATCGCCGACTACCTGGGCCTTGAGCTCGTCATCGTGAAGATGGACTGGGACGGCCTGATTCCCGCCCTGAACGAGGGCCAGATCGACGCGATCATCGCCGGCATGATGGACACTGCCGCACGGCGCGAGGCCATCAACTTCACCACCCCCTACCACGCCACCGAGTACGGCATGATGGTCAACGCGGGCTCCCCCTTTGAGGGCGCCAAGACCATCCAGGACTTCAGCGGCGCGAGCGTCCTGGGCCAGAAGGACACGGCCCTCGACACCGTCATCGACCAGATCAACGGTGTTGAGCACCTCAACCCCGTCTCCAGCATCCCCGACATGGTCGCGAGACTCCAGCAGGGCGCCTGCGACGCCATCGTCGTCAACGTGGAGAACGCCCCCGCCTACATGACCTCCAACCCTGACTTCCGCCTCATCACCTTCGCCGAGGGCGACGGCTTTGAGCTGCCCGCCAAGGGCTCCTGCGTCGGCATCCGCTACGACGACGAGGATCTGTGCAGGCTCGCCAACGAGGCCCTTGCGACCGTCGAGCAGGCCCAGCGCGACGAGATGTGGAACACCGCCGCCGAGAAGGCGCCGGCCTGATAGCGTCAGGAAAAGCGTAGGGGCGGCTATCAGCCGCCCGTGCGAACAGAAAAAAGAGCCTGTTGCTGCCGGGCGCATACTATGCGCCCCTACGGAGAAGGACTCCTTTCAGACGCACATTGAAAAGCAAAACAGAAGAGGGGGAAGCGCCGTTTCCGCGCTTCCCCCTTATGGAAGGAAAGAAAGCCATGAATCAGAAGATAAGCAAGACAAAGGCCCTGAAAATCGCGGCCTGGATCGCAGGGCTTGCGCTGCTCGTATGGTGCGGCGTGAGCTTCGCGGAGACCGTGCGCCGCTGCGCGGTGATGGAGAAGAACCCCCAGGGCTTTGTGGACTCGATGGTCTATATGTCCATCAAGGGCAAGGACATGCTCGTGACGGGCGTATGGACGACGGTGCGCATCGCGCTGCTGGGCACGGCGATCGCCTTCGTGCTGGCGATCTTGCTGGTGTTCCTGCGCATCCAGGAACCCGACCGCCGCGACAGCGATGTGGTGAAGGCGCTCAAGTGGCTGGCCAGCCGCTTCGCAAGGTGCTACGTCTTCGTCATCCGCGGTACGCCCATGATGGTGCAGGCGCTGATCTTCTATTACTTCGGCTTTAACCTCTTCAAAAAGACGGGCATGACCGTGACGGAGATCAACCACGTTTGGAGCTTCTTTATCTCCGGCCTCTGCACGGTGGCCCTCAACTCCACGGCCTACCTCACCGAGGTGCTGCGCGGCGGCATCCTCGCGGTTGACAAGGGCCAGACCGAGGCTGCGCGCAGTCTCGGCATGACGAACTGGCAGACGATGACGAAGGTGGTCTTCCCCCAGGCGGTGAAGAACGCGATCCCCGCCATCGGCAACGAGTTTATCATCAACATCAAGGACTCGTCGGTGTTGTCGGTCATCGGCGTGATGGACCTCATGTACGCGACGAAGTCTGTGAGCGGCATCTACTTCCGCTCACTGGAGATCTACTGCGTGGCGGCGCTGATGTACCTGGTGCTGACCTGGCTTTCGTCGCTGCTTTTAAAGTGGCTGAGCAAGAAGCTGGACATGCCGGTGCGCGGCATTCCGAGCTCGAATTGAAGGAGGCGGCGGCATGAACGAAGCGGTACTGAGAATCGAAGGGCTGGAGAAGTCCTTCGGCAATCTTGAGGTGCTCAAGGGCATCGACCTCACCATCCACAAGGGCGAGGTGGTGTGCATCATCGGCGCCTCCGGCTCGGGCAAATCCACCCTGCTGCGCTGCGTCAACCTCCTCGAGGAAGCCGACGCCGGGAGCATCTGGTTTGACGGGCAGGATCTCATGGATCTGCGCGTCGATCTCAACGCTCTGCGCCAGAAGATCGGCATGGTGTTTCAGAGCTTCAACCTTTTCAGCAACAAAAACGTACTCGATAACTGCACCCTCGCGCCCATGACGGTGAAGAAAATCCCAAAGGCGCAGGCGGAGGAGACGGCCATCCGCCACCTGACCGCCGTTGGCCTCAAGGACTTCATCTACGCGGACGCGAACCGCCTCTCCGGCGGACAGAAGCAGCGCGTCGCCATCGCGCGCGCCCTGTGCATGGAGCCGGAGATCATGCTCTTTGACGAGCCGACCTCCGCCCTCGACCCTGAGATCGTGGGCGAGGTGCTGGACGTCATGAAGGAACTGGCCCAGGAGGGGATGACCATGATGGTCGTCACGCACGAGATGGCCTTCGCCCGCGAGGTGAGCGACCGCGTGGTCTTCATGGATCAGGGCGTCATCCTCGAACAGGGGAGCCCCGCTGAGATTTTCGGCAATCCGAAGAACGAGAGAACCAGAACCTTCCTGAGCCGCTATCTGGAGGATCACGAATAAGGGACATGAAGAGCGTATATGAATACTACGCCGGGGAACAGCGCTACCCCGACCTCGACGCGGCGGGGGCCGTGGAGAGGCTGCGGCAGGCGGTGCGCTGCCGGACGATCAACGATGTCGACCACAGCAAGACGGATTTTTCCGAGTTCGACCGCTTGCAGGCCCTGATGCGCAGCGCCTACCCCGCTGTGATGAAAGCGGGGAGCTTTGAGCTGATCGGCCACGCAGTGCTGATTACGATACCGGGCTCTGACCCTGCACTGCGCCCCACGCTCTATATGTCGCACCAGGACGTGGTGCCGGTGGTGCGCGGGACGGAGGCGGACTGGCTTCACGGCGCTTTTTCCGGCGACCTTGCCGAGGAATGCGTGTGGGGCCGCGGGACGCTGGATATCAAGCAGCAGGTTTTCGGCATCCTTGAGGCGGCGGAGTATCTGCTCACGCACGGCGCGCGCTTTCAGAGAACCGCGTATCTCGCTTTCGGCGACGACGAGGAGACCCTGAACCTCGGCGCGCTGGAGATTGCGAAAACGCTGCAAAAGCGCGGCGTGCGGCTCGAATATGTCCTGGACGAGGGCGGCGGCGTCATTGAGGACGGGGCCGTCTACGGTGCGCCTGGTACGGCGGTGACGAAGATCGACCTCATGGAAAAAGGCTACGCCGACCTCGAGCTCTCGGTCGAGAGCAAGGGCGGACACTCGAGCCGCCCCTGGGGCGGAAGCTCCCTGGAGCATCTGGCGCGCGCCGTGACCGCGATCACGGACAGACCTTTCGCCCCGCACTGCCCGGAGCCCCTGCTGCAGACCTTTGAAAAGCTCGCCCCCCATATCACGGAGGAGCCGCTGCACAGCCTGACGCGGGACGTACGCGCAAACGCGGAGGCGCTCGCTGAATTCTGTGTGACGCGGCCCGAGCTCTTTCCGCTCGCCTGCACGACAATCGCCCCGACCATGATCGAGGGCGGAAGCGCCGCCTGCAACGTGCTGCCGCAGAACATGTACGCGGTCGTCAACCTCCGACTCAACGAGGGCGACAGCGTTGAGGGCGTGCTCAGGCACTGTCAGGAGGCCGTGCTTTCGGCCGATCCGCAGAGCCCCGTGAAGCTGCGCTATTTACAGGCCAACAATCCCTCCGGCATCGCCCGCACCGACGTCTTCGGCTATGCGGCCCTGGAGGCGGCGCTCGGAGAATTCTATCCCGACGTTGTGGCCGCCCCCTCGCTCACCTCGGGCGCGACGGACGCCAAAAGCTATGAGCGCATCTGTGACGCCTGTCTGCGCTGCAGCCCCTTCATGGTGGACAAGACGCTCATGCGTACGGGCGTCCACGGCACGAACGAGCGCATCCCCGTCCGGTCTTACCTCCAGGGCATCCGGGTGCTGATCCGCATCATGGAGCTCGGCAACCTGTGATACAAAATGATCCCATCAAAAAACCGCTCGTCAGAGCGGTTTTTTGATGGGGCAGACTGTAGACGAACTCTTGCAAACCAAGTTGGTCTTGTAAGGGGGATCTGTGAAGGGGGACGGGGAGTCCCCCTTCACGTACAATCCATGCAAAAATGGGAACTTTTTCGGAAGTTCCCATTTTTGCCCGACAAGCTGTCGACACTTTGTCGACAGCTTGTCCCATCAAAAAACCGCTCGTCAGAGCGGTTTTTTGTTGGCGTTTTTTATGCCGCCGCGGGTGTTTCGACCGGCTCCGTCATCTTCTGCCAGAGCGTGTCCGTGTCCTCAATTTCGGCGAGCTTCACAAGCTCACGAAAGGCGAGGCGGTCCATGTCGGCGGTTCCGGCGCTGAGATTATCGGTGGCATAGAGTATGCCCGCCAGCAGCAGACGCGCAGCGTCGCGGGGGATGGGGATCTCGCAGTCCCGGTACTTCAGGTACACCATCGTGGACGCGGCGCAGACAGAGGCAGGATCGGCGGTAGCCTCCTCAGCTTCCAAAGCGTCAAGGGTTTTCGGCGCTTCGAGACCGACGCTCTCAAGGGCGCGAAGCGCCGTGTCGTCGAGCGGCCCGTCGGCGACAAGCTCCACATCCCGGCCGAGAGCCCGGAACAGCTCTGCGCAGGCCATCGCCGCGCCGACCGTGTCCGGGTCGCCGTGGGCGCAGACCGTGACCGTACCCTCACCCGCGGTATTCAAAACCAGCTCCCGGTAGGCCAGCGCGAGGCGGGATGGCTGCTGTGTCCCGTCGGAGAGCTTTGCGGGAATGACGGCCAGATTCAGAGCCTCCAGCCAGGTCATGCCATTGGCGCGCCGGATATCCTCGAGCGTGTTGATGATCACGCTTCTCACCCGCAGCCGCGCGTCGCTGTCGGGCGTCAGCATGGAGCTGACGGTGCTGATGACATAGTGCCGGCCCTCCGCCGCGCCGAGATAGAGCATCTCATGGCCGTTAAAAAAGAGGATCGCACCGGCGGGCAGCGTATCAAGAAGTGCGGCCTTCTCAGCGGGATCGAACTCCGCGAGCGAAAGCTTTTCAACAGGCATGGCCGACTGCCAGGTGGTGTTGCGCGGCAGCTCCAGCCCGAAGCACTTGTACACGTTTCGCACATAAAGCGAGCAATCCGGCACCCCGAGCATCCCGCCCCAGCCGTAGGCGTCGCCGAGCATGGTGAAGGCCACGTCCAGAAGATTGGCCTGGGTCAAAGGCAGATAGCCCTCGCTCACGCCGCAGTGCTGGGGGATGAGGGCGATGGTGGAGGCGTAGCTGCCGTCAGCCTGGCGCACCGGGAGATACACGGCATAATTCTGATAGGCGGCGCGGTTCGTGACCGCGGGGTCGAAAGCCCCGTCCGGCACGCGGCGCAGGACCGTGCCCATTGTCAGCATGCGCCGGGAGGCGTCGGCGTTTACATTGGACTGATCCAGATAGAGCTTCCCCTCCGTCACGACCAGCAGCTCGTCGTCCGGGATCTGCCAGGCGGCAAGCCACTGCTCCCGGTTAGCGCAGAGGGCGATATCCGCCGCGCGGACCCAGCCGGAGACGCAGCTTGTGTCGCAGTAGAACCAAGCGCCGTCGACGGACTCGGCCCGGATGAGCACCGGCTCGTTGACTCGGACGTAGGACAGCTGCAGCATGTCAAAATCGTTGTCCCCCGCGGCGTCCGTGATGATGGCGTCAGTCGGGGCTGCGCGCACATTGGTCAGCGCAACGCAGATGCCATAGCGGACGAGCTGCTCAGCGGCGGGTTCAGCCGCGTCGATCGAATCCAGAACCGCAATCAGCTTCTCGTAGGGAACGCCCTGTCCCTCGCTGTCAAAGTAGCCGGCGTCCAGGTATGTTCCCAGCTCAGACATTGCGCCCGAGAGCAGCTTTCGCTGGAAAGCCGGGCCGTCAAGGGCGGGTAGCTCCGCCGAGAGATCGGTCATGCGGCAGTCCGCGCAGGCGAGCACCGCGGCGTTGACGGCGTCGATCGTCTCACGGTCGGCCTCAATCTCGTCGGCATGGTCCGTCTTCCAGTAATCGGCGCGCGTCATCTCCGCCGTGACAAAGGGCATGCTGTCCACTTCGGCCAGGGCCGCGGGCGCTGCCGCAGAAAACGCCGTGAGCAGCGCGAGCACGGCGGCAAGCGGGCGGGAGAAAGCTCTCTTGTGTGTCATGTTCCCATCTCCGATCAGTGTTGTTTAATCTCGCAAAAATTGTACCAGAAAGGGATATGGATTTCAACCGAAAACAGTTGGACGCAGGGGAGCACGAATTTATGATTACCGGAAGAACACAAAAAATGAATTGACAGCGCCCGGAACCTGCCGTATAATAACGCGCCAATACAGCAAAAAATGTAGTACAGGTGTGTAATATGTCAGATAACAGAAAACCCGATTCCCGCCGTATGGGGGAAATGGACGAGGGAAAACTGCTTTTGAGTCTGGCCCTGCCGATCATG
Source organism: uncultured Eubacteriales bacterium (assembly GCA_900319695.1). Lineage (GTDB taxonomy): Bacteria > Bacillota > Clostridia > Oscillospirales > Oscillospiraceae > Limivicinus. The sequence goes on from ONPN01000012.1 coordinate 46,460, forward strand.
CTGTCCATGCTGGTGCAGGCGCTTTACAATATCGTGGACAGCATCTATGTCGCCCGCGTGTCGGAGGATTGCCTGTCGGCCCTGTCCCTGGCCTTCCCGGCCCAGAACATCATGATCGGCCTCGGCACCGGCACCGGCGTCGGCGTCAGTACGCTGATTTCCCGCGCCCTCGGTCGGCGGGATGCAAAGGCCGCGAGCCATGTGTCCGGCAACGCCGTCTTCCTTGCCGTCTGCTGCTGGGCGCTGATGGCCCTGTTCGGCCTCTTCGGCGCGGACGCCTTTATCCACTCGCAGACGGACATCGCCGAAATCCGAGGCCATGCCGACAGCTATCTGCGCATTGTGACCATCGGGTCGCTCTTCATGTACATGCAGATGACCATGGAGAAGCTGCTCCAGTCCACGGGTCTGACCAGACTCTCCATGTGGACACAGATGTTCGGCGCGGTGACCAATATCATCCTCGACCCCTTCTTCATCTTCGGCTGGTGCGGCCTGCCCGCCATGGGCACCGCCGGCGCGGCGATCGCGACCGTGCTGGGCCAGGCGGCGGGCATGACACTCGGAATCATTCTGCACCGTCGCCGCAACCATGAGATCCGCATTGTGCGCGGCGACCTGCGGCCGGACTGGAAAATTATCAAGGCCGTGTACCGCATCGGCTTCCCCTCGGTGGTCATGATGGTTGTGGGCTCTGCCACAAACTACATGATGAACCGCATCCTCATCGGCTTCACGCCGACGGCCATCGCGGTCTACGGCAGCTATTTCCGTATTCAGAGCTTCTTTTTCATGCCGGTCTTCGGTCTCAACAGCGGCATGATCCCCATTATCGGCTACAACTACGGCGCGTGCAAAAAGGAGCGCATTTACCGCACCTTCCGCTACGGCGTGCTGTATGCGAGCTTCTTTATGGTGCTGGGTTTCCTGCTGTTCCAGTTCATGCCGGGGGCGCTGCTCGGCATCTTCAGCCCCTCCGAGAACATGCTGGCCATCGGCGTCCCGGCCCTGCGGCGCATCAGCATCAGCTTCCTCTTCGCGGGCTTCTGTATTGTCGCGGGCTCGGTCTGCCAGGCTCTGGACAAGAGCGCCGCGGCCCTCGCCGTGTCGGTGCTGCGGCAGCTCGTGGCCCTCGTCCCGGCAGCGTGGCTGCTGGCCAGGACGGGAGACGTCAACATGGTCTGGTGGTCCTTCCCCATTGCGGAGATCATCTCCCTCGCCGCCTCCGCCTTCTTCCTGCGCGCGGCCTTCCGGCACATGGAGCGCGTGCTCGGCGAGAGACAGGACATATAAATATGGCGGCCCTCACCGGTGTATTGTCCGGTGAGGGCCGCTTTTGTGGTATTTAGGGCAACACCGCACAATCCGCCTTCGGCATCTTCCAGAAAATTTGCGCCCTGATTTTGTCACTTTTTCTTGAGGTACACAAAGTACATCTGCGAAAAAGTGCCTTTATCAGAACTCGAATTTCCTCAGAATCTGCTCTTGCCGAATTGTGCGGTATTGCCTTAGGCTATCGCGGTCAGCGTGTCTTCACTCTCAATCACAATAATGCACCCTGCCTTGATGCTCTGCATAACAGCGATCATGTCTTCCTCCGGGATCGCCACGCAGCCCGCCGTGTAGCTCTTCTCGGGGTTGCGGCAATGCAGGAAGAGCGCGGCCCCGGCCTCCGGCACGCCCTCGGGGTTGTAGCCGATGTTCAGACAGTAGTGATAGCTGGGCTCCATGTCGATCAGATGCTCACAGGCGCCGACGTCGAGAGACGGGCAGTCGCGGATGTCGACCATCTCGTTGTAGCGGTTCCACTGATCGCCCGACCAGTAGTCATATTTGGTGACCTGATGATAGGCGAGCTTGCTGCCGGGGTCCTCCTTGATGCCAAACGCGAAGCCCAGCGTGTAGACCCCCTGCGGTGTCTTCATGTCGCCGACCTTTGTCTTGCCGAGGCCGTTCTTGCCGATGATGGCCGGGGCGGAAACCAGAACGTGCCAGTTCCCGTCCTCGTCCTTTTCGTGCATGGTAAACTCCGCCTCGGAGCCCTCCTTCGCCGCGACAAGGACCACCTGCCGCGCGCCGGTCATATCGGCCACAGCCTGCGCCCAGGTGGGGGAGGGGACAGGCTCCTCGTTTTTCGCCGCGCAGGCGGTGGCGGCGAAAAGCAGGACAAGGATCATACAGATAATACGTTTCATTTTGATAGCTCCTTTCCGCGCCGGGCGTCTTTCTCTTCCCGCAGGCGCCTGCGCACATAGGCGAAGGCCGCGTCCTCCCCCTCGTCCCGCAGCACCAGGAGCATCTTTTCCAGCTCTGCGCCGGTCTCGGGGTGGATCATGATGACGCCCTTTGAGTTTGCATAATAATTATACGGTGAGGCGTCGGTGTAGCGCTCCCCCATATAGACCTTGCTCGCAGCGATGCGGTCGCAGAACATCTCGGCGACGAAGCGCAGGGGCATCTTGTTGCCGCCGAAGCCCACGCTGCCGTCCGGGTTGATGACGTAGTCGACCCAGTATTCCAGATGGTGGCGGTTGCGCCCCTTGTGGTGCAGCCACGCGAGGGACACGCCGGTCGCCTTGCGCTCGGCGTCGTTCGGGCTGCGGGAGCCCTGGTAGTATTTCGCGCCGACCCAGAACTCACTGGGGGCATATTTGCTCAGATCGTGTTTCAGCCCCTGGGCGTACAGGCCGAGGCGGAAGCAGTATTGACACACCAGATGGCGGTGCCGCGTAATGGTCTTAAAGTGGGCGATGGGGTGCATGGCAGGCCTCCGGACAGTAGGATCATATTATAGTAAACGAAAATGATTTTCGTTTACTATAATTTGATTTGATGCCGTTTTTCTCGCCCCTGGCGGGGCAACCGAAAAACACGGCAATATCGTAAACGCAATTTTCAATTTCGTTTACGATATATTGTAGCAGAACCGGCCCGGTGTTTCAACGTTTTTGTTGCCTTGTCCGCACGGCTGTGGTATCGTAGAGAAAAGAAAGGAAGTGGCTCAAATGGAAGAAATCATCGTCAGAGCTTACCGGGAGGAAGACCTGCCCGCCATGACTGCCATCTGGAACGAGGTAGTGGAGGACGGAATCGCCTTTCCACAGGAGGAGTGCCTGAGCCCGGAGGAGGCCCGCGCTTTCTTCGCCTCGCAGAGCCGCAGCGCCGTGGCCGTACGGGAGAGCGACGGGGCGGTGCTCGGCCTGTACATCCTGCATCCGAACAACGTGGGCCGCTGCGGCCACCTCTGCAACGCAAGCTATGCCGTTTCCTCCGAAAGCAGGGGGCTCCACATCGGGGAAAAGCTGGTGCGGGACTGCATTGCTTCAGCGCCGTCCTTCGGCTTTCGCGTCCTGCAGTTCAACGCCGTCGTTGCCACCAATACCCGCGCCCGCAGGCTCTATGAGAAGCTGGGCTTTACCCAACTCGGCGTCATCCCCGGCGGCTTTCGCATGAAGGACGGGCATTATGAAGATATTTGCCCGTACTATATCGAAGTTTAGACTTATGTTAAAGACGATATGTATATAATATTACGTAAACTAAAAATATGTAATCTTAACGATTGAAACGATTTGCTGCAATCATGAACGCCGGTGAAGGATTATATTGTGAGGAGGTATCACCATGGGCTTGTTTAAGAAAAAGCAGGCGGAGCCGGAGACGACGCACTTTGACCCGGCAGCGTTTGAGCCGGTCATCCGCGCCAGCATCTGCACGGGCGAGAAGGTGGCCTGTATGCGCGAGCGCGCAACGGGTAAGCTCCACGAGCTCATGCTCATCCGCACGGACGGGGATCTCGCGCTCTTCCGCAGCCGCTACGGAATCGGGGACGGGGAGATCAGAACAGTATATTAAAAGCAGACATAATTCAGTAAACATAATATGAGTAACGTAATATGAAAAACATAATCATAGTAGTTTTCATAAGATAATAGACATAAAACTGTTAACATAAAAATAGGAGAGCGCCATGGAACAGAACAACAGACCGCCGGTGCAGTACAGCGGCACGAAGGGGCTGAACCTCGCTATCGTGATCGGCGCGGCCATCGGGACCGTGATCGGAAAGATGATGGACAACATGCAGACCGGCCTCATGATCGGCCTGGTGATCGCCGTCTGCGGCTGGACCCTGCTCATAAACCGCAGGGCCAAACGCGGGGAAACGGACGAAAGTCCGGACAGGGAACAGAACAGCACGGAAGAAAAAGAGCAAAAATAAAAACAAAGCCCTTGACGGAACCAAACCGCCAAGGGCTTTGCCGATTAAAAGTTAAAATAGATAAACGGAGTAAACGAGGAGCTGATCGTAAACAGGACGCAGAGGACGAGGAGAGCGGCATAGAGAGCATTGACCGCGAGGGCGGCCGCCGCACTGTCTTCCCGCAGCGTCCATTTTTTCGGGAAGGGGAAGCAGAGAAGCAGAGCCGGGAGAATCATCAGCAGCTTGGAGCAGACCGAGGCGTCGAGAGCGAGCAGGGCGCGCCAGTCGCTCGGCGCAAAGACGAACATGCGGCGCAGCACCGGGAGGAGGACCCGGCTGTCGCTGAGGTTGAACAGCACCCAGCCGAGCGTGACAAGTACAAAAGTGACCAGGCGGCGCAGCGCCGTGGGGACGCGCTCAAGGCGTTTGCCGATCACCAGCTTTTCCACCAGCAGCAGGACACCGTAGTAGAGACCCCAGAGCACAAAGTTCCAGGACGCGCCGTGCCACAGCCCCGTCAGCGCCCAGACCGTCAGCAGGTTCAGTATGAAGCGCCCCCGGCTGACCCGGTTGCCGCCGAGCGGGATGTACACATAGTCCCGAAACCACATCGACAGCGTGATGTGCCAGCGCCGCCAGAAGTCCGTGATCGAGAGCGCGGCATAGGGATGGTCGAAGTTCTCCGGCAGCTTAAAGCCGAAGAGCCGCCCGAGACCCACCGCCATGTCGCTGTAGCCGGAGAAGTCAAAGTAGATTTGAAGCGTGTAGCACAGCGCCGCGAGCCACAGCGCCCCCGTCCCCGAGAGCGCGGGATGGGCGTAGATCGCCGCCGCGGCGACCGCGACCTGATCGGCCAGCAGCACCTTCTTGCCGAGGCCCAGCAGAAAGCGGCGCACGCCGTAAAGAACATCGTCCTTTGTGATCTCCCGCCTGCCGAGGAAGGGCGCCGTGTCGCTGTAGCGCAGGATCGGGCCCTGGAGAAGCTGGGGGAAAAAGGAGACATACAGCAGGAAACGCGCAAAGCTCCGCTCTGCCCTGATCCTGCCGCGGTGCAGGTCGATGCTGTAGGCCAGAAGCTGAAAGCTGTAGAAGCTGATCCCGGCGGGCAGCAGGAGCTTCGGCTGCCTGTCCGCCGCGCCGAAGATCGACGCGAAGAAGCCGAGATACTTAAAGAGCGCGAGACTGCCGAGCACAAACGCAAGGGCGAGAGGATGGCAGAGGCGCAGACCCTTTTCCTCCCCGAGACCGCAGAGCCAGACCAGCAGCGCCGTCCCGATCAGCAGCGGCAGGGCCTTCGGCGCGCCCCAGGCGTAGAAGAGCAGGGAGCAGACCAGCAGCACGCCGTTGCGCCAACGCGGATTGGGGGAGAGATAATAGAGGATAATGGTGAGCGGCAGGAAGCCGAACAGAAAGCTCAAGCCCGAAAACAGCATCACAGACCTCCTTCCGTGCTCGGAAGCGTGCCGCCGAAGTAGTCGACGCCGCCGACGATGAGCACCAGGTCGATGTCTTTTTCGCGCAGATAGGATGCCATGTCGAAGCGCTGCCCGAGCTCGCCCGCGTAGGAGCGCAGATCGACGCACCAGGTTTTGGAGAAGGAGGCGGCCAGGGGCTTGACGATCGCGTTGTCATAGGAGTCGCCCATCACAAGGAGGTTTTTCCCGGGCCTGCCGGTATCGAGCAGCAGCTCGCCGCAGTCCACGCCGAAGACGAGACCGTAGGATACGCTCTCGAGCTCGCCGCCGACAAAGAGCTCCTGCATCCCGTAGTCGGGCAGCTCCCCGGCGGGGATGGTGACGCTCATCGCGGGATAGTCAAAGAGATTGACCGCAAAGTCCTCGGCAGGCACGCCCTCGACCCCGGCGGCGCGGGTGCCGCGATAGCAGGCGGGGACGGTATAGCGCTCAGGAAGCGGCAGCGGCTCGATCCCGAGCAAGGCACAGATGTCCAGATAGCCCCGGTACGAGCCCTCGGCGTTCCAGTGGTGGTCGGTCTTGAGGAAGAGGCGGTGATAGTCGTCAAAGCCGTCGACGCGCAGCCGCCCGACATGGTCCTCCGGCAGCGTCAGCACTTCGGCCAGGCGGTCAAAGAAGCCGCTCTTTTCCCCGGTCTCGAGGTCCAGATCCCGGTCGGCTTCTATATAATAGACATAGAAATCCACGTCGGGGGCGGCCCCGGCCCAGGCGTTGATGATCTCCGCGCTGCGCGTGTAGGCGGGGCCCTTCTCGCTCAGCGTCAGGGGCCGGACCGTCAGCATGTCCTCAAAAAAGCAAATGTTCCGAAAGCCCACATAGCCGCCGTCTCTTCCAAGCGCATGGACAGCCGGCAGGGCGAGGGCCGTGTCATAGATGTTGTAGAGCTTTTTCATGCGGATCGCCTCGGGAAGCTGATCGGCGAGCGCGTCCTCGAAGCCCGCCTGAAAGTCCCCGCTCAGAAAATCGGCTAGACTGAACGGGGGCATACGCTTTGCGGGCCGGTTTTCGTAGGCGATCTCCGTGTCGGGGGAGAGGATCGTACGCGCAAGCCCCGCCAGCAGAAAGAGCAGGCAGAGCCCGGCCGCCGCAAGCGAAATTGTCCTGGCTTTGATGCGATCACCTCCGACTTTCATAGACCGCGCTCAGATCGGCCACGCCCCGGATGCCCGCGACGACGGCGCGGTCGGTAAACTGCCACATGCCGTACTCGTAGGGGAAGTCCGGCAGACGGTTATAGCGCGTGTAGCTGGCAAGCCACACCGCGTAGGGCGTGAGCGTCTGGAAGGCCACATGGTTTTTGAGAAAGTTCTGTCCCGAGTAGACGCCCGCGCGGTAGCCGCCGTCTTCAATGGCGCGGCAGAAGCTCGTGATGATCTCATAGCGGCGCGTCTTGTCCAGGCGGTCGGCGCGGCCCCAGGGGTACTCGCCGGACTGCTCGGTGTCAAAGTAGACGGGCAGGTCGAGCGGGAAGCCGTTGAGGCGCCGGAGCACGAGTCCGGCTTCCTCTTCGGCCTCCACTACATTGACGGCGGTGGAGTAGAGGTAGACCCCGACCTTGAGACCTGCCGCCTTCGCCCCGCGCAGATTCTGGCGGAAGCAGTCGTCGTCGTGGAGAATGCCGGTCTCCCAACCGCGATAGCCCAGACGGACGATGGCAAAGTCGACGCCCTGGGCGCGCACGGCCTCCCAGTCGATGCCCTTATTGTGGTAGGACACGTCCACCCCGACGGAGGCGGCGTGCTGTCCGTACTCGTTGAAGTAATGGAGTCCACCGTCCAGCAGGTGCAGGCCGGTCAGGGCATTGCCGTTATAGAGAACATAGTATTCGCTGCCCTCGTAGTTCTGCCAGCCGTAGGGGCTCCAGGTCGGCTCCGGCGTCGGCTCCGGTGTGGGGACAGGTGTCGGCGGCAGCGTCGGCAGCGGCGTGGGCTCCGGCGTCGGAACAAAGTAGGGGTCCGCCGTCTCGCTGACTGCCTGTTCGTTGGCGGCCTGCTCCGTCCGGTACTCCCGCAAAATCAGCAGGGAGCGGACGATGGAGAAGGCGGAGATCAGCATGAGCGCGACACAAAAGCACAGCAGCGCGATGAGCACGCCCCTGCGGTCAAAGAATTTCCGGAGCTTGTCCGCAAACTCGTGATTGTTCCCTTTGCCCTTGTCCCCGCGCATGGCTGTCCTCCTGAGATAAACTGTTTACATAATAATGTCCGAAAGAGAAAAAGTCAATTCCCGATTTGTCCGCTTTCGCCGCTTGTACAGGGCGGGAGATTGTGGTACAATACCAATATTATGATGACTGAATTTGAAAAACAATATATCGAGGCGCGCAGAGAACTCATCCGCGCCGATTTCGCCGATCTCAACCCCATGCAGCAGGAGGCCGTCCTCGCCACCGAGGGGGCGCTGCTCATCCTCGCGGGCGCGGGCAGCGGCAAGACCACCGTGCTCATCAACCGCATCGCCAATTTGCTCAAATACGGCCGGGCCTCCGACTGTGACGAGATCCCCGACAACGCTGACGAGGCGCAGCTGGAGCTCCTGAGAAAGGGAGGAGCGGAGGCGCAGCGCATCGCCGCCTGGGGACAGGTGGAGCCCTGGCGCATCCTCGCCATTACGTTTACGAACAAGGCTGCGGGGGAGCTTAAAAACCGCCTTGCCTCCATGCTGGGGGAGACGGCGGAGGACGTCTGGGCCTGTACCTTCCACTCGGCCTGCGTGCGCATCCTCAGAAGGGACGCCGAGCGCCTGGGCTATACCTCGAGCTTTACGATCTACGATACCTCCGACAGCCTGAGCCTGCTGAAGCACATCGTCAAGGACATGGATCTCGACGAGAAGACCTACGCCCCGCGGAGCATCCTGTCGGAGATGGGCAGGGCCAAGGACGAGGGTCTCACACCCTCAGCCTATCTGTCCCGCGCGGGTTCGGCCTCTGATCTGCGCATACGCAAATACGGCGAGGTCTACGCCGAGTACGCGCGGCGCTGCTTCGCCGCCAACGCCATGGACTTTGACGATCTGATCGCGAACACCGTCAGGCTCCTGGAGGAAAACGCCGACGTGCTCGAGCACTGGCAGCGCCGCTTCCGCTATGTGCTCATCGACGAGTACCAGGACACCAACTGCCTGCAGTACCGCCTCTCGGCCCTTTTAGCGGGCGGCTGGGGCAATATCTGCGTCGTGGGCGACGACGACCAGAGCATCTATAAATTCCGCGGCGCGACCATCGAAAACATCCTTAGCTTTGAAAGCCAGTATAAAAACTGCCGGGTGATAAGACTCGAGCAGAACTACCGCAGCACCTCCCACATCCTGGACGCGGCCAACGCCGTCATCGCGAACAATCAGCACCGCAAGGGCAAAGAGCTCTGGACCAACAAGGACGGGGGCGAGAAGCTGACCCACTATTTTGCCGATGACGAGCGGGACGAGGCCCAGTATGTCGCCTCGCAGATTCTGGCAAACTACGGGCGCGGGGCCAACTGGCGCGACCACGCGGTGCTCTACCGCATGAACGCCCAGTCCAACCAGTTTGAGTACGCCTTCAAGCGCAGCGGCATTCCCTACCGCATCATCGGCGGTACGCGCTTCTTTGACCGGGCCGAGGTCAAGGACATCCTGGCCTATTTAAGTCTGATCGCCTCCCCGGCGGACGATCTGCGGCTGACGCGCATCATCAACAGCCCGCCGCGCGGCATCGGCGCGAGAACGGTGGAGCTCGTCGGGGAACATGCGGCGGCGCAGAACGTCCCCATGTTTGAGATTCTGCAAAAATCCGAGCAAGTCCCGGAGCTCCAGCGCGCGGCGGTCAAGCTGCGGCTCTTTGCCAGTCTCATTCTGGAGCTCAGGGATTTCTCCGCCGCCCACCGCCCGGACGAGCTGCTGGACGAGCTGCTGGAGAAGACCGGCTATGTCAAAGCCCTCGAGGAGAAGAACACCACCGAGGACACCGCCCGTGCCGAGAACGTGCGCGAGCTCAAGACCAGCATCCTCACCTACATGAAGGAGTCCGGGGACGAGACGCTGGAGGGGTATCTGGCAAACGTCGCCCTCTATACCGACATGGACAACTACGACGCGGACGCCGACGCCGCGGTCCTGATGACCATGCACAGCGCGAAGGGTTTGGAATTTCCGTCGGTCTTTCTCGTCGGCATGGAGGAGACCATCTTCCCCGGCACCCGCGCCATCGGCGAGCCGGAGGAGATGGAGGAGGAGCGCAGGCTCTGCTATGTGGCGATCACGCGCGCCAAGGAAAAGCTGACCCTCACCTCGGCAAGACAGCGTATGCTCTTCGGCCGCACGACGGCAAACCGGGTCTCGCGCTTCGTTGCGGAGATTCCGGAGGAACATATCGAGAAAAACATCCCGAGAGCCTACGGCTATCAGGACCGCAGAGAGCCTGTCGGCGCTTTCGCCTCACCGAGAAGGGAAGTGCAGAAGACGGCCTTCCCCGTCGCCGCGCCCTCAGCGCCCAAGGCCGCGCCGAGCGTGGACTATGCCGTTGGCGACCGGGTGCGCCACAAGGCATTCGGCCCGGGTGAGATCGTCAAGATGACGCCCATGGGCGGGGACTTCCTGGTGGAGATCCGCTTCGGCGAGACGGTCAAAAAGCTCATGTTGCGCGCCGCCGCCCAGCACATGGAAAAGGACTGAGACCATGAACATCAACGGCTTTGAAATCGAACGCAAATACCTCATCGCCATGCCGGAGCCGGGCTTTCTCGAGAGCTGCGAGCGCTCCGAGATCACGCAGACCTATCTGCTGGGCGAGGAGAACACCACCGAGCGCGTAAGAAAGCGCGTGCGCGGGGAGACCTGCGAATATACCCACACAATCAAGCGTAAACTGAACAACATGCGCCGCATCGAGGACGAGCATGTGATCGGCGCGGAGGAATACGAAGCCCTGCTCAAACGCGCCGACCCCGCGCGCATGACGATCCGGAAGACGCGGCACTGCTTTGAATATGAGGGCCGGGTCTGGGAGCTGGACGTCTTCCCGTTCTGGGACGACCGGGCCTTCCTCGAGATCGAGCTCACGGACGAGAGCGAGCCTGCCGCCCTGCCGCCCGGCATCCGCCTCATCCGTGAGGTGACGGACGATCCGCGCTACACCAACGCCGCCCTCTCTCTCGAGATCCCGGCGGACGACTGAACCTTTTCGGGAAAGGATGATTACAATGAAAAAAGGTATTGTCTTATTGCTGATCGCGGCCATGTGCCTGAGCTGCGCCGCCTGCAATCTGCCGACTCTGCCGTGGGCGGCCGAGACCCCGGCGCCGACCGAGGCGCCGACCCCGATCCCCACGCCGGCTCCCACGCCCGAACCGACGCCTGAGCCGACACCCGCTCCCACGCCTGCGCCTGCTCCGGAGTCCCGCGTCACCGTCAACATCAACCGCACGGAGCTGACGGCAATGGACCCCGAGACCGGCGAAATCTGCATCCTGCGCTTTACCTATGACACGCCCGTGGTCGAGATCGAGGGCAACGCCGAGGCGGCCGATAAGATCAATGAAGTCCTCGCCCTGCTGGACGATGCCTTCTACACCGGCGAGGACTACGGCGACGGCTACGGCACGGGCTACAACAACATGCTGACTATGGCCGAGGACAACTATATTTTCCAGAAGGAGTCCGGGACGGAGTACCCCGTTTATGAGCTGTCTGCCGACCGCAGCGCCGCCGTTGTGCGCAACGACGGGAAGGTGCTCAGCATCGTCTACAACGATTACCTGTATGCGGGCGGCGCGCACGGCGGCACCGTCACCCGCGCCTACTGCTTTGACGCCGAGACCGGCGAGCTGCTGAAGCTGGAGAATGTCGCGGCCGATCCCACTGCCTTCGCCGTCTTCCTGGCCGACTCCATGATCGAAGAGGTACAGAACAGCGAAGAGCTTCGGCAGCGCATCGACCTCGTGACCGACGGCCTGGACGCCGCCCTCTCGGCCCTGGTGAGAGACGGAAACTGGTACTTTGACTACAGCGGCGTCGTGCTCTTCTCCGACGACTATGAGATCAGCAGCCACGCCTCTGGCCCTGTGAGCTTCCTTGTCCCCTACGACAGGGCGGCGGCCTACCTTGCACCGCGCTATATCCCCGAGGCCCCGACACAGAGCGGCTACTTCAGCGTGCTGCCCGGCGAACAGATGGTCGAGGGCAATACCGAGATCGTGGATATGGTCAAGCTCGGCGAGGGCGGGTCCACCATGTACCTGATCGCAAACGGCGAGGTGCGTGATGTGCGCCTGACCAATGTGGAGTATGCCGGGGCTTTCTATGAGACGGCCCAGCTCTGGTCGTGCAGCCTGATGCGCGACTGCGCCCTCCAGCTTGAGACCGTGATCCCCGAGGGAATGCCGAATCTCAAGCTCAGCTTCCGCACGAACGACGGCCTGACCAATCTCTACCTCACCGAGAGCGGGGAGGACGGCAGCCTCATCCTGGCCGACGACAGCATCCAGGCCGTGGGGTAAAACCCGCGTCCCAGCTCGTAGGGGTCGATCCCCAGATCGACCCGAAACATATCGTCCCGCAAATCCGTGGGCCGATGAAGGCATCGGCCCCTACGGAAAAAACCATGGCTGGAAGCAAAAAACCAATAAAACACGAAATAATTCTTGACATTACGCCTTGTCCGTGTTATTCTGTTCAAGCCGCATTGAAGGGGTAAACAAGAAGAGGTCCGCCCTCCACCCTGAGAGCGAGTCCTGTAAAGAGGGAGGATACACCAGATGAAGCATGCGATCATCGTGACCGGCGGCAAGCAGTACCGCGTGGCCGAGGGCGACGTCATTTTCGTTGAGAAGCTCGACGCCGCGGCCGGCGAGGCTGTCAAGTTCGACCAGGTCCTGGCCGTCATCGACGGGGACAACGCCGTGTTCGGCAAGCCCGCCATCGAAGGCGCGAGCGTTTCCGCGAACGTCGTCAAGAACGGCAAGGGCGCCAAGGTCCGCGTCTATAAGATGAAGCCCAAAAAGGGCTATCGCCGCACTCAGGGCCACAGACAGCCCTACACCAAGGTTCAGATCGAAGCGATCAACGCCTGATCCGTTCCGCAACTGATTTTGACTGAAGGAGGAGAAACCTGATGGCACATAAAAAAGGTATGGGTTCCACCAAGAACGGCCGCGACAGCGAGTCCAAGCGTCTTGGCGCGAAGAGAGCCGACGGCCAGTTCGTTCTCGCCGGCAACATCCTTGTCAGACAGCGCGGAACGAAGATCCACCCCGGTACCAATGTCGGTAAGGGGAAGGACGACACGCTGTTCTCCCTCGTGGACGGCACCGTGAAGTTCGAGCGCCTGGGCAAGGACCGCAAAAAGGTCTCTGTTTACGAAGAGATCGCCCAGTAAGTGACCAAAAGGCCGGACATAACATGTCCGGCTTTTCTTTTTAAGGAGGGAAGCGCTATGGCTTCATCTTTTGTGGATAAGGCCCGCATCACCGTCCACGCCGGCAAGGGCGGCGACGGGGCGGTGGCCTTTCACCGTGAAAAATATGTCGCGGCGGGCGGCCCCGACGGGGGCGACGGCGGCCGCGGCGGCAGCGTGGTCTTCACCGTGGACGAGAACATGTCCACCCTGATGGATTTTCGCTACAAGCGCAAATACGTCGCCGAAAACGGCGCCAACGGCTCCGGCAAGCGCTGCTACGGCAAGGACGGCGAGACGCTCTACATCAAGGTCCCGCGCGGCACCATCGTGCGCGACACCGAGAGCGGCGCCATCATGCACGACATGTCCGACGGCGAGGACTGGACCGTTGCGAAGGGCGGCCGCGGCGGCTGGGGCAACATGCACTTTGCCACGCCCACCCGCCAGGTACCGCGCTTTGCAAAGCCCGGCCTGCCCGGCGAGAGCCACGACGTCACGCTTGAGCTCAAGCTGCTGGCGGACGTGGGCCTTGTCGGCTTTCCGAACGTGGGCAAGTCCACCCTGCTCTCGGTAGTGAGCAAGGCCCACCCCAAGATCGCAAACTACCACTTCACCACGCTCTTCCCAAACCTCGGTGTGGTGTATGTGGACGAGGGCGTGTCCTTTGTCATGGCGGACATCCCCGGCATCATCGAGGGCGCGTCGGAGGGGGCCGGTCTCGGCCACGACTTCCTGCGCCACATCGACCGCTGCCGCCTGCTTGTCCATCTGGTGGACGTGTCCGGCAGCGAGGGGCGCGACCCCGTGGAGGACTTCGAGGCCATCAACAGTGAGCTGCGCGAGTACAGCCCCGAGCTTGCCGAGCGGCCGCAGATCGTCGTCGGCAACAAATGCGACCTGCTGGGCGAGGACAGGGAGAACATCGAAAAACTCCGCGCCCATGTCGAGAGTCTGGGCTATGAATTTTTCGAGCTCAGCGCCGTGTCCCACCAGGGAACAAAGGAGCTCGTCAAGGAGTGCGCACACCGTCTCCGCGACCTGCCGCCCATCCTGCGCTTTGAGGCGGACTATGTCCCGCCCGAGCCGAAGGTCGACACCTCGGGTGAGCTCACCATTGAGCACTTTGACGACATGTGGCTGGTCGAGGGCCCGTGGCTGCAGCGCCTGGTGGCGACGGTCAACTTCTCCGATTACGAGAGCCGCATGTACTTTGACCGCATCCTGCGCGAGGCCGGCGTCTTTAAACGCATGGAAGAACTCGGCGTGCGTGACGGCGACACCGTCAGCATGTACGACCTGATGTTCGAGTATAAAGATTGATGGACGAGAGAAAACAAGCGAAGCTGCGCGTCTGGCTCCGCGTGCTGCTGATCGCGACACTGTGCCTGATCTGGGGCAACTCCCTGATTCCGGGCAAGGAATCCGGGCAGCTCAGCCATGGCCTGACCGCGTGGCTGCAGAGCATCGGCATCCCGGTGGGCGAGCATTTTGTGCGCAAGGCGGCGCACTTCTGCGAGTTTGCCCTGCTGGGGACGGAGCTTGCGGCGCTGCTGCGGCTCAGTGACGTCTCAAAGCTCCAGGGCCTGTGCAGCGCCGCCTCCGCCGCGCTGGGCGCGGCGCTGGTCGACGAGAGCATACAGCTCTTCATTCCCAATCGGGGACCCCTGCTCGCGGATGTGCTGCTGGACTTCGCGGGGGCCCTGACCGGCATCGCCCTGTGCACACTGGCAATCCACTATTATTTGCGTCAAAAGACAGAAAAACGTGACCACAGGGGTCGATGAGAGCATCGACCCCTGTGGATTTTTTTATACTGTTTTTCGTTAAAACAGCTCGTTTTAACGAAAAGGCATCGCGCAAGGCGCGCTGCCAGTTTTGTGCCCTCGGGCACAAAACACGTCTCATAGGTTTCTTGTGCTGATGCACATGCTTTTTCGGCAGGGCGGTGCGCAGAGCCTCATGCTCGCGCCGGAGCTCGCGGCAGAGAGCGGCGGGGCTCCACAGCCTGTTCTGCACTGTGACTATGGCCTTGAGTGCCACCGGGACGCCCTCGGCGCGCAGGGCTTCGAGCAGGGGAGAGGACAGGGTCTCCATGACCAGCATCTCATCGTCGAAATCCGCGCCCTCCGCCGGGGCACATTTGACCCCGTCGAGCAAGGAGCCGAGCGGCCTATGAAAATCCTCCCGCGGCACGGCGAGCGTGTCCAGCCCCAGGCGGCAGGCGATCGCGCGGATCTTCGCAAGCTTTTCACCCTCAAGATTAAACAGCAGCAGCTTCGGCATGACATCCTCCGTTGTGTTTGATTTTTGTTCAGAGTAGTATAAAACAAGCCGCTTGTCAAGCGCCTCAATTTGGGATATACTGACGCGGTATTGCTGAGAGGGGAGGACTGTCCGTGCAAAAATACATAGGGAACCGGGCCTTTTATCGCAGGCTCTTTGCCGTCCTGATCCCCATTCTGGTTCAGAACGTTATCACCAACTTTGTAAACCTCCTGGATAACGTCATGGTGGGCCAGGTGGGGACGGAGCCCATGTCCGGCGTCGCCATCGTCGGACAGCTTCTTTTCGTCTTCAACCTCTGCGTCTTCGGTGGTCTTGCCGGGGCAGGCATCCTCACCGCCCAGTTTTACGGCAGCGGCGACGTGAGAGGCCAGGCCGACACCTTCCGTGCCAAGCTCTATATCGCGTTCACCGCGGCGCTGGGCTTTATCGCGGTCTTCCTGCTTGGCGGCGAGACGCTGATCCGCCAGTTTATCCACGAGGGCGGCGAGGCCCTTGACATGGCGGCCACGCTTCAGCACGCGAAGGACTATCTCGCCATCATGCTCTTTCAGATCCCGCCCTTCGCCCTGCAGATGGCCTATGCCAGCACCCTGCGCGAGACGGGGGAGACCCTGCTGCCTATGAAAGCCGGGATCGCGGCGGTGATCGTCAATCTGATCCTGAACTATATCCTGATCTTCGGCAAGCTCGGCGCGCCGGCGCTCGGTGTGGAGGGCGCGGCCATCGCTACGGTGATCGCCCGCTATATCGAGTGCGGCATCGTCGTCATCTGGACCCACCGCCACCCGGTGGAAAACGCTTTCCTGGCCGACGCCTTCACCACCTGGCGCATCCCGTCCGGGCTGCTGCGGCGCATTGCGCTGATGGGCCTGCCGCTGCTCGTCAACGAGCTTATGTGGTCCAGCGGCGTGGCGACGCTGAACCAGTGCTACTCCATGCGCGGACTGGAGGTGGTCTCGGCGGTGAACATCTCCTCCACGGTCTCAAATCTCTTTTTCTGCGCCTTCCTGTCCATGGGCAACGCCATCGCCATCATGGTCGGCCAGCTCCTTGGCGCGGGCGAGCTGGAGCGCGCCGTGGATGAGGACCGCAAGCTCATCGCCTTCTCAGTCACGCTCTGCGCGGCGGTGGGCGTCGTGATGCTTCTGATCGCGCCGCTGGTGCCGAAGCTGTACAACACCACCGACGGCGTCCGGCACATCGCCGCGCAGCTCATCATGGTGGTGGCGCTCAGCATGCCGTTTCACGCCTTCACCAATTCCTGCTATTTTACGCTCCGCGCCGGGGGCCAGGCCATCATCACCTTCCTCTTCGACAGCGCCTATCAGTGGGCCCTCGTGGTGCCGACAGCCTTCGTGCTCTCCCGCTATACCGCTCTCCCCATCCTGCCCATGTACATCGCCGTGCAGGTCGTGGAGTTCAGTAAGTGCGGTCTTGGGTACTACCTCGTAAAAAAACAGAAATGGGTCCGGGATCTGGTGTCCCGATAATATATTGATGTGCCAATTCATTCTTGAATTGGCGGAGCAATAAAACACCGCAGAGGCCGGTATTCCGTTCGGCCCCTGCGGTTTTGCATGTTATACCCCCACCAGACTCAGTGCGAGCTTGGCAAAAATCCCGCCGAAGCCTATCCGCGGCACATCCTCGGCAGCGCAGACCGGGACCTCCGCAACCGGCTCTCCGCCCACGGTAACGCGCAGCGTGCCGAGGGGCTGGCCCTTTTTGAGCGGGGCCGGGACCGAGGAGGGGAGGGAGAGGCTGTAGTCCGGCTCCCCGCCCTTGGGGGCGAGACGGTAAGCGGGGCCGTCCAGACAGAGCGGGACGGTTCTCTTCCTGCCGAGCTCCACAGGCAGCACGGGAAGGGGCCTGCCGTCCGAGAGCGGGATCAGGCGGTAATTGGCAAAGCCGTAGCTCAAAAGGGTCTCGGCGTCTTTGTTGCGCGACTCGGGCGTCTCCCCATGCATGACGACAGCGATGTACTCCACGCCGTTTCTCTCCGCCGTGGCGGACAGACAGTAGCGCGCGGTGGAGGTATAGCCGGTTTTGAGCCCCGTGCAGCCGGGGTACCAGTAGACCAGTTTGTTGGTATTGGAGAGCTCAAATTCCCCGTCCCGTATGCTGTCCATCCAGATGGTGGTGTATGCCTTGATGGACTCGTGCCGGATGAGTTCACGCGACATGATCGCCACGTCGCGGGCCGTGGTGTAGTGCTGCCCGTCGTCAAACAGGCCGCTGCAGTTGGAAAAGTGCGTGTGCGCAAGGCCCAGGGCTTTCGCTCGCTCGTTCATCTTTTTTACGAAGGCTTCCTCGCTGCCGCACATGTACTCCGCCATGGCCACCGCGCAGTCGTTGGCCGAGACCACCGCGATGCACTTGAGCATGTCGCGCACGCTCATGCGCTCGCCCGCCTCGAGATAGACGCAGCTTCCGCCGAAGGAGGCGGCGCGCTCGCTGGCCACCACCACGTCGTCGGGCGTAAAGGCTCCGTTCTCCATGGCCTCGACAATGAGCAGCATGGTCATGATTTTGGTGACGCTTGCGGGAAAGCCCGGTTCGTCCGCGTTTTTCTCAAACAGGACCTCACCGGTCTCCTTCTCCATCAGGATCGCCGAGGGGGCCGCGACGCTCAGCGCAGGCCCCTCGGCCCGTGCGGCGGGGGCGGCAAGCAGGAACAGAACAAGAATCAGACTGACGATACGCTTCATGGCTCCCTCCATAGCAGAAAGAATCGGGTCTGTCAGGAACCTATGAATGACAAAACGGTATTATGCAGCGGTTTACTAAATTATGTATAAATCGACTATTTTCGACCGGACATTTATGAAGAGAGAATGAACGGGATTGAGGCGCCATGCGAGTTTTGAACACTTTCAACAGGGTTTTCAACAAGCAAACAATGCAAAAATATTACGAATAAACGTCATTTTGTTTACATAATGAAATGACAGAACAAGGTCAGGAAAAAGACTGAACGGAAAAAAACGGCGTTCGGCGCTTGACGCGGGGAGACGCGGCGGGTACAATACAGATATCCGCAGATCGGGGAGGGAAGCCCCGGGAGAGGAGTGGAGAATGAGACGGTATTTTCACTGGGATAAAAAATATTTGTACTGGGGGATTACAGCGTTCTGCGTGATCGCCTGTGCCATTCTGTTCTTTATGGCGCTCAACTATATCGGCCTGGTCAGCGACGCGCTGGGCACCCTGATCAAGATCCTCAGTCCTTTTATCTGGGGCCTTGTGATCGCCTATCTGCTCAACCCCCTGGTCGCGCTCCTGCAGCGGAGGGCGCTCGGCCCCGTCTGCGCCAGGATATTTGCGAAAAGGGCCTCAAAAGGGAGCGGGCTTGCAAGAGGACTGTCCGTTGTCCTGGCGGAAATTTTCATGCTCGCCCTCATCACCGGCCTGTTTTTCCTCATTATCCCGCAGATGTACAGCAGCATTGAGACCATTGTCATCAACTCTCCGACCTACATTGAATCGCTGACAACCTGGGCTACCCAGCTCCTGACGGACTATCCCGAGATCCGCAACTATGTCACCCAGACCATCGGCGACGTGAACACCGACATCGTGACCTGGCTTCAGTCGACGGTGCTGCCCACGCTGGGGAGCGTGCTGTCGAACGTGGGCACCGGCGTGCGCTATGTTGTGGTGGGGGTATACAATCTTGTCATCGGCATCATTGTCTCTATCTACATCCTGGGCAATATCGAGGGCTTCAGCGCCAGCGCCAAGCGCCTGCTCTACAGCGTGATGAGTGTGGAGGCTGCCAAGCGCTTTCTCGACGCCCTGCGCTTTACCGACCGCACCTTCATCGGCTTTCTCACCGGCAAGCTCCTGGATTCAGCCATCATCGGGTTGATCTGCTACATTACCTGCGCTCTGCTGGATATGCCCT
Organism: uncultured Eubacteriales bacterium; assembly: GCA_900319695.1. Taxonomy (GTDB): domain Bacteria; phylum Bacillota; class Clostridia; order Oscillospirales; family Oscillospiraceae; genus Limivicinus. The sequence continues at coordinate 65,704 of ONPN01000012.1, forward strand.
ACGCCCTGCTGGTGAGCGTCATCATCGGCGTGACCAACATCATCCCCTTCTTCGGCCCGCTTCTCGGCGCTATTCCGAGCGGCATCATCATCCTGATGGTTGATCCCCTCAAGTGCCTGATCTTTGTCATCTTCGTTGTCCTGCTTCAGCAGCTCGACGGCAACTTCATCGGCCCCAAGATCCTGGGCAGCACCGTCGGCATCAACGGCTTCTGGGTCATGTTCTCCATCATCCTCGGGGCGGGGCTGTTCAGTTTCTGGGGGATGCTCCTGGGCGTGCCGGTCTTCGTCGTGATCTACACCTTCATCAAGGAGGGCGTGGACAAGCGTCTCAGGCGCAGCGAGCTTCCGGTTTCGCCGGAGGACTATATCGACCTTGAGTATATCGACCCCATCACCCTCCAGCCGGTCCGAAGCGAAAGGGAAGACGGGGCGGATTAGAACATGCAAAACGTGCGGTTTTTTGCCGCACGTTTTGTTTTTTTAAATTCTTGCCACGCCGCTTTTTCTCGCCGCCTCGGCCGCCGCCTTCGCTACCGCGTCTTTTACGCGGGGGTCGAAGGCCTTGGGGAGAATACAGTCGGCGGAGAGCTCGTCTTTTCCGACCAGCCCCGCGATAGCCTCCGCCGCGGCGAGCTTCATCTCGTCGTTGATGTCGCTTGCGCGCACGTCCAGGGCTCCGCGGAAAATGCCGGGGAAGCAGAGCACGTTGTTGACCTGGTTGGGATAGTCGGAGCGGCCCGTGGACACCACCGCCGCGCCGCCCGCCTTCGCGTCCGCCGGAAAAATCTCGGGCGTGGGATTGGCGCAGGCGAAGACGACGGCGTCCCGGTTCATGGTCTTCACCATCTCCGTCGTCAGCGCGCCGGGGGCCGATACGCCGATGAACACGTCCGCGCCCCGCAGCACCTCGGCAAGGCTGCCCCGACGCTGAGCCGGGTTCGTGATCTCAGCAAGCTCCGCCTTGGCGGGGTTCATATGCTCCGGCCGCCCCTTCCAGATCGCGCCGCCCCGGTCGCAGAGCGTGAGGTCGACGGCCCCCGCCGTGACCAGGAGCTTGGCGATCGCGGTGGCCGCCGCGCCCGCGCCGTTGATGACGATGCGCACCTCCGAAAGCGTCTTGCCCACGACCTTGAGGGCGTTTGTCAGCCCCGCCAGGGTGATGACGGCGGTGCCGTGCTGATCGTCGTGAAAGATCGGGATGTCGCAGCACTCCTTGAGCTGGCGCTCGATTTCAAAGCAGCGGGGCGCGGCGATGTCCTCCAGGTTGACCCCGCCGAAGCTGCCCGCGAGCAGACGCACGGTGTTCACGATCTCGTCCACATCGTGGCTGCGGATGCACAGCGGCACCGCGTCCACACCGCCGAAGGCTTTGAACAGGACGCACTTGCCCTCCATGACGGGCATGCCCGCCTCGGGGCCGATGTCGCCGAGGCCGAGCACGGCTGTGCCGTCGGTCACGACGGCAACGGTGTTCCAGCGCCGCGTCAGCTCGTAGCTCTTCGCGGGGTCCTTCTGAATCTCCAGACAGGGCGCGGCGACGCCGGGGGTATAGGCGAGACTCAGCGCCTCGGCAGAGTCCACGGCCGCGCGGGAGGCGACCTCGATCTTGCCGCGCCACTCGTAATGCTTTTGAAGGGATGCTTTCGCGTAATCCATGTTCATTCTCCTTTATACCATCTGTTCGGGATGAAAGACCTCGTCGAAGCGCTCGGGTGTCAGAAAGCCCAGGCGGACGCAGGCCTCTCTTAGACTGATGTTTTCCTCAAAGGCGAGCTTTGCGGTTTTCGCCGCATTTTCGTAGCCGATATACGGGTTCAGGGCTGTGACCAGCATGAGGGAGTTGTGCAGGTTCCGCCGCATTTTCTCCCGGTCTGCGCGTATGCCGACGGCGCAGCGCTCCGTGAAGGCAGTGATAGACTCCGACAGCAGGCGGGCCGACTGCAGGAAATTGTAGGCCAGCACGGGCAGAAAGACGTTCAGCTCAAAATTCCCCTGCGAAGCGGCGAAGCCCACAGCGGCGTCGTTGCCCATGACCTGAACCGCCACCATCGTGACCTGCTCGCACTGGGTAGGGTTTACCTTTCCGGGCATGATGGAGCTGCCCGGCTCGTTAGCGGGGATGCTGATCTCCCCGAGGCCGCAGCGGGGGCCGGAGGCGAGCCAGCGCACATCGTTTGCGAGCTTCATCATGTCCGCCGCGAGAGCCTTGAGCGCCCCATGGGCAAAGACCAGCTCGTCGCGTGACGTGAGAGCGTGAAACTTGTTTTCGGCGCTGACGAAGGGCTTTCCCGTGAGCGCGGCGAGCTCTTGGGCGGCCCTCTCCGCAAAGCCCGCGGGGGCGTTCAATCCCGTGCCGACCGCCGTGCCGCCGAGGGCCAGCTCGTACAGGGGGCCGAGCGCCAGGCGGATGAGCTCGCAGTCGCGCTCCAGAGAGGCGCGCCAGCCGCTGATCTCCTGGGAGAAGGCGATGGGCACCGCGTCCTGCAGGTGGGTGCGCCCGCTCTTGACCACGCCCGCGTTCTCAGACTCCAGACGGCGCAGCACCGCGATCAGGGCTGTGACCGCCGGCAGGACGCGCTCCTCAAGGCTCAGCGCCGCCGCGATGTGCAGGGCGGAGGGAAAGGTGTCGTTTGAGGACTGGGACATGTTCACGTCGTCGTTCGGGTGGCAGAGCTTTTTCCCGGCGAGCTCATTGGCGCGGTTGGCGATGACCTCGTTTGCGTTCATGTTGGACTGGGTGCCGGAGCCTGTCTGCCAGACCACCAGGGGAAACTCGGCGTCGAGCGTCCCGTCCGCGGTCTCCCGGGCGGCTTTCTCGATGACGCTGAGCTTTTCCGCCGTCATTATCTCCGGTCTCAGGGCATGATTGGCCCGCGCGGCGGCCAGCTTGAGCAGGCCGAAGGCGCGGGTAATCTCACGCGGCATGGTCTCGATCCCGACGCCGATGGGGAAGTTTTGGCGGCTGCGCTCGGTCTGCGCGCCCCAACAGCGGTCGGCGGGGACCCTGACTTCGCCCATGGAGTCGTGTTCAATGCGGTATTCCATAGCGTTCTCCTTTTACGTTTTGGCCCATTCTAACACGGCGGGGCGGCGTTTGTCCAACCCTGTTGTCCGCTTTTTGCGAAAAGTGTCAGTGTACAAAGAAAAGCACTTGAACTGTCATGCGTTTTTCATTATGATAACATCATATCGTTTTTTCTTGAATCATATCGACCGCGCGTACTACGATTCCTGCTGCAAGAGTGAGGCTGCCATGGAGAGATATCGGTTCACAAGCGAACAGCAAAAGCTGCTGGAGGGCCTGCGCCAGCCCTTTGCCGTCTATCAGTTTATCGACAGAAAGGTTGTCACCATTGTCCTCTCGGACGGCCTGTGCAAGCTCTTCGGTTATGAGGATCGCGCGAAGGCCTGTTATGAAATGGATCACGACATGTACAAGGATGTCCATCCGGACGACACCGCGCGCATCGCCAACGCCGCCATGAAGTTTGCGACCGAGGGCGGCACTTACGAGGTTGTCTATCGCATTCGGCGGAAGAACTGCGCCGACTATACCGTCGTGCATGCGACGGGTGAGCATGTCTGGACCGAGGAAGGCGTGCGCCTGGCCCAGGTCTGGTATACGAACGAGGGGAGTTACCGCGAGGGCGGCATCCACGTTGGATCGGAGCTCAATCAGGCGTTCTGCAACGCCCTGCATGAGGAGAGCCTGCTCAAGGCCAGCCACTATGATTATCTCACCGGCCTGCCGAGCATGAGCTATTTCTTTGAACTGACCGAGCTTGGCCGCGAGGCGATGCTGAAAGAGGGCGGCAAGCCTGTGCTCTTGTACATCGACCTGAGCGGTATGAAATACTATAACTACAAGCATGGCTTCGCCGAGGGCGATAAGCTGCTGCGCTCCTTTGCAAAGCTGCTCAGCAGCACCTTCCACAACGAGAACTGCTGCCACATCGGCGGGGATCACTTTGCTGTCTTTACGGACGAGAAAGAACTGAACAACAGGCTCAGAGACTTTTTTGAGCAGTGGAGTGAGCTGCACGGCAGCGCGCTCCCTGTCCGCGTCGGCGTCTATCCCGACCGCATGGGCTCTGTGCCTGTCAGCTCTGCCTGTGACTTTGCGAAGATCGCGTGCGACGACCTCAAGGGCAGCTACTCCTCGGCCTTCAACTACTACCGCACGGAGCTGAGCGAGGAGGCGGTGCGCCATCAGTACATCCTCGAAAATCTGAACAGGGCCCTCAGCGAGCGCTGGATTCAGGTCTACTATCAGCCCATCATCCGCGCCGCCAACGGCCGTGTCTGCGACGAGGAGGCCCTCGCCCGCTGGATGGACCCGGACAGGGGCCTGCTGCCCCCGTGCGAGTTCATCCCGCCGCTTGAGGAGGCGGGGCTCATCTACAAGCTGGATCTCTACGTCCTCGACCGGGTGCTGGAGAAGATGAAGATTGAACAGTCCTACGGCCTCACGGTGGTGCCTCACTCGATCAACCTCTCGCGCTCGGACTTCGACAACTGCAATATCGTTGAGGAGATCTGCGTGCGCGTGGACGCCGCCGGGATCGGACGCGAGAAGATCACCATTGAGATCACCGAGAGCACCCTTGCCAGCGACTTTGACTTTATGAAGGAGCAGGTCGAACGCTTCCAGAGTCTGGGCTTCCCCGTGTGGATGGATGACTTCGGCAGCGGCTATTCCTCCCTCGATCTGCTGCAGAGCATACGCTTTGACCTGCTCAAGTTCGATATGAGCTTTATGAAGAAGCTCGACGAGAGCGACAACAGCCGCATCGTGCTGACGGAGCTGGTGAAGCTGGCGAGCTCCCTCGGAATGGACACTGTCTGTGAGGGCGTGGAGACGGAGGAGCAGGCCCGCTTTCTGCAGGAGATCGGCTGTTCCAAACTTCAGGGTTATTACTACTGCAGACCCATCCCGCTTGAGCGCATTGTGGAGCGCTACAAGACGGGCACGCAGATCGGCTTTGAGAATCCGGATGAGTCCGCCTACTACGACGCGATCGGCCGCGTCAACCTCTATGACCTCGCTGTCATCGCAAGCGGAGACGACACCGTTCTCCATAACTTCTTCAATACGCTGCCCATGGGCATCCTGGAGCTTCAGGACGACCAGGTGCGTTTTGTCCGCAGCAATCCGTCCTACCGGGATTTCATGGTGCGCTTCTTCGACCTCGACATCGCCTTGACAAAGGGGGGCTTCGCCAAGCTGCCCGTCGACCCGAACGAGGGCTCCGGCTTTATGAACAAGGTGAAAAGCTGCTGTAAAACCGGCGGCCGCGCCTTCTTTGATGAGCAGATGCCGGACGGTTCCGTCGTCCACTCCTTCACTCGCAAAATCAGCGAGAACCCGGTCACGGGGGCAGTCTCGGCGGTGGTGGCGGTGCTGTCGGTCACGGAGGCGGGCGAGGGGACAAGCTACGCGAACATCGCCCGGGCCTTGGCCGCCGACTACCGCAACCTCTACTACGTCGATCTGGAGACGGACGATTATATCGAATACAGCTCCGTCGCCGGCGACGAGGAGCTTGACCTGGAGCGGCACGGCAAGGACTTCTTCAACGCCGTCAAGCGCGACACCATGACGCGCGTCTACGAGGAGGACAGGCCCCTCTTACTGGCCGCTTTTACCAAGGACAACGTCCTGCGGGAGCTCGACCGCCAGGGCGTGTTTACTATGACCTATCGTCTGGTCGATACGGGCAAACCGATCTACGCAAATCTCAAGATCATGCGCATGCGGCAGGACGACAGTCACCTCATCATCGGCGTGAGCATCATCGACTCCCAGATGAAGCAAAAGGAGCAGATGGAGAGCGCACGGAAGGAGCGGGACGCGCTGGCGCGTATCATGGCGCTGACCGAAAGCTACATCAGCCTCTACTCCGTCGACCCCGACACGGGGCGCTATATCGAATACACGTCGACCGAGGAATACGAGAGCCTCGGCCTTGCCAAGGAGGGCGAGGACTTCTTCCGCCGCGCGGTGGAGGATGCGCAGCTCGCCGTCTGCCCGGACGATCTGCCGGACTTTCTGGAGACGTTTACCATGGAAAAAATTCTTGCCGAGATCCGGACGGCGGGCCTCTTCAAGCTCCACTACCGTCTCGTCATCGGCGGGAAGCCGCAGCCCGTCACACTCAAAATCGCACCCTTCCTGGAGGGACGGGAGCGCCGCCTGCTGGTCGGCGTGAGAACCTGGAAGGACAGAAAATAGTAATAATAGAAACCCGACAGCCCTTCCTGCAAAATTTGCGTCATACTGCGTTGAAGCCCTTGACCGTATATTTCCATTGTGCTCTGCGCTCTTCGCCTTGCCTGACACAAATTTTGCCCGGAATTTCTTGCCTGCTTTCTATCAGGGAATAGTATAAATCAATAAGAAAGACGCCGCATGCCTTAAGATATGCGGCGTCTTTCTTGTTGATCAGGTGCTCGCCTCGGCCTCAAAGATCAGCTCCTCCAGCGTCTGGTAGAGCAGGTCCGGTTCGACGGGCTTTGACAGGTGGGCGTTCATGCCCGCCTGGAGAGAGCGCTGCACGTCCTCGTCGAAGGCGTTGGCGGTCAGGGCGATGATGGGCACGCGCTTTGCGTCGGGTCTGTCAAGGGCGCGGATGGCGGAGGCTGCCTCAAGCCCGTCCATCTCCGGCATGCGCACGTCCATCAGCACCGCGTCATAGCCCCAAATCTCACTGTCGCGGAACATCTCCAGCGCGATGCGTCCGTTCTCGGCGTGTTCGACCTTCGCGTCCTTCATGTCGAGGATGTCCATCATGATCTCGGCGTTGATCTCAATGTCCTCGGCGAGGAGGATGCGCTTTCCCGCGAGATCGGCGCGCTTTTTTTCCTCAAAAAGAGTCAGGTGATTGCGCCGCGCGACCCGCTCAAACTCCGCGACCACGTTGGAGGCGAAGAGGGGCTTGGCGATAAAGCTGTCGATGCCGGCGCTGAGCGCCTCCTCCAGAATATCGTCCCAGGTGTAGGCCGTGAGGATGATGACGGTGCTGTCGCTGCCAAAATGTTCGCGTATGCGGCGGGTGGTCTCGAGCCCGTCCATGCCGGGCATGGTCCTGTCCATGAGCACAAGATTGTAGGGCTCCTGTTTGCCGAGCCGGAGCTCCATCATGCGCAGGGCTTCCTCGCCGCACAGGCAGACGTCGGCGCGGATGCCGACCTCGTCCAGCACCGTGCGGGCATGCTCGGCGGAGATCTCCTCGTCGTCCACGACCAGCACGCGCAGCTTCGCGGGGTCGACGGAGTCGTCCCTGGCCGGACCCTCGTGCGCGCTGTTTCGCAGCGTGACGACGACGGTGAACTCTGACCCGACGCCCTTCTCAGAGTCGACCGTGATGGTGCCGTTCATCATCTCCACGATGTTCTTCGTGATCGCCATGCCGAGACCCGTGCTGCCGTACTTGTTTTTGCGGCTGCTGTCCTCCTGGGAGAAGGCGTCGAAAATCCTGGGGATGAACTCCTTGTCCATGCCGACGCCCGTGTCCTTCACACGGAACCTGAGCGTGGACTGATCCTCAAACACGGCGGTGCGCTCCACGCTCAGCGTGACGCTGCCGGGCGCGTCGGTGAACTTGATGGCGTTGGAGAGAATGTTGATGAGCACCTCCTTGAGCTTGGTGTCGTCACCGATGTAATAGTCGTCGACGCGGCTCAAAATGCGGCACTCGTAATGCAGACCCTTGTCCTCGCACTGGGACATGACCATGGTGTTGATCTGCTCGAGCATGGCGCTGAAGGAGAACTCCTCCTTGCGCAGCACGATGCGGCCGGACTCAATGCGGCTCATATCCAGAATGTCGTTGATCAGCTCCAGCAGATGGCGGGCGCTGCCGCCGATCTTTTCCAGATAATCCCTGGTCTGGGGGGAGAGGCTGTCGTCGTGCAGGGCGAGATTGTCAAGGCCGATGATGGCGTTCATGGGCGTGCGGATCTCATGGCTCATGCTCGACAGAAAGGCGGTCTTCGCCTTGTTCGCGTCCTCGGCGACGACCAGCGCCTCGGCCAGAGCCTCGTTCCTGGCCATGGCCTCGCGCATCTCCTCGTCGATGACCGTCAGGCCGAGGCCGACCGCGTGGACCATGTTGTCGTCCCGGTCCTCGGCGCGGCGCACACCGGCGGCGCGGATCATCTCATAGTACTCGCGCCCCTGGCGTCTGGCCAGATAGCGATAGGCGATGATGGGCTCGGTCAAAAGGCGGCGGCGGATGTTGTCGGGGTCGACAAACTTCAAAAAGCCCTCCCGGTACATCTCGGTCACGCAGTTTTCCGCATACCAGGTGAGGCGCTCCGTATAGGGGAAGTGCACACCCACCGGCGTCTGATCGGGGTCGCTGGGGTCGTCGCGGCAGCAGATGCCCACGTCCTCATCGAGGTTTACATAATAAACACTGCGGTAGTCCGAGGCCATGGCGGTGATCATGCTGTTGGCCTGGGTGTTGGCGTGGGTGATGTGCGTGCGCAGATCGTCGCGCAGGTTGGAGATGCGGTCCTCAAGCCCCTGGATGCTGCCGTCCCATTCCACGCCCATGGCGGGCTCGGCCGGACTTCCCTCCGTCTGGGAGGCGGAGTCGGTCGTCAGGGAGAGAAGGTCGTCCGCCAGCTCGTTGAGATCCTTTTGGATCGTGGTCATGCTGCGGGAGTACTGGCGGGTCAGAAAGAGGATGATCCCGATGCCGATGATCACGAACAGCGCGCAGCCCAGCATGATGATCCGCGCGTTTTCGTTGAGCTCCGCCTCATACCAGGCGGCGGAGAAGTCGGCGGTGACGATCGCGATCACCTTGCCGTCGGAATTGAACACCGGGCTGAAAGCACCGTAGAAGCGGCCCCAGGAGTCCTCATAGGGCTCCTCGTCCACGGCGGGCGTGCCCTGGCTGGCTTTATACAGCGCGTCGGTATACACGACGGGGGAGCCGAACTCGCTTGGCGTGACCGTGTCGGGGTCGATGCCGAAGCTGAAGGTCCCATCCGCCTCGGGCCGGACATAGTAGATATAGTCCAGCTTGATGTTGTCCCGGAAGCAGACGAGGATATCCGTCACGGCCTGATACTCCGGCGTGCCCTTGTCCTCGGCACGCAGCCTGTCCAGCACGTCGCCGTCCAGCATGGCTGCGGCGGTGTTGACAATGTCCAGCATGCGCTCGTTGATCAGGGTTTTCATGGCGTCGCGCGACTGCTGCATCAGCGTCGCGCCGAGCGCGATGTTTGTCACCAGCATGAAGACGGAGGCCATCAGAATGATTTTTCCGCGTATACCCAGCTTTTTCATAGGCGTTCCCTTTCCAGAGGACCGGGGAAGGTCCATGTAATCTGTCCTGTGCGTGCCGATCAAAGCAGACGGCGGCAGCGCTGTAACGATCAGTTCAAGAGGCAAAAAAGTGTATATACATTCTTACTTTAACAGAAAAAGAAAGCATTGTAAAGGCACATGCAAGTAAAAAATGTAAAGGCATGGTGAGCATCAGGCTTGACTGGGGCGGGGCTGTTTCCTATACTTATATGTGCACAGTCAGAACATACAGTGATGAAACAGAAAGACGGTCTCTTTTGACCGGGGGTGACGGGGATGGATGACATTACGAACAGAGAGCGTTTGCTCCGCGGACGGGATTTCCTGTACGCGCTCTTTTATAAAGCCTTTGCCCGCGAGCCGGACGCGGCCTTCCTGGAAGCGCTGTCCGATCCGGGCACGGCGGCATGCTTTGCCGCCTTTACGGGCGAGGCGCCCGCCCGGCTTGCCGAGCTTCGAGCGCCGGAGAACGGAGAGACGTTTATACGTGCCTTGCGTAAGGAATACATGCGCCTCTTTGTCGGCTCGCCGGTCCCTGAGGCGCCGCCCTGGGAGTCGGTCTATACCGGCGTGGAGGGGCTGCTGTTCCAGGAGGCGACGCTGGAGGTCCGCGCTTGCTGTCGGCGCTTCGGCCTGCTGCCGGAGAAGTATCCCCATGCTGCGGACGACAGTCTCGCGCTGGAGCTGGGCTTTCTGTCCGTGCTCTCACACCGCGCCGTGTCCGCGCATGAGGCGGGGAGGGAAGAAGAGCTGCGCCGCCTGCTTGACGGCTCGCACACGTTTATCAAAGAGCACCTCGCGCGCTGGCTTCCGCGTTTGATGCGGAGGATGGGCGCGGCTGTCCTGCTCTATCGCCGGCTTGCGCGGATGCTGGACGCTTTCCTGAAAGCGGACGGGAGAGTCCTGGAGAAACTGCATGAGGGGCGAGTTCCGGAGATCGCGGAAGTTCCGGAAGGCTTTGAAAACCTGTTTGCCGCCCTCGACGCGCTTACCGTACCGGACGCGGAAAACCGCCTGCGCGTCTGCGAGGCGGCTGACGAAGAAGGAGAGGGCAAGTGGGTCGCCGCGCCCTGCTGGCACAACTGCGGCGGCAAGTGCCTGGTGCGCGCTTTTGTCAAGGACGGCGTCGTCCTCCGCCAGGGCACGGACAATTCCAGCACCGACGACGAGATCAACCGCCAGCAGCGCGCCTGCCTGCGCGGCTACGCCCAGCAATTCCAGGCGCGGGGCCTGGACCGCCTGCGCTTTCCCATGAGGCGAAAGCACTGGATCCCCGGCGATCCCCACGGCGAGCTCCGGGGCCGGGACGAGTGGGAGCGCATCACCTGGGACGAGGCGGCGCAGATCATCCGCGACGAGCTTTCGCGCATCCGGGAAAGCTACGGCGACAACGCCGTCCTCGCCCTCGGCAGCCAGAGCGAGAGCCTTTTGAACAAGCTGAACATCAACTATCTCACCGCCTGGACCACCTCCTCCTGGGGGACCTGGTACGCCCCCGGCGTGCTGGGCTGGGCCGACGGCTGCAATTTTTACGACTGCAACCTTGACCGGCTGGACATGATGAACTGTGACTATGTCGTGGCTTTCGGCTATAACCCCGCCTGGTCGGCCCTGGGAAACGCGACCAACTATGCGCTCTCCTGGAAAAACGCGGGTGTGAAGTTCATTCTCTTCGACCCCATCTACACCGACACCGCGTCCATCCTCGGCGCGCGCTGGGTTCCTATCCGCCCCGGCACCGACATGGCCGCCATGATGGCGATGTCGTATGTGCTTTTGGAAGAGGACAGGGACGGCTCTCTCATCGACTGGGACTTTCTGGAGCGCTGCTGCCTCGGCTGGGACAGAGACCACATGCCCGCCGACGCCAAAACCGACGAGAACTACTTCGACTATCTGCGCGGCGCATACGACGGCGTACCCAAGACGCCGGAGTGGGCGGAAAAGATCAGCGGCGTTCCCGCCGACACGCTGCGCGAGGTCGCGCGCGTGCTCGGCAGGAAAAACAACGTGGCGCTGCTCTGCTCCTACGCCTGCGCGAGGACCTACGATACCGAGCAGCTGCCCCAGACCGCGATCTGTCTGGCGGCCATGGGCGGCCACATCGGCAAAAGCGGCAACTGTGTCGGGCCCACCGCCTGGAACCACACCAACAACTTCGGGCCCCGCCTCATCAAGGCGGGCTCGCCGGGGCCTGACGGGGCGGTATACGGCACTGGCCGGGCCACCGCCGTCTGCGAGACCCAGCTCTGGGGCGCGGTGCTGGGCGAGCCCTTTAATCCCACGACGGTCTTCACCAAAATCAACGAGGCCGGGCCCGACGGCTGGAAGAATGCGATCGCGGGCTGTGATCTGACGGAGCGCGTCGAGAGCATGACGGCCACGGTCAAGATGATCTGGACCGCGGGCAAGGCCAAGCTCACCACCTGCGAGGGGGCGAAGAAGGGGATTGAGGCCTTCCGCTCCGTCGAGTTCGTGGTCGGCCAGGGCCACTTTCTGACTGCAACGAACAAGTATGCCGACATCGTCCTGCCCATCACTACCAACTGGGAGCGGGAGGGCAGCTACCTCTGGGAGGGCTACTATAACCGCGACATCCTGCTTGTGAGCCGCCGGGTTCTCCCGAGCTTCTATGAGGCCAAAAGCGACCTCGAGGCTGTGATCGCCGTGGGGGAAAAGTTTGGCCTGAGCGCCGACATGTGGGGCACAGTCTCGGCAAAGCAGCGGCTTTTTAACTCCGTAATATCCAGCACCGTTATCAAAGAGGACGGCGTGAATTGGGAAAAGCTCGTCTCCGTCACCGAGGACGACTTGCGCGAATGGGGCGTCGAGGGCAGACCGCAGGAGGGCCGCATCCCCCTCAGAACATATATGGCCGACGGCCTGTACCGCGTCGAACGCCACGTCGGCGACAAGTTCGGCTACATCGACAAGAAAGACTTCCGGGATGATCCCGAGGGTCATCCCATCGCCACCGTCTCCGGAAAGATCGAGTTTGCCTGTCAGACCTGGGCCGACATCCTCAACAGCCAGGGCTTCTCTGAAAGCGTCTACAGCGCCATCCCAAAGTATCGAGCTCCGACCCAGGGCTACGAGGCCACGTTCAGAGTCGGCCGACCCGGCGGCGGGAAGGGAAAATACCCGCTGCAGTGCATCAACCCCCACTACCAGCGGCGCGCGCACTCCGTTTTCGACAATGTCCCCTGGCTGCGCGAGGCCATGCCGAACCCGGTGTTCCTGTCCAAAACGGACGCCGAGGCGCGCGGCATCCGGGAAGGCGACACGGTCAAAATCGCCTCCCCCTACGGCGAGACCCTGCGCAAAGCCTGCGTCACCGCGCGCATGACCCCGGGCGTCGTCGGCCTGCCGCACGGGCCCTGGCTGCGCGTGGACGAGAAGACCGGCATCGACCGCTCCGGCAGTGAAAATTACATCACCGGCCAGGTCGCCACCGGCATGGGCTGCAGCGGGTACAACACCCTCTGCGTCGAGGTGAGCCTCTTTGACGGCGAGCCCATCCCGGACGATCAGGAGGCGCGGAGATGAAGCAATACGGATTTTATCTGGACGTGACCCGCTGCGCGGGCTGCCGCGCCTGTCAGATTGCGTGCAAGGACACAAACCGCCTCAACGTCGGCACGTTTTTCCGCCGCGTCCGCAGCTTCGAGACCGGCGAGTTTCCACATCCCGGCGTCTGGCATCTGTCGGAGAGCTGCCATCACTGCGATCATCCTGCCTGTGCGGCGGCGTGTCCCGTCGGGCGCATCGTCAAGGACGGGGAGACCGGCCTTGTCGTTTTCGACGCGGAGGTCAAATGCCTCGGGGAGCACTGTCAGCGCTGCGTGAGAGCCTGCCCCTATAGGCATCCCGTCTATATCCCGGCGCGCGGAGAGGTCGGCAAGTGCGGCGGCTGTCCGGACAGTCTCCGCGAGGGGCGCTCACCCGCCTGTGTCGAGAGCTGCATGATGCGCGCGCTGAAATTCGGCCCCGTCGACGAGTTGAGGGAGAAATACGGCCCGGATGCCGTGACCGCCCTGCCCTGCTTCCCGGACGGCGGCACGGGCTCCAACTTCCTCATCAGGCCGAACAGCGCCGCCCGGGAGTCTGTATTTGAGGAAAAACACTATTGATTTTCAACATGCGGATAACAGGGAAACGCGCCGCCGGTCAACACGGACCGGCGGCGCGTTTTGCCTGTGCCGTATCCTGATACTGTCCAATGAAAATGATAAAGTACGTATAAAAAATCTTGACTTTGCCCTGCCTATGTGCTAATATAAATAAGCTGTCAAGCAATAAGCTGGTATAGCTCAGTTGGTAGAGCAGCTGATTCGTAATCAGCAGGTCGTGTGTTCGAGTCACATTACCAGCTCCAAAACCCCGCGGTCTTCGGATCGCGGGGCTTTGTTTTTCTCAAAGACGGGGCTTGTCAGCGCGAAGACATTGTGATAAAATACCTCCTGTTGAGTTTATACTTTCAGTAGAAGGAGAGAATATATATGTCCGGACATTCCAAGTGGCATAATATACAGAAGACCAAGGGCGCGGCCGACGCCAAGCGTGCGCAGGCCTTTACCAAGATCGCGCGTGAGATGATCGTCGCGGTCAAGGAGGGCGGCGGCGGAGATCCGCGCAGCAACTCCAAGCTCGCCACCGTCATCGCCAAGGCCAAGGCCGCCAACATGCCCAACGACAATATCAAGCGCACCATCGACAAGGCGCTCGGCGCGGGCAACACCGAGAACTATGAGAAGATCACCTACGAAGGCTACGGCCCCCAGGGCGTCGCGGTCATCGTCGAGACCATGACCGACAACCGCAACCGCACCGCCGGTGAGATGCGCCACTACTTCGACAAGTACGGCGGAAACATGGGCGCTGCCAACTGCGTATCCTGGTCCTTCGACCGCAAGGGCGTCATCGTCATCGACAACGAGGACGAGGAACTGGATGAGGATACCGTGACCATGGACGCGCTGGACGCGGGCGCCGCCGACTTCGAGAACGAGGGCGAGACCATGAGCGTCTATACCACCGAGGACGATCTTGCCACTGTAGCCGACGCTCTGACCGCGAAGGGCTACACGCTGCTCTCCGCTCAGGTTGAAATGCTGCCCCAGAACGGCTACATCAAGCTCACCAATGAGGACGACATCAAAAACATGCAGAAGATGCTCGACATGTTCGAGGATAACGACGATGTGCAGAACGTCTGGCACAACTGGGAAGACGCCGAATAAACGAAAAGATACTGCCTCAATGAACCTGGGGCAGTATTTTTTCGTTTGTTTGACATGTTTTCCTGATAAATCGCGCAGCTTTTCCTTTACAAAAGATGGTATCATGCGGTATACTGTAAGGCAGAAAAAGACTATGGCAGGAACTATAAACGCTTGATGAAAGGAAAGACAAACATGACGCTGAAAGAATTGCGCAAAAAACGCAGCCTCACGCAGATCGCGCTCGCCAAGGAGCTGGGCGTGAGCGGCAAGACCGTCTCCCTGATCGAGGTGGGCAAGCTGAAGCTCAGCAAGAAGCTCTCCGATCGCATCCAGGAGGTCTATGGTGAGCTGGTTGAGCCTGCCGCCGCTGTCGCGGCCGAGGCCGTGCTGGAGACCGAGAAGAAGGTTCAGAAGAGAGGCCGCAAGGCAAAGGCCAAGGCACAGGCCGATAAGCCCGCCGTGGAGGCCGCCGCCGAAGCCGTGGCCGAGACGGCTGTCGAGATCGAAGAAAAGGTCGTCAAGAAGGCGAGAAGAGGCAGACCGCCCAAGGCCGCTGCGGAGAAGAAGCCCGCCGCCGAGAAGAAGCCGAGAAAGGCTGCCGAAAAGAAGAGCGCCCCGACGATTGTGATCCAGTCTCCCTTCGGCGGAGAGATCACGCCCGAGGAGATCTGCGCGAAGGTCGGCGAGGCCGACATGGTCTATGTCCGCGTCGATGAGAACAAGGCCTATTGGGTCAAGGGCGAGGAGACCGGCGCGGTCGATCTCTGGTAAAGCTCCACAAAAAGATACCGGCTCTCTGCCGTGCTCTCCGCGAGGAGAAACGGCGGGGAGCCGATTTTTTGCCGCAGCGCTTTTGAAAAAAGCGCTTGATGATAAAGAGACAATTCGCTATAATGATACATAGAATCATTATATGTTGAACAGGAGGGAACAGGACATGAGACGCATCGTTTCGCTGCTGCTCATGCTGAGTCTGGCGTTCAGCTTCTGCGCCGGGGCACAGGCCGAGGGGCCGAGGAAAAACAGCGTGTCGGAGCTCTACAGCGCGGAGGGCGTGTATACCGACGACCTGGGCAATGTCGAAAACTACAGCTACCATGTGCCGCAGCTGTGCGCGGACACCCCGGCGGCCGCGGAGATCAACCGTGAGATCGCCGACCGCTTCGGGGAAAAGGTCGAGGCACTCCTGAAAAATATGGAGGGGGGCTTTTCCCTCTGGATGTGGGAGTGCGCCTGGCACGCCTACTGGCAGGGCAGCCGCCTGTTCCTCATGGTTTCCTCCAACTTTATAGACGGCTCTATCGACTACGCCGCCTGGGGCTATGACTTTGAGACGGGCGGCCGCGTGGATAACGCCATGATCCTGGAGTCCCTCGGCATCTCCGAGGAGGAGTATCTCGAAAACCTGCGCGAGAAGGTCGGACTCATGTTCGAGAGCATGAACAGCTCTCTGACCGATGAGCAGTGGAAACGTTTCGGCTGCGACAAAATGCTGGAGGACACGCTCTCCTGGCTGGATATGGAGCAGCCCATGTATATCGACGGCAGCGGCCAGATTGTGACCATCGTCAGGATCGCCTCCGTTGCGGGGGCCGGGTGGTATTATCATCTCGCCACCCCCTTTGCCTACGGCTGAGCGGGAAGCGGGAGAGGAGGCTTACAGATGACGAAGAGCCTGCTGCTTGTCATGCCGGACGGCACGGAGCGCGAGCATTTGATCGGAAAGCTGGACGGGGCGTATTCGCTTTTGTGCGTTGACAGCCCGGAAGACTGCCCGGCGATCCTGCGCGAGAAGAGCTTTTCCCTGTCGGCTGTGCTTGTGGACCTGCGGCTGACAGGGAACACGGGCTATTGCTTCAGCGAGGCGCTGCCGGATAACGGCCCCTTTTCGCGCCTGCCGCTGATCGGCGTCGCGCCCGATGTGACGGATGAGCTTGCCGGCTGGGCGCTCGAACGCGGTTTTTCTGAGATTATCGAGCCAACGCTGCCGCAGACGCTGCTGCTGCGGCGCATTCAAAACGTGATCCGGGCAACAGATTCCATGAGCTTTCCCGAGCTTGAAAGACTGCTGCGGGCGCTGCCGTCCAACATCTTCCTCAAGGACGCGCAGGGCCGCTATGTTTTCTCCACCCAGCACTGGCACCATCTCTATCACGCGGAGGACCCAAACTGGTCGATTCGCGGCCTGACCGATCTGGAGATCCGCAAGGACAAGGACAACGCCCTCAAGGCCATGGAGGCCGACCGGGAGATCGTGCGCAGCGGCGAGGGAGTCAACTACATCCTTCAGGAAAAAGCGGATGGCCTGGTGGAATATCTGGAGCTTATCAAGCGCCCGGTTCGGGACGAGCGTGGAGCGGTCACGGGCATTGTCGCCCTCATCAACAACGTGACCGAGCAGCAGCTTCTCAAGATGGAGCTTGAAAAGCGCGCGCAGGTGGACATGCTGACAGAACTTCTCAACAAGGTGACGACTCAGGAGCTCATCGACATGCGCATTGACGGCTGCCGCAGAAAGAAGACCATGGGGACGCTGATGATGATCGACGTGGATAACTTCAAAAGCGTCAATGACACCTACGGACATGTGATCGGCGACCGGGTGCTGGCGGAGCTGGGCCGCGTTTTCCGCACCAGCTTTCGCGGGACGGACGTGGCCGGGCGCGTCGGCGGGGACGAGTTTATGCTGTTCATCCCGGAGCTTGCAACCAGAGAAGCGGCAGAGGCCCTGGCGCGGCGCATCAAGGATCAGGTCACGAAGGCTTTCGCGGGCAGCCCGGTGGAGGGAAAAATCACCATCTCCATCGGCGCCGCCCTCTTCCCGGAGCACGGCCAGAGCTTCGAGGAACTATATCGCGCAGCGGATAAGGCCCTGTATACCGTGAAGCGAAACGGCAAGGCGGACTTCCACTTTTATTCATAATAGCAATATACGGCGAAATCGTAGTACTTTACGAAATCGCCGTATATTTTTGCGTTAATACTGCTGGTCTCTCATAAAACGGCTTAAAGCCGTTTTAACGAAAAAACAGTATTATTCCGCCTTAAGCTCCGGCAGGCGCAGGAAGCCATGAGCGTCGGTGTTCCAGACGGGTGCGCCGCTGATCTCAAATTTAAAGGCGCGGCTGAGGTGGTCGAGGGGGAACATGCGCCCGATCTCATCGCTGCGATAGACGCCGATGCTGGCGTAGAAGCAGCCCTTTGCAAGAGTGTCCGTCGGCAGAGTGAGGCGCACGGTCCTGTCGCCCGTCCCCTCAATGCTGAACGGCTTCGACCAGGCGGTGGCGAGGCCGACGTCTGCCTCCGTGCGCAGGGTCAGACGGAAGTGAAGCGGCGGGGCGGGCTTTGTGAGCGTAAGGGACAGGCGCATGCACAACGGCTCGCCCGACGCATATACGGCGTTCACCCTGCCCTCAAGACAGAGCCTCGTCATGCGCAGGCCCGTCTCCGCGCCGGTATTCTGATGGGACTTTTCGCGCAGATCCATGTCGACCTCGTTTTCGCCGAGGCTCAGATCCAGATAGGACGCAATGGCCCGCTCCGTGTCCCCGTCAAAGATGACACGGCCGTGGTCGAGCACGACGCAGCGGTCACAGAGCTGACGGATGGTGGACATGTTATGGCTGACATAGAGGACGGTGCGCCCCTCCTCGTCCGCAGCCCGACGCATGCGCTCAAGACATTTCTGCTGGAAAGCCATGTCGCCGACGGCCAGCACTTCGTCCATGATCATGATCTCACTGCTGAGATGGGCGGCCACGGAAAAGGCAAGCTTGACGAACATGCCGGAGGAGTAACGCTTGACCGGCGTGTCGATAAACGCCCGCAGCTCGGAAAAGTCGATGATCTCCTCCAGCCGACTGTCGATCTCGTCCCGGCTCATGCCGAGGATCGAACCATTCATATAGATATTCTCCCGCCCGGTCATCTCGCGGTGAAAACCGGTGCCGACCTCCAGCATGGAGGAGACGCGGCCCCAGATGTCGATCTCCCCCGCAGTGGGGGCGGTGATGCGGCAGATGAGTTTGAGCAGGGTGGATTTCCCGGCCCCGTTCGCCCCGATGATGCCAACCCGCTCGCCCCGGCGAATATCGAGATCGATCCCGTCGAGAGCCCAGAAGCTCCGGTTGACGGGCTCCGCCGACCCGATGCGGCGGTTGGGATCCTCCCGCCCGCGCCAGAGCGCCCAGCGGGACTGAAGCTCAGCCTGCAGGGTGCGGCGGTCGATCACACCGAGACGGTATTGTTTTCTGACGCCCCGAATCCGAAGCGCAAGTTCCTGTTCGTCCATAGGCACCTCAGACCGTATCAATAAAGGTTCTCTCAATGCGGTTGAAAATCAGTATCCCAGCCAGCGCCACGGCCAGAGTGAAGACCCAGGACCAGATCAGCGGCGCGGGTTCGAGCTGCCCGACGCCAAGCAGAATATGGCGGTAGAGCTCAATCAGGGCGGTGACGGGATTGATGAGCAGCAGACGGCGCAGACCGACATCCGCGGCGCTGAGCGGATAGACCACGGGCGTGGCATACAACCAGAGCGTCATGCCGAAGTCGACCAGGATGCTCAGATCCCGGTACTTTGTGGTGAGGCTGGAGACGATGACGCCGACGCCCATCCCCATGACGCCGAGCTGCACCAGCACGAGCGGCAGCAGAGGCCATGCCCCCCAGGCCGGCGTGACCATGCCGTGCAGGGCGTACCAGAACAGCAGCGCCAGCACCAGCAGCATCTGGATGCCGTAGCGAATGAGATCGCTCAGCACATAGGAGACGGGCATCACAAGGCGCGGAAAATAGACCCGGCCGAAGAGGTAGGCGTTACTGGTAAAGGTCGCGGCGTTCTTGCTCACGCAGGAGGAGAAGAAGCTCCAAATGGCGTGGCCGCTGAAATAAAAGAGCAGCTGCGGCACCCCGTCGGTGCCGAGCTTGGCAATATTGCCGAAGAGGACGACGTAGGCGAGACTTGTCAGCAGGGGATTGATGATCAGCCAGAGCGGGCCGAGGATCGTCTGCATATAGCTGACCTTGAAGGAGCGGCGGGTAAAGAGCCAGACGAGACTGCGGTACTGCCAGAGCTCCCCAAGGCACAGATCAAAGGGGCGCTGTTTTGCGCTGATATGGATATGCTGCATGGCCGGGCTCCTTTTGCAAGACTTTCAAATCAGGTCCGCAGACCCAATCTTTGCAGGCGGCGGATAAGATTATGCGCACGCCTCAGAAGGTAACGGAGGGGATAAAAGAAGTACCAGAGCTTTACATAAATGCGGTAGGATAGTTGAGTGACCGGTATGGTTTTCCCATCCCGTATCACAGCGCTGAGAACACCGATAATCTGTTTCTCCTGCACGGTTTCACCGCAGAAGCTGTTGTCCCCGACAATCCAGTAGCTGCCGTCGGGATTGAGTTTCTCAATACGGTGCAGTACATAGGCGTCAGGAGCGTTTTTGACGGGGCGCTTAAAAAGAACCACATCATGTTTTTGAAGAGATTTTCCCGACTTCCTCTGCACAATCATCAGATCGCGCTCTTCCCGCAGCAGGGGCAGCATACTGACGCCTTTGGGAGGATAGACGAGTTGGCCGAAGCGGTCCAGAATGTCTTCAAAGCTGGAAATCTCGTTCACGGCGTCTTACCTCCAAACAGGGCGTGATAGCTGATATGCGCCGCCTCGGGCTCCATATTGCAGCCGAGACGGTAGAGCCTTGCCATACCGCCGACACGGCCGATCAGCTCCAGCGTGTGCATAACAGCCTGCGGCTCGGTCGGCCGGTTGGTCTGCGCAATCAGGGACGGCAGCGCGTCACGCAGAGAGACAGCTTCGATATGGTTGACCTCGTCCCGCTCAAGAAAGCAGATGGCCTCGAGGGGCAGCATCTCGTTGCGTCCGAGCTGCTCTTTGCCCCGCCAGGGCGTGCCGCAGGCGAGAACGCGGTCCGTCTCCACGCGCAGCAGCGGCTTGTCCCCGTTGAGCACATGCGTCCCGGGAAACTCGGACAGCCACAGACGGCAGTGGGTGGTCTTCCCCGTGCCGGAGGGGGCGGTGAAGAGACAGGCCCGCCCGCCGCAAGCCATGACGGCGCCGTGCATGAGCAGAATATCCCGCTCCAGAAGGGCGGCGGCAATTTTGCGATAGACGGCGAGGGTCTCCAGATAGGCGTCGGAATACCGGCAGACCCCGTATTCCGACGCGCTTTTTTCCTGTTCAAAACCAATGTCGGCCTGGGTGACCCTGACGCAAAGCGCGGGGGCCTCGTCCGTGAGATAGTCTTTGCAGTACCGGGCCGTACTCTCAAAGAGCGCTTCGACACGGATGGGGACGCCCGCAAGGGAGAGCGTGAAAGCGGTCATAGTGTTTCCTTCTCAGTTGAAAAATAATAATATATTATAGCGCAGCAAGGCCTGACTGACAAGTATTTATCGAAAAACAGGCGCGGGCATGGGGCAATCTCCCGCTTGCTTTTATCCGAAAACGAGAATATACTATAAAGGCTGATGTCTTTATAGTTTTTTTGAGTGTGCGAAATCCTCGCCGCTCACGCGGCAACCGGATTTCATGCACATGTAAATCCCCATGAATCAGCTTTTATTCATTGTGGCGAGGCCTGCCGATGGGGATTTACGATATAGGCTGACGCCTTTATAGTAATTATTGAGTGTGCGAAATCCCCATGAATCAGCTTTTGTTCATTGTGGCGAGGCTTGCCGCATGGGGATTTACGATATAAGCTGGCGCCTTTATAGTATATTGAGTGTGCGAAATCCTCGCCGCTCACGCGGCAACCGGATTTCATGCACATGTAAATCCCCATGAATCAGCTTTTATTCATTGTGGCGAGGCCTGCCGATTCTGAAAAGCGCTCTGATGCTGGCTGTTTTTTGCAGGGAAGACGGAAAAACCTATCAAGAGACAGGATGAATGTCATAAACGGGAGAAAACAAACATGAAGTCAAAAAAACTGTCGGAAAAGCCCTGGTTTAACGGCGCGGTGATCGCCTGCATCGGCGTGATCTGCTATGTGCTGCTGTCGAATATCGGCACGGTGCTCTCCTCCGTGAGCCATTTCCTCGGAAATTTCTACTCCATCCTGCTGGGCGCAATCTTTGCCTACATTCTCAATCCGCTGGCAAATTTCTTTGACCGCAGGGTTTTCCGCAAAATGAAGAAGGGGAACACGCGCTGGTATCTTTCCGTGACGCTGGGCATCGTGACGGCGCTCCTGGCCGTGCTTCTGCTGATCGGGTCGCTGATCCCCCAACTGGTGCAGAGTATCTCTCTCTTTGCGGAAAACTATGACAGCTACGCGGACTCTCTGATCAAGGTGCTCGAGGGAAGTCCGCTGGAGTCGGTGATTAACGCCGATAAGCTCCAGATCCTTTCGCAGAATGCCCTGACCTCCATCGCCGATTTTGTGCGCGACAATGCCGGCAAAATCCTGACGGCTGCGGCAAACTCCGGCAAGGGCATCCTCTCCACAGCCATCTCGCTCATTGTGGCGGTCTACCTGCTTATCGACAAACAGGGCGTGATGAACGGCTGGTGGCGTCTGATGAAGGTCATCTTCCGCAAAGAGACAGCCGACGGCATTATGACTTTTATGCAGCGCTGCGACAGCATCCTGATGAGCTATCTCGGACAGAGCCTGATGGAGTCCGTGATCGTCGGCGCGGTCAACGCCGTGTTCATGTTCGCATGCCGGATGCAGTATGTGGGCCTCGTTTCGGTGATCGTCGCCGTGACGAACCTGGTGCCGAACTTCGGTCCCATCATCGGCGGCGTGATCGGCGCGTTTGTACTGCTACTGGTCAATCCCCTCCACGCGCTGCTGTTTATCGCCTTCTGCATCGTGCTGCAGTTTGTGGACGGCTACATCCTCAAGCCGAAGCTCTTCTCCGGCTCCCTCGGTGTGTCGGGCCTTCTGATCCTGGTCGCCGGCATTGTGCTCGGCAATCTCTTCGGCGTGCTGGGCATGCTGCTGTCGATCCCCGCCGCCGCGATTTTGAGCTTTATCTATCAGGACTATTTCCTGTCCAGGCAGGAAAAGCGCCGCATGCGGTCGGCGGACGAAGAGTATAAGAAGGAGCAAATGCGATGAAACGAATGACAGCCCTGATCCTGACGTTCCTGCTGCTTGTGTGCGCGGCCGTACCGGCCTGCGCCGGGCAGGCTGTTTCCGAAGAGGATATATGGGAGAGTGTCGAGCAGATCCTCGTCCTCTACGGCAGCCGCGGAGAAGAAGCCGCCGGGGAGATCGAGGAGCGGCTCAAGGAGCTGGAGGCAAAGGACCCCGCTGCCGCGGAAAAATGGCGGGAGATCCTGGAGCTGTGGCGCGGTGAGGAGCTGCGCGTGCATGAAAACGTCCTCCCCGACGGTCTGCCGGAGACGGACGAGCTCTGCCTTGTCGGGCTGGGGTTCCAGCTCAACCCGGACGGCAGCATGCGAGAGGAGCTGATCGAGCGGCTGAAGGTGCTCAAGAGCTGCGCGGAGAAATATCCGAACGCCTTGATCGTCTGCACCGGCGGGGGAACCGCAAAGGACAGGCCCGAGGCGACCGAGGCGGGTGAGATGGCCAAATGGCTCAGGGAAAACGGCGTCGACTCCGCCCGTATTCTGGTGGAGGACCGCTCCCAGACCACGGCGCAGAACGCGATCTTCACGCTGGATCTTTTGGCGAAGCAGGCTCCCCAGGTCACAAAGCTCGCCATTGTGTCCAGTGACTACCACATCGCCACGGGGACGCTGCTCTTCGGGGCGGAGGCGATCCTGCGCGGCGACGCGGGGATCGGGGTGATCTCCAACGCCGCCTGGAAGGCCCCGTCCGGCTCGCTTCCGCCCATGTTCCAGGCTGGGGCTCTGATCGAGCTTCTGGGCGATACGAAGACCGCCTACGACATCTATTTTGACACCTACGATATCCACGAGCTCCTGCCCCCGCGTTCCGAACAATAGGAAAACCGGCAGCAGGCTTTGACTTCGCGTCAAAGCCTGCTGCCTTTATCGTGCGCAAAGCGGCGGTTCCCGTTGCTTTCCGCACCGCGGCATGCTATACTTTTTACCATAGCTGACGCTTATTATAGTAAATCCCCGCGGCTCAGTTTTTCATTGCGGCGCAGGTTTGCCGCATGGGGGTTTGCCATATAGTACCGGGGCGGAGACGCCCGCCCGGGAGAGGAGACGAAAAGGAATTGAGAAAAAGAACCGCCGTGTTTGGGCTGCTCGCCCTGCTGCTTCTGGCGGCCCTGTTCCCGATCGGCGCGTTTGCCGAAAGCGCCGTGACAGAGGACGTTTTTTATCTGGAGCGGGACGGACAGCGGCTGTTCGGAAAACTGTATCTGCCGTCGCAGGAGACGCAGCCGCTCCCGCTGGTCATCCTGTCGCACGGCCTCGGCAGCGACCACCGGATCATGGAGCCCTACGCGCAGTACTTCGCGGACAGCGGGATCGCGGCCTGTGTGTTCGACTATATCGGCGGCTCGGAGGAGAGTCTGAGCGACGGCAGCATGACGGAGATGTCCGTGCTCACCGAGGCGGCGGATCTGAACTGCGTGATGGATCACTTCCTTGGCGACAGCCGCTTTTCGGAGGACGAGATCTTCCTCTTCGGCGGGAGCCAGGGCGGTTTTATCTCCGCCTATGTCGCGGGGCAGAGGCCGGAGGACGTGGCGGGGCTTACCCTGCTGTACCCGGCGTTCAATCTGCAGGAGACAGCGCTTGCACTCGTCCGGGAGGACGGCAAAATCCCGGACACGGCCGTGATCGGAAAGCACACGGTGGGCAGCGTCTACATCAGGGATATGATGGACTTCGACATCTATGAGATGCTGAGCCGCTATACCGGGCCCGCGCTGCTGTTTCACGGGACGGACGACAAGTACGTGCCGATGGCGTATGTGCAGAGAGCGGCGAAGGAGCTTGACGCGGAGCTGATCGTCGTGGAGGGCGCGGGCCACGGCTTTACCGGGGAGGACAGAGACACTGTCGCGCAGACCGCGGTGGATTTTGTCCGGAACGCCCAGGCGCGGTCCGGCATCCAGGCGGCCTGAACAAGAGACGGAGGGAAAGAGAAATGAGCTTTGACAAGGAACGGGCAAGGAATGTTTTCCTCCGCTACGCGGAGGGCTACGATACGCAGAACATCCTGATCCGCCATAAGATCGAACACACCCTTCGGGTGGCGGAGCTGTCGGAGCGCTTTGCCAAGGCACTCGGCATGGAGGGGGAGGACGCGGATTTCGCGTGGTTTCTCGGCCTGCTGCACGACATCGGGCGCTTTGAGCAGGTTCGGCGCTTCGGCACCTTTGTGGACTCCCAGTCGGTGGACCACGCGGAGCTGAGCGGGGACATTTTATTTAAGGACGGACTGATTGAACGTTTCTCGGACGAGGGGCTGCCGACAGACTGGCGGTCGATCGCGGAGACGGCGGTGCGTCAGCACAACAAGCTCAAGCTGCCGGAGAGCCTGGACGACAGGACAAGGCGCTTTGCCGAGCTTCTGCGCGACGCGGACAAGACGGACATCTTCCGGGTGATCGCCGGCATCCCCTTCGAGCAGCGGGTCGGCAGCAGCCGGGCGAGCTTTCAGGACACGGGGGAGGCCAGCCCCGAGGTGATGGCCTGTGTGACGGAGCACCGCTGCGTGCCCGCCAGGCTGCGCCGCTCCCACTTTGAAGGGCGCGTCTCCCACTGCTGCATGGCTTTCGAGCTGGTGTTTGAGATCAGCCGCCGCACCGTCAGGGAGGAGGGCTGGCTTCTGGCCCTGCTCGCGGAGACGGACGAAGACGGAAAGCAGATCTGGACAGACCGGGAGACGGAGCAGCTGCGCATACTGAAAAGAGAGATCGAAAAAGCCTGGGGCACAACGCTTTAAATACAGTGGAACAGAGGAGGAGACGGAATGATTCTCGCGTTTTACGGGGCTGGCGCGATGGGCCGTGAATTCAAATACGTCGCGGATGAGACCGGACAGTGGCCGGAGATGGTGTTCATCGACGACCGCGCCGCGGCGGAGAGCCTGCTGGGCTGCCCCGTCGTCAGCTTTCAGGCGTTTCGCAAAACATACAGCCCGGACGAGACGCAGTTTGTGATCACAATAGGCGAGCCGAAATTCCGCAAGGAGGCCTTCGACCGGATGAAGGAGGCGGGGTATCGGGGGGCGCGTCTGGTACACCCCTCGGCCTGTATCACCCCCGACGCCGAGGTAGGCGAGGGCGCGGTCATTGGGCCCGGCGTCTTCATCGGTTCACTTGCAAAGGTCGGCAGCAACTTCTATGCCGCCAAGGGCGCGGCCGTCGGCCATGACGCGGTCGTCGGGGACCATACGCGCGTGGGGGCCAACGCCTTCGTCGGCGGGCACACGGTCATCGGAGAAAACGCCTTTATCGGCAGCGGCGCAATGCTGAAGGACCGCATCCGCATCGGCGATTTCAGCGTCGTGGGGATAGGCAGCGCCGTGTTTGAGGACGTGGCGTCCAACACCACCGTCATGGGTAACCCCGCCAGGATCACAAACGAGGGCGCGCAGGGCCTGCTCTACGCGCCGAGCCGCGAGATGGCGCAGACGGCGGAGACCGCGCCGGAGAAGAAGCCGGAGAGCGCGGAGGAGCTCACGCCCGACCGCGTCGCGGAGCTCTACTGGGAGGCATTTTCCTCCTGCTTCGAGGGCATGGACTTTAACCCGGTCACCTTCCGCTTCCACGACGAGGGCTGGGATTCCATCACGCAGATGAGTCTGATCTGCCGCCTGGAGGAGAGCTTCCATATCTCCTTCAAGGGCAGGGAGACAATGAAGATCAACTCCTACCGCGCGGGCCTTGAGCTTGTGCGGAAAAAGCTCGCGGACGCGAAGAAGGAGGGGTAAACGACATGGGAAAACTCTGGGATTTTGAACGCTTTGCCGCCGCCCCGGCGCTGATCGCCGACACCGGCGTCACGCTGACTTACGGCAATCTGGCCGCTCTCTCCGATGAGATGGAGAGCGCGATCGGAAGCTGCGCCGACTGGGACGCATCGACAAAGCCGCTGACCATGTTTGTCTGCCGCAACACCACAGGGGCGCTCGCGGGTTACGCCGCGATGATGAACAGGGGATATCCCATGCTCCCCGTCTCGGGCGAGCTTCCGGCCGACAGGCGCAGGGAGCTGATGAAGGCCTACCGGCCCGCGCTCCTCCTCCTGCCCGAACAGCTGCGCGGCGAATATCCCGCCATGCGGGAGGTCTGCGCCGTGCGGGATTACGTCCTGCTCAGGAGCAACTACACGGAGCGCTTTCCCGTGCATCCGGAGCTCGGCCTGCTGATTACGACCTCGGGCTCCACGGGCTCGGCCAAGTTCGTGAGGCAGAGCTGGGAGAACCTGCGCTTCAACGCGAAGACCATTGCCGACATCCTTGACATCGGCGCTTCGGATAAAACCGTCACCGCCCTGCCCCTGCAATACACCTACGGGCTGTCCGTCCTGCACGCCAATCTCCTGCGCGGGGCCGCCATGGTCGTGACCAGAAGCGGCGTCATGGACCCGGAATTCTGGGATCTTGTCGAGGCGGAGAACGTGACGTGCTTCCACGGCGTGCCCAATACCTATGACATGCTGCGGCGCATCGAACTGTTTGAGGACGATTTTCCCAGCCTGCGGACGCTGAGCCAGGCGGGGGGAAAGCTCAGCCGGGAGCTGCAGGAATATTACGCCCGCTATGCCGCCGACAGCGGAAAGCGCTTTGTCATCATGTACGGACAGAGCGAAGCGACGGCAGCCATCAGCTGGCTGCCGCCGGAGGACGCGCTTCATAAATTGGGCTCTGTCGGCCGCGTTGTCGACGGGGGAGAGATAAGCCTCATCGACGACGCGGGCAATTCTTTCACGGGCGCTCACAAGCGGGGCGAGCTTGTCTATCGCGGCCCCAATGTGGCGATGGGCTACGCACTGCGAGGCGAGGATTTGAGCAGGGGCGACGAGTGGAACGGCATTCTGCGCACCGGCGATCTCGCGGAGTATGACGAGGACGGATATCTCTCCATCACCGGCAGGCTCAAGCGCTTTATCAAGCTGGTCGGCCACCGCGTCAGTCTGGACGAGGTCGACGGTATGATCATGGACGAGCTCAACATCCTCAGCGTGAGCGTCGGCACCGACGATCACCTGACCGTGTTTGTGACAGGCGACAAGGAAAAGGAGCTGGTCACGGCCTTTCTCTCCAAAACGCTCACCACCGTCCGCACCGGGATACGGGTTCTGACGGTCCCGGCCTTTCCCAAGAACGAGGGCGGAAAAATCCTTTACGCCGAGCTCCAGAAAATCGCGGACTCATAACACCGGCATGACGCTCATGGTCCAGCCGACCGAGACCGCGCAGGCGATGAGGGCATAGAGCCAGCCGCCCCGGAGCAGTTCTTTCTGGCCGTAGCCGCCGAAGTCCATCATATAGGGGACGGCGGCAGTGGGCATCGGGGTCATGAACGCGGTGAGCGCGCCAGCCTCGATCAGAATGACGGGGCCGCGCGGGTCGCCGCCGAGCTGATGACAGGCCGCGCAGGCGATGGGGAAGAAGATAAGCATCGCGCCCCGGTTGGACATGAACTGGGCGAGCAGGAAGGGAAAGAAGAAAAACAGGAAGCCGACGACGTAGTTGTTGTTGACCTTCACCGCGAGACGCGCGATGAGTCCGCCGAGCAGGTCGCCCGCGCCGGTTTTGGAGAGCGCACCCGCCATGGCGAGCGTGCCGATCACGAGCAGCAGCATGCTCAGCGGAACAGCCTGCCCCCCCTCTCTGGGCGCGAGCACGCCGCAGACCACCATGAGCACGGCCCCCACCAGGCAAATCTGCCAGACCGCGAGGAAGCTGAGCACGCTTGCCTGGAGCATCAGCGCGAGGGCGGTTCCAAAGAAGATCACGATGCCGGCAGCTTCGGAAAAGGCGGGCAGGGGCGGCTTTGCCTCCGCCCTTTGAAGGCCGCCCGCGGCACTTTCGGCAGCGGAGCGGTCGGGACAGAAGCGGGGCATCACGAAGGCGCAGTAGAGCACCGTGAAAATCAGCATGGGCAGCCGCGCCTTCATGGGGTCGAGAAAGCCGACGACCGGCACGGCGCCGGCGAAGCCCTCCAGCTTGTCGTAGTAGGCGTGGATATAGCCGTTGAGCTCGGCCGCTTGGGTCGCGCCGTTGCCGATGGGCAGGGTGCAGCAGGTGGAAATGGAGACGACGCCGAGGGACATCGCCGCTTTGGAGCGGGCAATCCCCCTGGTATCGGTGAAGGCCAGGCACAGGGGGGCCACGATGCCGAAGACGACGACGGGGCTCTGCACCATCTGGCTCAGAAGCATGGCGAGCACACAGTAGAGCAGCAGCACCGCGGAAAGACTGCCCTTCGCGGCGCGTGAGATGGCGTCCGCAAGCCGCGTGCAGAAGCGGGTACGGCTGAAACCGGCGGCGACCACGCTCATGGCCCCGATCATGACGACAGCGCCGTTTGAAAAGCAGGCGAGGGCCTCCGATGCGCTGAGGCAGCCGGTGAGAGAGAGGGCCGCGACCGAACACATGGACACGGTCGCCAGACTCCATATGCCGGACATATACCCGGCACAGGTCAGCGCGAAGATAACAAGACAGACAATGAGCTGTACGGACATGGGCGTCCCTCCTTGGCGGCACTTGGATAAAACCAGTATAGCACGCGGACGGAGATCTTGTCCAACCTCAGTTTGAAAAACAGAAAGAATCAGAAAAGGAGCGCTAAACCATGAAACGTGCGATCGCCATGCTGCTCACAGCCCTGCTGTTTGTCGGCGCGGCTCTGCCGGCGTATGCCGGAGAATGGACCGTCCCGGAAAACACGGAGCTGACGGAAGCGGCTCGCGCGGCCTTTGACAGGGCGACGAGGCGGCTGGTCGGTGTGAACTATGTCCCCGCGGCGCTGCTGGCCGAAAAGGACGGCGTCTACTGCATACTCTGCCGCGCGACTGCCGTCTACCCGGGCGCAAAGCCCTCCTACGCGCTGGTGTATGTCGGCGAGGACGGGGTCGAGAATATCTGGGACATCTGGATCGACAAGCACAGCCGCCCCAAAGAGGAGGCCGCCGGAACATCACCGGAGGCGATCCGGGCGCGGGGCGTGCTGCGCGTCGGCACGGCGGGGGACTATCAGCCGATGTCCTATCGTGACCCCGATACCGGTGAATATGTGGGCTTTGACGCGGAACTTGCCCGTGATCTGGCGAAGGCGCTCGGCGTGGAGATCGAGTTTGTAGAGACCTCCTGGCCCACGCTGATGGAGGACACCCTCGCGGGAAACTTCGATCTGGCGATCTGCGGCATCACCGTCACGGATGCTCGGAAGGAACAGGCCCTGATGAGCGATGGCTACCTCGAAAACGGCAAGACCGTCCTGTGCCGCACGGAGGACGCAGACCGATATACGAGCCTGGACGCGATCAACCGCCCGGAGGTCCGCGTGATGGAGAATCCCGGCGGACTGAACGAGAAGTTCGCGAGGGAAAATCTCCCGAATGCGGAGCTCTTCATCCATGACGTTAATCAGGAGATCCCCGGTCTCGTCGCTGCCGGAGAGGCGGACGTGATGATCACCGAGATCCTTGAGGCAGGCTACTATGTCGGGCAGGACGAGCGCCTCGCCGCCCCTCTCCTGCACGAACCTTTCACCCACGGCGAACTCGGCGTGCTGATGGCGAAGGGAAGCGAGGCACTGCTGAATTATGTAAACTCCTTCCTCGCCGATGAAAAGGCATCCGGGCGCATCGACGAGCTCGCGAAGACCTTTATCTATCTCAGCACGGACAGTCTCCCGGATGCCGCATGACATGCGTGTGGAAAGAAAAACGGAAAGAAGCGGCGCGTGGAACACATCCACAGCACTGCCGCTGGTTGTTTGAATGAAAAACAGGTTTTTTTCGATCAACGGAAAACTCAAGCTCCTGATCGTCGGCGTCGTGCTGCTGGTGGCCGGGGGGCTGCTCGCCATCTTCTACCACGTCTTCTGCGGGGAGGTGGACGCGCGCAACTATGAGCGCCTGTGGAGGGCCTGCTACAACGTGGAGGAGGTCCTGTCCGACTACCTGCTGTGGGACATGCGGGAGACGTTTCTGTCCGAAGAGTACCAGGCGCTGCGCACGCAGACCCTGGAGACCGGCGACGACACGCCCATCCGGGAGTGGATGGATCAGCATGCCGGCGCGGGGCTGGCTGGGGAATTGGAAAACAGCGCGGAGGAGCTTCGGGAGATGGGGTATACCCTCAAATGGGAATACGAAAATGTATACCAGTGGCTTGACTTGATCCGTGACAGTTTTGATCTCAACAGCCTCAGCCTTCAGTACGATCTTGACGGTGTGACCTATAATCTGGTCGACCCGAACGAGGATCTGTTCTGGCCGGGCTCCGTCGAGGAGCCGCTTCCGGAATTCGAGGAGCTTGGGGACAACGCGATGATTCCGCCGACCTATTCCAAATCGAAATACGGGTGGCTCTGCACGGTCTGCTATCCCATCACGGACTCGGAGAGCGGCGAGGTGATCTGCTTTGTCGGCGCGGATATCGATATGAACGATATCGTCCGGGACCGCAACGCCTTCTTCATGCAAAGCGGCGTTCTGGTCCTGCTGCTGATCGGCGTGGCTGTCGCCCTGAGCACGATCTTTGCCGGGCGGGTGGCAAAGCCCATCACCCAGCTGACCCGGGCGGCGAAGAGCTTTTCCGGCGACGACTCCGGTCTGACAAAGGACAAGGTGATCTCCCTGGACATCCGCTCCCGGGATGAGATCGGGGAGCTTTATCACGAGATCCGCTCCATGGAGGAGCGCATCGTGAACTATACGGACCACCTGACGCGCATCACCGCGGAGAAGGAGCGCACCGAGACCGAGCTGCGCACCGCCGCGGGGATACAGACGTCCATGCTGCCGGAGATCGACGCATCCATCACGGAGCGCACGGAATTTGAGCTTGCCGCCAGCATGACCCCGGCCAAGGAGGTCGGCGGCGACTTTTACGACTTCTTCCTGATCGACTCCGATCACCTCGCACTGGTGATAGCCGATGTGTCTGACAAGGGCGTACCGGCGGCCTTGTTTATGATGTCCTCCAAGATCCTGCTCAACTATCGCGCCCGCCTCGGCGGAAGCCCGGCGGAGATCCTCAGCGACGTGAACGAGGAGCTCTGCCGCCATAATCCCTCGAGCATGTTTGTAACGGTCTGGCTCGGTATCCTCGAGCTCTCCACCGGGCGGCTTTCCTGCAGCAGCGCGGGGCATGAGTATCCCTTCCTGCGGCAGAACGGGCGTTTTGCGCTGTATAAGGACAGACACGGACTCATGGTCGGCGCGCGCACGGGCGTCCGCTACAGGGATTACGAGATTCAGCTCATGCCCGGCGACGCGGTCTTCGTCTACACCGACGGCGTGCCAGAGGCACAAAACGCGCAGGATGAATTTTTCGGTCTGGAGCGCACGGAGGAGACGCTGAACGCGGCCCCGCAGCAGAGCGCCGAGTCGATCCTCGACGCCGTGAAGCAGACGACAGACAGCTTCAAGGGCGACGCGCGCCAGTTTGACGATCTCACCATGCTGTGTATGATTTATAGAGGCAGCTCCCGATAACAGAAAAATCCCGTGGTTTGACCGCAAAAGCCAAACCGCGGGATTTTTTTGAAAACGCCGGAAAAGGAGCGTCACGGTTTCGTTTCCTCAAAAGACAGCGCCCGCCGGCCGATGATCAAAATGGATTCAGGGACTGGATTTCGTCTTTGACAGCAGGCCTTGTTGACCGCGTCCTGCTGATCCTGACGAAAGAGCTTCCCGGTAACATGTCCGATCAGACCACCTGCCACAATGGCCGCACTGTTGACGATGGTTCCGAGTCCTATCATATGGTGTCACTCCTGAAATCGCGATTTGCCTGTTTGCCGATCAGGCGGAGATGGAGAGATTCGAAAAACCACGAGCCAGTATTGCACACTGTTAAAGTGCGTTAAAACGAACTTTAATAGAACAAAACGCGCACTTTTGAATGGCAAAAATACACAAAGATATCCGAGCACTCTCAGACACTAAAGGAAAAAAATAAGGGAAAAACTGAAAAAACAATCACAGGGCGTATCCAAAAAAATTCAAAAGAATACTCTCCAGCCTGCTCTTTGAAGGGAGCAGGCTGGTTTATCATAATGTACAGATTCGATTCCGTCAACAATTTTTGAATAGAAGCGCCGTTCTGCGGTTCCGTTTGTCACGGGACTACAGGACGGCGCTTTTTGTATTTTTTGCAGGAAGGAGCTCACTATGCCCAAAAGAAACAGAAAAGAAGAAATCGCACCACTCCCGCCGCCGCGTGTGAACTACAAGGCGCTCATGCGGCATGAGTCAATGGGACGGGCGCGGGAGCCGCCCGAGAAGCCGGTCTGTACCGAGCAGCCGGTATGCAAAGGCTGTCCCTACCCCGCCCACGGCTTTGTGTGCTGGCCGGGCGACTGCATCAGAAAACGAATGGAGAAAATCCAGAGAGGAGGCAACCAGGACGAGAGTCAAAATCTATCAGATCAACCTGGATCGTGATCAGGAGCATGCCGCCTTCCTGTCGCGCGACGCGATGCAGAAGTTTCTCGACAGAACCGAGGTCGATCCGTCCGTTTATGACGAGGTCTTCAACGCGGATCTTGACCCCACAAGTCTGGAGGAGCTGTTTGTACAGTTCAACTCAGACTTTCATCCTTTGTTCCGCGGACGATCCATGTCCGTCTCAGACGTGGTGGTGATTGAGCCGGAGGGCATTCCCGTGCTGGTCGGAGAGATCCACGGCAGACTGCCGGCCGGGGGGAAGTTTTCACAGCAGTTCACCGATCTCATAGCGTACAATCTCAAAATTGAGGAGCTGCGGGAAAGGAATATAGACTTTGAGGCGCACGACATGGTTGGGCTGAACATCCCCGCCGTGGAATCGGGCGCCTTTTTCTGTGATGACGTCGGTTTTGAGAAGATCGACTTTGATGAAAGCCTGACCCAGAAGCCCGACAGCCTGATGCGCGTGGTCTATGTGGAGCCAAACCGCGAGCCGTTTGAAGCGGAGATTCTGCCGGATCTGGAGCATTTGCAAAAAGCCGTGGACGGGTATATTGAGGCCGTTTACCTCGATGACGGCACAATTGTCGTTGCAAACGAAGAGTCAAAGCTAAGGGGTATGGAGGGCAACCGCCGCATTGGGCAGACGATTATTGCCGGTCCCTTCTTCGTCTGCGGCGAAGGCGGCGACGATTTCTGCTCTCTGACGGATGAGGAGGCTGCCCGCGCCATGGCACGCTTTGCCGAGCCGGAGCAGATCAGTCAGGCTGAAGTACAGGCGGACATGGGCTTCACCATTATTA
Source organism: uncultured Eubacteriales bacterium (assembly GCA_900319695.1). GTDB lineage: Bacteria > Bacillota > Clostridia > Oscillospirales > Oscillospiraceae > Limivicinus. The sequence continues at coordinate 99,603 of ONPN01000012.1, forward strand.
CTTTGGGCTAGGGGTGATGAGATTTGAAGGTTAAACTGAGCAACGGCAGATTCCCGGAGGACGGGAGCGTCGTTGTAACGCTTCCTATTGAAACCGAAGAATACGATCAGGTGATCCGGCAACTCGACAGATTGGGTGTTGGCAGCGCCTGTCTGCGGGACTGCGGCTTTGAGGCTCTGCTGGAAGGCCCGGATGTGATGAACCGCCTTGCGGGCGGCAAGGTCAACATTGAGGAGCTGGACTATCTTGCCAAAAGGCTGGACAGCTTTACAGCGTCCGAGCTTGCCACTTACTCCGCCCTTGCGCTGAAGCATGACCTGACCGATATGACCGATCTCATCAATCTCTGCGACTGCTGCCAGGAGGCACTGATCGTCACGGATTTCTCGGACATGTCGCGTATCGGTCGGTCATATACGCTGGCGCAGAACGGCGGGTCTATGGCGGTGGACGATCTCGAAAAGATCAACCTGGTCGCTGTGGCGAGAAACCTGTTAAGTGGGAACACCGGAACAGTTACGCCATATGGTGTCCTCTACGACGAGGAATTCAGTCTGGAGCACATCTATGATGAGGGGATGATTCCGTCGTTCTATTATCGTCAGGGGCTGATGGACGTCCAGGTCATCACAGAGAAGAATCCGGATAACTGCCCGGAGTTTACCATCCCCATGCCGAACCAGCAGATTCTCCGGCACTTGGAGCGCATCGGCTACCAGGAGGGCGATTCTTATACGATTGATGTACTTGGTTCAGAGCTGCCAAGTGATCTGGCAGAAGCCCTGAAGGTCAAGGCTGAGGATGTGTTCAGCCTAAACGATACGGTGTCCGCAGTTGCGGCACTGGATACCTCCGAGTATGAAAAGCTGGCTGCCGTGATGCGCTATACAAGCGCGGGAACACTTTCAAGGATTCGGCAGGTGGCGGAAAAGCTGGACATGTTCGAGTATATTCCCGGTGCTCAGGACCCTGACGATGTAGGCCGTGAAATCATCCTGAATTCGGGACATTTTGAGGTAGATCCCAATCTGGAGGAGTATATCGACTACGAATCCTATGGGCTTGATCGCCTGCGCTTCGGTGAAGGAGAATTCAGCCCGTTCGGCTATGTCGGCTATACAGGCGATGAGCGTCTGTTTTTTGAGCAGGAGCACCAGCAGCAGATGGGAGGCATGTCATGAGGTACGGCCCGGACGATCCCAAGGTGCAGGAAACCCTGACCATTATCCGGCAGCTCAACGCCAATCCCTCCCTGCCGAACATGAAGAGCTATCTTCAGAATGTGGATGTGCTGGACTCTGATGCGCATGACAGCCTGCGGCAGATATTTGAGGATGTGTCCACCATGACCGAGGAGGAAATGGACACGCTCGCGGCGGCACTGGATGCGGAATCCATCAACGGTCTGGATGATATGCTACTGATCGAGCAAAGCCTTGACGCCTATACCTTCTGGCCTGATGTGACCACGGACAGGGAACTTGGCGTCTACCTTGTGGAGAGCAACTATGTATGGGCTTCACCGGATATAGCGTCCTATGTGGATTATGCGATGCTGGGCGCGAGTTACTATGCAGCGCATGGCGGCGCGTATGGACCGAAGGGTTATGCGCAGAGGACCAGCAGCATTGATCCTGTCTTCAAAGCCGTGATCCGAAGCAATGATACCGAAGAACCCGCAATCGCATTTCTTCCTCTCCATGCCAAGCAGGTGGGAAAGATCACCGGCCAGTTATCTGTCCGGGAAGTCTCGGAAACATATGTTGAAGAACTCCACTGCGCAAAGCCTGAGCGTCAGGAGCTGGAGCAGATGCCGTATATGGAAGGCCCCAGTCTTCAGGAGGCGAACAGCCTCGCGCACAAGCTCAACGCCATGCGGAAGACAGACGGCGAATACCTCAAGTTCCTTGCGGCGCTGGAGGCAGAGCAGATCAGCACCTTCGCCGGCGCGCTCGCGGTTGCCGATGATCTCGACAGTTATACCCGTTTTACGGGTGATCTGGAGGATTACGGCAGAGATGTGCTCATTCGGATGGGCACCCCGCAGCAGGCCATTGACAGCATCGAGGGGTATATGGATTTGGAAGACTTCGGACGGGTCATGATGGCAGAGGACGATGTGCGGAAAACGCAGTACGGCCTGATCCGCAAGGATTGGGGAGAGGATTTTCCCAGGCAGAGACAAGCCTTGGAGATTGGAGGTATAACATGAACACGCCAAACAGAGAATGGATCAAGTTTATGCGGGAACAGTACCCGGTCGGCTCCCGCATCCGGCTGACAGAAATGAACGATCCGTACAGCAAGCTCACACCGGGCAGTGAAGGAACATTGATGCATATTGATGACATCGGCACCTTCCATGTGAATTGGGATTGCGGCAGTACGCTTGGCCTGGTGATCGGTGAGGATCGTTTTTCGGTTTTGCCGCCGCAGACGCGGGAGCTGAAGCTGTACATGCCCCTGACCGCGGATCTCTATGAGCGCAATGAGTGGGGAGATATGGATGATGAACCCATAGAACTGAGAGGCGAAGACCTTCGTGGCTATGAGGATCAGATCACAGCGGCGCTGCTGCGGGAGCGGATGCCGGAGGAAAAGGAACGCGGTCTCATGCACTGGTATGACGACAAGGACAGTGTGGAACAAAAGGTGCGCTCCGCTGTCTTTACCGTGGAGGATCGCGACCGAAAGCTCTGGGGAGTAGCGGAATGTCAGGTGGTCGGAGAACTCACGTTGGGAGAGATGATCACCCTGAAGGAGTATATCTCCGGTCAGGCGTCGGATGGTTGGGGCGAGGGCTTCGAGCAGCGGGAGATCAAGGTCGGTGACGGCGCGGAGCTGTATGTGCATCTTTGGAGCTTCGACAACTGGCAGATCCAGACCGAAGCGGAGTGCTTCGGACAAGCACATAATCAGGGAGGGATGACGCTTGGGTAAGGTCATGCGCGTCTATCTCTGTGGGCAGGACTGGACAAACAGCCATGAGGAAATGTACCTCGACCTGCCTGCCGCGCCCTGGGAGTTGGTGGACGCGATGGAAAAGCTGAATCTCACCGAGGAAGCCGATCTCTATGTGCAGGCGGAGGAATACTACGATTTCGACTACATCCAGGGCTTCATTCCGGAGAGCATGTCTCTCTCCCAGTTGAACGAGCTTTGCGCCACGCTGAACAGCATGGATGAGATGAATCGCATCGGCTTCCGTGGTCTCCTCCAGAGCAGCGCCTTCTATGACCGCTTCAGTCTCGGCATCGACAAGCTCATGGACATTGCCCAGGCGAAGGGGTACTATCATATTGCGGAGGATATCTCCAACGATACCCAACTCGGTCGTTTCCTCTGTTTCAACGGATTTGTTGATGGCGTAGGCGAGTTGCCGGAAAAGGTCTATGAGCTGCTGAACTTTGAGAAGATCGGCAAGGATTACCGCATGGCCGAGCATGGGAGCTTCGCGGACGGCTGCTATGTTGCGCCGGACGGAGAGGTCCCACATAGGGAAACGCATTATGAAATATGTCCTCCCGAATACGTCGTCATGCTGGATGTGGTAAACAAGGCGGACATGAAAAGTCACTGGCCCCTCGCCCTGCCTGCCGTCCCGGAGGAGATGGACAGCACGCTCAGGCACATAGGCGCGGCGAGCTGGGACGAAGCCGTCTGCATCTGCACCGACTGCCAGATACCGCAGCTCATGGAAACCGTCACGCAGACCGGCAATATTGCCACCATCAACCGCTTCGCCGGCATCCTCGAAGGAGTCCCCGCTGAGGATATTACCAAGCTCAAGGCTGTGCTGGAAGTCATGCACTGCGACGATCTTATCACAGCCTCCCTCATCGCCGGAGAGCTGGACAATTACATGCTCTCTGAAAATATCCGAAACCCGGAAGACATGGGCCGCTGGCAGCTTGACTACATGCTGGCCAAAGAGGATCAGAGTCTGGTTCTCAAACATATAAACCTTTACGCATACGGTAAGGAAGTGCTGGAGCAGGCCGAAAGCTCCGCCATGAGCGCTTACGGCTTGGTAGACAGGAGAGACAACCAGCCCATTCTCACCGCAACGCAAAGCAGTTCCCAAATGACCATGCAGTAAAACTGAATACGAATATTACAAGGGCCGTTTTCCCGTAACAAGGAATACGGCCCTTTTTTCGTTTCTACGGGAGAACTGCCCGGAAAGGAAAAGCATGAACAAGCAAAATGTATATGCCTATCTGGAGGGCAACTGCCGCGGGCGAAGACGTTCCATTACTTCTCAGCGTCTGGAGCAGAAGCTGAATCTGAGCGGCAACGAAATCCGCAAGCAGGTCAATGCCCTGCGTCGGGAGGGCTTGCCCATCGCGTCCAGCGGCGACGGGTACTTCTACGCCGAGAATGCCGCCGAGGTCTATGCCACGATCCGCAGCCTCAAAAAGATGCGCCGGGGTCTCGACGCCGCCATCGAGGGGCTGGAAATAGCGCTTGCGAGATTTGGTGAGGGATCTTGAAGGCGCCGTTTCCCTGGGTCGGTGGCAAGGGCAAGCTGCTGTGGATCATCGACGAGCTGGCACCCTACAACTACGATTGCTTTGTGGACGTGTTCGGCGGCAGCGGAACCGTGTTGCTCAACCGCCCGCTGAAACCGGGCCGCCCGGAGATCTACAACGACCGGGACAGCAATCTCACCAACTTTATGCGGACGCTCCGGCACAGGCCGCTGGCACTGCTGTCGGAGCTGGGCTTCCTGCCCATCCACTCCCGCGAAGACTTCATTCTTCTCTGCAAGTTTCTCGATCACAAGGAAGACTATGAGACCTTTGAGGACGAGGAGCTGGCCCTGGCGGATCTTTTCTTCCCGCCGATTGCCGCTAGGATCATCAAGCGCCTGATCCTGAGACACAGCACTCAGACCAGCGTCTACCGTGCCGCCGCCTTCTATAAGCGTCAGCGCTGGAGCTTCAACGGCATAGGAGATACCGTCGCCGCCGAGCCGATCAATCTGAAAAACTTCTTTGGCCAAATCCGCATCTGCGCCCGCAGATTTCAGGATGTATTCATCGAGAACATGGACTTTGAGCCCCTGATCCGCAGCCGGGACAGAAAGGGCGTTTTCTTCTACTGTGACCCGCCCTATTACGAGGCGGAGAAGTATTACGCCGGCAGCTTCACCGAGGACGATCACCGCCGTTTGCATGATGTACTGTGCAAGGCAAAAGGCTTCGTCATGGTCTCCTACAACGACTGCCCCTTCATTCGGGAGCTGTACCGGGACTTTTACATCTTCTCCTTTGAGCGTCAGGATTCCCTGTCCCAAAAGAAGGGCAAGAAATACGGCGAACTCATTATGACCAACTATGATCCTCGCGTCCATGGAACCCAGATCGTGCTGGCAGAGCAGACCAATCGCTACAAAACCGAAAACATTCCAAATCTATCTATTATTACGGAGGAAAGAACATGAAAACTGAAATGAAACCCAACTCTATGAAAAAGGGGCTCGAGCTTCCGTCCGAACTGCTGGAAAAGACCACGCTGAAGGATGCGAAGCGGATCACCGTCTACGGAAACGAATGCGGTGTCGTCATGATGAACGAGGCCATGACCGCCATGCAGATTATCCGCGCCGTGGACATGCTCAACACCGTGACCCTGGGGCTGATCATGCGCCTGGAAAACGCGGCGAGACTCCATGAGGATCGCTGCCGCAAGATCGCCGTACCGGAGGAACTGCTGGATCTGGCGGGTATTCCCAGAAAAGCTCCACTGCGCATCTGCGCCGACGAGGGCGAAATCTACATCACGGTCGCAGATGAGGACGACGACGATCCGGTGGACGCGCTGCCCTCCTTCCTCCGGGATCTGCTTGACGACTGCGAGCTGGACTTCGGCGTTTTGCGCTGCCTTCTGGAAAGTGAGGAACTGATCCATGAATGAAACGCCGCTGTACACCGGCACGCGGGAGCAGGCGCGGAAAGACGGCCTTGTAAAGCTGTGGCGGGAGAGCTTCAAGGCCAATGTGGAATGCAAGATTGCCATTGAAAGCGCGATCCGCCGCAGCTTCGATAGTATGCATCTGGCACACGGCTGCGCCTCCGGCGTACTCGATGAGTTCGGCGCAGAACGGGTGAGGTATGTCCTCTCCGCCACTTTGCAGGACAAGGATTACGACGGGCGGTTCAGCCGTGCCAATAAAGCCTGGGGAAAGGAAACAGAGGTCGCACATGACATCTCAAATTATGAGTTCGTCGTGAACTCGCACCCGGCTGTCCTGGACGGATTTATAGACCAGTTCCGTCAGGAATGTCACCAGCGGGAAATGGATCACAGCTTCGCGCCTGTGATGATGTGAAGGGAGTGGTGCCTATGTGCTGAGAATCTGTAATCCACAAAACCATATGAAACGGAGGTAACAATGTATAAGAAAACAAAACGTCTTGTAAGTTTGATCTTCACGTTGGCGTTGTGCCTGATCTTTACGGTCCCGGCCTATGCCAGCGGGGATGTGGCCAGCGCCGTTCAGAGCACCTGGACCGCCGCGTCCGAGCAGATCAAGAGCGTCGTCAACAACGTGGTCTTCCCCGCGCTGGACATGATCCTCGTGATCTTTTTCTTCGTGAAATTAGGCTCCGCTTACTTTGATTATCGCCAGGGAAATCGCTTCGATTGGGCGCCCCCCGCGATCCTGTTTGTCTGTCTGGTCTTCACCCTGACCGCGCCCACCTACATCTGGACCATCATCGGCGCATAAGCTGAGGGCCGCCTGCTTCCCCATATAGGCGGGCTGCCGGACGGGAGGTGATCCTTTGTTTATATGGGACTTTGTTGCCAAGACCGTGCTGGATGAGATCATGGATTGGATCTACGGACAGATCATCGGCTTTCTTGGCAACTTTTTTGCTGAAATGGGCGGGATGGGCGTGGAACTGTTTGAAATGCCCTGGGTACAGAATATTGTGAGCTTCTTCTCCAATCTGGCCTGGGCGCTGTACGGGACCGGTCTGATCGTCGCCTGCTTTGAGTGCGGGATTCAGGCATCCAGCGGCAAGGCGGACGTCAAGGGTACCGCCCTCAACGCGATCAAGGGCTTCATGGCGGCGGGACTTTTCAACATTGTTCCGCTTCGGCTGTACGAGCTCGCAATCTCCCTGCAAGGTTCCTTGACCCGTGAGATCACAGGCTACGGCAAGCCCATCGGGGAGGTCGCAAACGAGATTCTGGAGAATTTCTCAAAGGTGGAGAAAGTGTCCGACCTGATTTCCACCGGCTATTCCGGCTTTGGGACGATCACCAGCGCCATCATGGTCATCTTCTGCATTATCCTCATGGCCTATGCCGTGATCAAGGTGTTCTTCGCCAATCTCAAGCGCGGCGGCATCCTGCTGATCCAGATCGCCGTGGGGAGCCTCTACATGTTCAGCGTCCCCCGCGGCTACCTCGACGGCTTTACTCAGTGGTGCAAACAGGTCGTGGGGCTGTGCCTGACCGCGTTCCTGCAGGCAACGATCTTGGTAGCAGGACTGATGGTGTTTCGGGAAAAGGCGCTGCTGGGTCTGGGACTCATGCTCTCCGCCGGAGAGATCCCGCGCATCGCCGGTGCTTTTGGCATGGACACCAGCACGAAAGCCAATCTCATGAGCGCCGTGTACACCGCACAGGCTGCGGTCAACACCACCCGAACCGTCGTGCAGGCGGTGACCAAGTGAAAACGATCACCATGGGAAGCCTTTTCGACGGTATTGGCGGTTTCCCGCTGGCAGCAACCCATGCGGGCATCGAACCTGTATGGGCCAGCGAGATCGAGCCTTTCCCCATCGAAGTGACCAAGCACCATTTTCCAAACATGCTCCATGCAGGCGACATCACGAAGCTCGACGGAGCGATGCTCCCGCCTGTGGACATCATCTGCGGTGGCAGTCCGTGCCAGGATCTCAGTGTGGCGGGCGCAAGGGCTGGGTTTTCCGGCGAGCGTTCAGGGCTTTTCATGGAGCAAATACGGATTATAAAGGAGATGAGAAATGCGGATAAATCTCGTGGTCGGGCAGGTATCGCTGTTCGACCACGATTCTGTGTGTGGGAAAACGTCCCCGGAGCCTTCTCCTGCGCAGAGGGAAAGGACTTCCAGGCGGTGCTTCGGGAATTCGTCCAGATTGAGGAACCACAGATGGATGTTGTTAGACCTCCGGCCGGGCGCTGGGAATATGCTGGGGCCGTACTGGGAGTACGATCCTGTGTGGCTTGGGTCACCTGGGACGCTCAATACTTCGGAGTGCCCCAGCGCCGTAAAAGAATCTTCCTTGTCACGGATTTTGCAGGCTACAGCCCCATACAGATATTATTTGACCAGGATCGCCTGCTTGGGAATCCTGCGGCGTGCAGAGGAACGCGGCAAGGCACTGCCGAAGATGTTAGAAACGGCCTTGATGATTCAGGCGGGCTTTAAAAAGCTATACCATTACAATAAAAGGTTTGCTCAGCAAGCGGCAGGCTTTCTGGCGGAATCGTCCGCCACCGCGCATACCGTGGGTTTTGAGGAAGGGCTTGCGCCGACGATGAAAGCTGGAGGCAAAAGCGGCGCGGTCATGCTGCCGACGTATTGCCTGACCGACCAGGGTGGGCAGCGCATGGGCTTTGCGGAAGCTCAAAGCGGCACGCTCCGTGCGCAAAGTCACGGACATGAACCGCTGGTGTTTGAAAACCACGGGATCGACGCCCGTTATACCGGGCCGCATGAAGTCTCGCCCACCATGTCCGCCGTTACGGCACAGGCGGCAACAATACGCCGCTTGTGGCGAGGGAAACAGCATGGTGCATCACCGGTAACGCTATAGACAGGGAGCCGCAGAACGGCGGAAACGGCCTCGGGATCGACGAGAATATCGCGTTTACTCTGACCGCAACCGATCACCACGCCGTGTTCAGCCGTCAGCGGACAGATCTGTTCAAGCCTGATGAGATAGCAAGTACAGAAAGCGCTCGCCAATATAAGGACGCGACAGATCTGGTACTGGAGGCAGGAGAATCACTGGAGGCTCTGTTGATCCGCCGACTGATGCCGGTCGAGTGCGAACGGCTTCAGGGCTACCCGGACGGATGGACGGACCTGTCCGGCGCGTCGGATTCCGCCCGCTACAAAGCGCTCGGCAACAGCGTGGCTATTCCCTGCGTGGATCGTCTTATGTTGGGAATTGCTGCGGC
>ONPN01000008.1 GCA_900319695.1 uncultured Eubacteriales bacterium
ATGAACATGTACACCTTGCCCATGTCGAACTTGGAGTAGTCAGCGGAGCGGAGCTGGGCGATCATGATGGGTACGGTCTTCATCTCGGCCTTGGTCAGCAGCAGGGAGGGCAGAAAGTAGTTGTTCCAGGACTGGACAAAGGAGAAGATGAGCTGCACAGCGAGTGCCGGCTTGAGCATGGGGAGAATGATGAAGTTGAAGGTGCGAAACTCCCCGCAGCCGTCCACACGGGCAGCGTCCACGATCTCCATGGGGAGGTTGGACTCCATGTACTGCTTGATATAGAAGAACACAATGGGGGCCGCGATGCCCGGCAGGATCAGCACAAGGTAGTTGTTGGTCAGGCCGAACTTGTAGCAGATCTGCACGAAGCCGGAGGCGGACACCTGGGTGGGGATGACCATGATGGCCATGATGAAGCCGAACAGGAGCTTTTTGCCCTTGAAGTCATAGGCCTGGAAGCCGTAGGCCGTGAGGGCGGAGAAGTAGGTGGTCAAAACGGCGGTGCAGGCGGCGACGATAAAGCTGTTGAGAAGGCCGCGGGGGATGTTGATGGAGCTGTCCGTCCAGGCGTTTCGGAAGTTTTCCAGCATGTGCCCGCCGGGGATCAGCGTGAAGCCGGCCTGGAGCTGGCCGTTGGAACGGCTGGCGTTGATGAACAGCATGACGAAGGAGAACAGGCACAGGATCGACAGGAAAACCAGGATGGCATAGACGAGAATGCGCAGCACGGTGAGCTGCGCCACGGCCCGTCTGGCCTCTTTCGGTGTGGCGGAATTCATCTTTCTCCCTCCTTAATCCTTCTTGTTCAGCGTGCGGAAGACCACCAGGCTCAGCACGCCCGTGATGATGAAGATGATCACGGAGATGGCGCCGGACATGCCGTAGTTCTTGCTGCCGCCGAGATAGTTGTTCAGATACATGACCAGCGTCATGGAGGTGCGGTCCGGCATGCCCTTGCCCTTGGTAAGGACCTGAGGCACATCAAACATCTGCAGACCGCCGATCATGGCGGTGATGATCGTATAGACGAGGATCGGCATCAGCAGCGGCAGCGTGATCTTGAAGAAGGTCTGCACGGAGCTCGCCCCGTCCAGATTCGCCGCCTCAAACAGATCCTGGTCAATGCCCATGATGCCCGCCATCAGGAGTATCGTGGTGTTGCCGAACCACATGAGAAAGTTCATCAGGCTGATCAGACCGCGCACCGTACCCTTGTAGGCAAAGAAATCGATGGGCACATCACTCCAGCCCCAGGCCTGGATGAGCTGATTGACCGGGCCGACATTGGAGAAGAGCGTAAAGAACAGCATCGAGAAGGCCGAGGCCATGATGAGGTTCGGCATATAGATGACGGTCTTGAAAAACTGCTGGCCTCTGATTTTGAGCCGGTAGCTGGTGAAGAAGATCGCCAGCAGCAGCGCGATCAGGATCTGCGGCACCGCGCCCAGCAGCCACAGGGTCAGGGTGTTGCCGGCATACTTGAGGATGTTGATGGTGCCGGACTTATCCGGGGTGAAGAGCTTGACATAGTTGCCGAAGCCCACAAAATTGGGCCCGACCTGCTTGAGGCCCTCGCGGTAGTTCTCAAAGAAGCTGTTGTAGATGGTCAGCACCTGCGGCGCAAAGGTGAATACGAAGTACGCAAGGAAGAAGGGCAGGATGAACAGATAGCCCCACCTGGCGTAGGAGACCCCCTTCTGGCTGCGGCGCAGCTCTTTTTCGTTCACGGATAATACCCCCTCGGAATCATTCAATGATTGGCAGATGAAGAACACATCGCGGCGCACAGCGTCTGTACGCTCCGATCCGCTCTTTATGACGGCGGGGCGAGGCCTGTGCCTCGCCCCGTAAGGTTTGCCGGTGTCGCTGTATTTCAGTTCAGATCACGGAGTCACGATGGTGGGGTACTTCTCGTTGACGTAGAGGTAGAAGTTCTCCATAGCGGTGTCCTGATCGACGGAGCCGCGGTAGTACTCCTGGAGGGAGTTCTGCAGGCCCTCGTTGAGGAGCTGGTCGTAGATGGTATGGTTCTGCCAGACGATGTTGTCGGTCATCTCGGAGAAGACAGCGACGTCGTTCTGGCCGCCGAGGAAGGCAGAGCCGTAGTTGGGGTCAGCGGCAAACTTGGCGTTGACAGCCTGGTTGTTGGAGAACTGAGCCTCGTCGGAGACGAGCTTGGAGCAGACTTCCTCGTTGTTGATGAAGGTGTTCATCACGTCAGCAAGCATGGTGGGGTTATCGGTGCCGGCAGGCGCGAGCAGCCAGGTGCCGCCCCAGAAGTGGGCAGCGGGGCCTTCGCAGATGGCCCAGTCGCCGCTGCAGCCCTTCTCGGGATCCTGGGCATTGCCCATGCAGAAGTTGAAGTACCAGGCGGGGCCGAAGAAGCACATGGTCTTGCCGTCAGCAAACATCTGGACGTTCTTCTCGTCGTCCCACACGCCGGCGGTCAGGGTGTAGCCGTTCTTGATGAACTCATCGGTCTGAGCCATCCAGGCAGCGATCTGGGGATCAATCTGGAGGTTGTTGTCAGCGTCAACCCAAGGCATGGTGCAGTTGTTGGAGAAGGGGCGGAAGGTCTCGGCAAAGGAGGCGGTCATGTAGTAGCCCTTGGCCTTGGCGTCAGCGGCGACAGCGTTGAACTTGTCCCAATCGGACAGAGCGGCCTGAACCTCGGCGGGATCATCGGTACCGAGCACGTCCTTGGCGATGGAGCGGCGATAGATCAGCGCGGAGGGGCAGCACTGGAAGGAGACGCCCTTGACAACGCCGTTGGCGTCGGTCGCGGCCTGCACGGTGTACTTGTAGGCGTTGGAGAAGTCGTTCACGCCCAGAGCCTGAACGTCCTGGGTGAAGTCGGAATCGACGTACTTGAGAATGTAGTCGGCCTCGGCCAGGAACAGGTCGATCTTGTCGTCGTCCTTGGCGTCCGCCTGGTTGATCAGGGCGGCGTCGAGGGCGTCCTGATAGGCGCCGTTGTCGCTGGGAACGATGACCCAGTTGACGGTCACGCCTTCGGGGACGGTGTAGTACTTCTCAAAGAAGCCTTTGAACTCTTCGTTCCATGCGTAGATGTTGAAGACTTTGCCCTCGGGAGCATCCGCGTATGCGGCGGGGACGCACAGAGCGAATGCCAGGACAAGAACCAGAAGCGATGCAATGAGCTTTTTCATGATTATTTCTCCTGTCAAAAATATATTTTTTGCGGGACACCCGCCCGCAGATTAACAGATTTGCCGGACCGAGCCGCCCTCCTGCAGTCTTCCCTCCACGATCACGCGGTCGAGGATCGCGGTGCGCGGATGCTCGATCTGCTCGATGAGCCGGGCCGCCGCCAGGGTGCCGAGCGCTCCGGTGTCCTGCCGCCAGGTTGCGAGCACGGGACTTACGATCCGGGAGAGGGGGATTCCGTCATAGCCCACGGCGGAGATATCCTCCGGCACCCGCAGGCCGGCATCGTGGATCGCATTGAGTCCGCCGATGCAGGAGTAGTCGTCCGGGAAGAAGATGCAGGTCGGCCTGTCGGGGTCTTCCAGCAGCTCCCTCGTAATGGCGCTGCAGCTTTTCGGATCATGGAACACGCCCTGGCGTATCCATTTGTCCGGGATCTGAATGCCCAGCTCCTCACAGGCTCGGTGAAAGCCCGTGAGCCGCCCCACGGTCACGCTGGTAGGCTCCCCGTGAATCAGAGCGATTTCGCGGTGGCCCTTCGCCGCGACGAAGCGCACCAGCGCATCCATGCCCTTGAGGTTGTCGGACAGCACGGCGATGCGGTCGTTGAACACATGGTCGATGGTCGCCACCGGCAGATCCGACTGCACCAGCTCCGTCACCATGGGATCCGTGAAATCCGCCGACGCGATCACCACTCCGTCCACGCCGCGGTAGCGGCAGTGCTGGAGATAACTGGTCTCGCGCTGACCGAGGCCCCGGTTGATGAAGGTGATGTCATATCCGTGCCGCTCTGCCTCACTGCGGATGCTGTCGAGCACGGTGGAGAAGAACTCATGCGCAAGGCCGCCGTGCGTGGGGTCCACAAACAGGACGCCAATATTGTAGCTTCGCTTGGTCTTCAAGGCCCGGGCTGAGGCGTTGGCCATATAGCCCAACTCATCCGCGATGCGCAGGATGCGGGAGCGGGTCTCTTCCCCGATGTCCGGCTGGCCGTTGAGGGCCTTGCTGACCGTTGCCGTCGAAACGCCGCAGCGTTGGGCAATGTCCTTCAGCGACACCATGGGGGCCAGCTCCTTTAACTTAATCGTTTTCGTGATCTCAATGTAACTCAATTCTTCAAAAAATGCAAGTCCTTTTTCAAGAAAAATCCTCGTTTTCAAGAATATTGGCATACTTTCACAAAATGAGCTCAAAGCATTTGGAGAATCTCAACAAAAGCAAAGCACATGATATGACGTTGGGCTTTTAAAATACGGATTTCTACGTAAAATTCATAAAAAACTACTGATTTTTAAAAAGGCACTTGCTTTTTTCCCAAAAATGCGGTAGTCTTTAATACGCTTAAACGATTAAGTGGAGGCGACGAAATATGCAATACGGACACTTTGACGACGCACGGCGAGAATATGTGATCACCACGCCGCGCACTCCCCTGCCCTGGATCAACTATCTGGGGAGCGAGGATTTCTTTACTCTGTTTTCCAACACGGCCGGCGGGTACAGCTTCTATCGGGACGCGCGCCTGCGCAGGCTCACGCGCTACCGCTACAACAACGCGCCGCTGGATCAGGAGGGCTTCCACCTTTATATAAAGGACGGGGAGTGCGTCTGGAATCCCGGCTGGCAGCCGGTGCAGGCGGAGCTTGACCACTACTGCTGCCGCCACGGTCTGGGCTACTCCGTGATCGAGGGGGCCAAAAACGGCGTCGAGGTCACGCAGGAGCTGATGGTGCCTGAGGGGGACAACTGCCTTCTCATGCGCGTCACCGTGCGCAACGTCGGGGCGCAGGCGAAATCGATCCGCCTCTTCCCCTATGTGGAGTTCTGTCTCTGGGATGCAATGGACGACTCCTCCAACTTCCAGCGCAACTACTCCACCGGCGAGGTGGAGGTCGTGGGCGCGGCCATCTACCACAAGACCGAGTACCGCGAGCGCCGCGATCACTACGCCGTCTTCTGGCCGCGCGGGAGGCTTTTCTCGGCCTCTATGGGAGCCCCGCACGGCCGGAGGCGGTGTTCGGCGACGGCTGCACCGGCAGCATCGCCCACGGCTGGCAGCCCATCGCTGCCCAGCAGTTCGACTTTACCCTCCGGTCTGGGGAGAGCGACAGCCTCCTCCTGGGTCTAGGCTACATCGAGAACCCGCAGGCGGAGAAGTGGGCGGCTCCCGGCGTCATCAACAAGACACGCGCCGAGGCCATGATGGCCCGCTATGCCGACAGCGCCGCCTTTGATGCTGCGATGGAGAAGCTGTGCGCCTACTGGGAGAAGCTTCTGAATCAATACCGGGTCGTCACGGGCGATAAGCGCCTGGACCGCATGGTGAATGTCTGGAACCAGTACCAGTGCATGGTCACCTTCAATATGAGCCGCTCTGCCAGCTACTACGAGAGCGGCATGGGCCGCGGGATGGGCTTTCGCGATTCCTGCCAGGATCTGCTGGGATTTGTGCACATGATCCCGGAGCGCGCGCGCGAGCGTATCCTGGACATCGCCGCCACCCAGTTTCCGGACGGCAGCGCCTATCACCAGTACCAGCCCCTCACGAAGAAAGGCAATCTCGCCGTCGGCAGCGGCTTTAACGACGATCCCCTCTGGCTCATCGCCGGAACGGACGCCTATCTCCGCGAGACCGGGGACTGGAGCATTCTGGACGAGCAGGTAGATTTTGACAACGATCCCGGCCTTGCCCAACCGCTGCTGGAGCATCTGCGCCGCAGTTTCCGCTATACCTGTGCCCATCTCGGCCCCCACGGTCTGCCGCTCATAGGCCGGGCCGACTGGAACGACTGCCTGAACCTCAACTGCTTCTCTGAACATCCGGGCGAGAGCTTCCAGATCACCGGCCCCAGCGAAGGGCCCGTGGCGGAGAGCGTGTTCATCGCAGGCATGTTCGTCAAATACGGCCGCGCCTGGGCGGCGATCTGCCGCCATCTTGGTCTGGACGCCGAGGCGAGCGAGGCGCTCGCGGCTATCGAAGACATGGAGAAGGCCGTGCTTGACGCCGGGTGGGACGGCGCCTGGTTCCGCCGCGCCTATGACGCCTTCGGTCACGTGGTCGGCGGAAAAGAGTGCGAGGAAGGCCAGATCTTTATCGAGCCCCAGGGCATGTGCGTCATGGCCGGGATCGGTAAAGAGAGCGGCGAGGCGGCAAAGGCCATGAAGAGCGTTGAGGAGCGCCTGGACACGAAGTACGGCATCGTGCTCCTGAACCCGCCCTACACCCGCTACCACCTGGAGCTCGGCGAAATTTCCAGCTATCCCCCCGGATACAAGGAAAACGCCGGCATTTTCTGCCACAATAACCCCTGGATCGTCTGCGCCGAGGCGGAGCTCGGCCACGGTGACCGGGCTTTCGAGGTCTATCGCCGCACCGCCCCCGCCTTTATCGAGGACATCAGCGACATCCACCGCACCGAGCCCTACGTCTACAGCCAGATGGTGGCCGGCAAGGACGCGCCCAGCTTTGGCGAGGCCAAGAATTCCTGGCTCACCGGCACGGCGGCCTGGTCCTTCCTGTCGATCTCCCAGGCCATTCTGGGCGTGAAGCCGGCCCTCGACGGGCTGGAGATCGCGCCCTGCGTCCCCTCCGGCTGTAAAGACTACACTGTGACGCGCGCCTTCCGTGGTGCGGAGTACGAGATCCGCGTGCACAATCCCGCAGGCGTGCAGCACGGGGTGAAGAGCGTCACGCTCAACGGCAGGCCCCTCGAGGGCAATCTGATCCCGCCCCAGGCCGCCGGTACGAGAAATACGGTCGAGGTTCTGATGGGATAGAACAGCGAAAGAGAAAAGCTTTGCTTCTGTCCCAATATGCCGAGCCATCATGGAATTTTTCATTCTCATAAAGGGATTGTCTCAAAATAAGGCAATCCCTTCATAAAAAGGAACGCCGTAGGGGCCGATGCCCTCATCGGCCCGCCGTTTTGCAGCATTCTGCGCTTTTCGGCGGGTCGATCTGGGGATCGACCCCTTGTATTTTGCATGCATATACGTTTTGAGACAAGCCCCTGCTTTTATCTTTCCTTATTCCGGATCATACTCCCCGTATTCGCAGCCGATGTGAGTGGCCTCCACTTCGTCCACGAGCACCAGTGCGTCGTCCTTTTTGTCGTAGAGCTTCACCGTGCCCCAGCCGTTGCCGCCGTTCCACAGGCGATTGTGGCGCTTGCTGCCGTCGGGGGCTTCGTAATTTACCAGCAGCATGTCTGCTTTCCGGCAGAAGACCTCCGTCTCCATCACTGCGTGGATATTCTCCTGACGTACCGTCCAGTGCACCGCGTCGTCGAGCTCCTCAAAGGAGAAGTCCGTCTTGACCTTCAGATGGAGCTTGGAGAAATTGAAATCATACTCTTTGCCCTCGTAATAAAAAACACCCAGCAGACGGCGATCCAGCGGCACAAAGTAGATCTTCGGCCTGCCGCCGCCAATGTCGAACACGCTGTTCGTGAGCTGTTTTCCAGTCAGCTTGCTGACAAGGTGGTTGGAGGACAGCCAGACCCAGGGGCTGGTGAAATCCCGACCTCAGTTTTTATCCGCATAACCGTAACTCTTTTCAGGGGTGACGGTATACTTCTTTCCGTTGAAAGTGATCTCGCCGCTGTAAGCGCTCTTCATGCCCTCTGCGTGCCAGTACATGGCGAAGGCCTCGGCGTCCCGCAGCGGCTTGCTTGCGCCGTAGCCGACGTTGAAGGCGATCTGCTTGTCGATGGTCAAATCCCAGGAGATTTCGCCCGCATCGCACATCCATTCCGGGTGCGCTGGTCGCGGATCGATATGGACAAGCGCACAGTCCTTCTCGACACCAAGATCGTGGAGGAAAAGACGGACGGAGAACCGGTGCTCCGCGCCATCGAGGAGATGAAAAACAAATCCAGCCGCCGCACCCTGCCGATCCCCGACCCGGTGTACGAAATGCTTGAAACGATCAGAGCGCGGCAGGAGATCAACCGCAAGCTCTTCCGCGGCAGCTACAACCGGACGTGGGACGATTATGTCTGCACCGATGAGCTGGGGAATCTTATGCGTCCAAACTTCGTGACTGATCATTTCAGCTACCTGCTCGAAAAGCTCGGGCTGCGGCATATCCGCTTTCATGATCTGCGGCACACCTTTGCCAGCGTCCTGCTACCAAATTTTATACCGGTGTGCAAGTTATTTTCAATATGCAGCCATCTCGGAAAACTGAGCGAAATCTGATATGTTTTGGTGAAACAACGGCATCTCTACTACATACCTGTCTCCCATCCCGTCTCTTTCAATCCACCTTGTGTTCTACAGCAATAATATCCTCAGAACTCCCGTTAACCCAAACGGGTTCCAACCACTTCACAATTAATTGAGTTTTTCCCGGGCCTGCCCAATAATGATGCCAATGTGCTCTGCGAATATGCGGTCTTGGACTTATTCCAGTTGAAGCTCCATCGGGCATACTTGCCGCATCAGACAATGAGTGCGCCTCTGCCAAAAATGGGGTGCTTATTCTATAGCCCACCTCCCATTGCCTGATGTTCATCGGCTTTCCATTAGGACGGTGCGGCCTCTTTGATTTGGGAGTTTTTACTTCTTTGATCACTGCATTTTGCGCTGAGAGATAGTAGGCAACCTGAATAGCCATCTTCATATTATGATATGCCTCCTCATAGAACTCCATGCTATTCTTCTCCCTCATCCACTCTTCAAGTGCAGCAGAGAGCTTTTGGCCGTTGGAGATCCAGAGCGTATCTTTCCGCATATGAAGTTTATCTCCCATCACATCAAGGACATCTACCACAATAAACACTGTATCATTAACGGCATTACCATTAATGTCGACATTGACAGTTTCTGTATATACGAAATAACCAAGGCGTTCTTCATCTTCACAAGCAATGAAGAACGATTGTACAGGTAGCCTTTGAAGTGATTGTGCGTGGAATACCATATCATCTGTATCTACAAGAACACTAAGGAAGCTTTTATCGAACCGATAAACGGTTTTATACAGTAACCACTTTGAAAAGGCAAAAAAATAATCTGCCATTCTTAGTGCTTCTTCTTGGGACTTAAAGCCTTTGAGAAAGTCATCGGTCAATGCATTCTTTTCATCTATACTGTATTCTGGCGATATTCTTATGGTTGTATAAGTCTTCCCGTTTAAAGCAAATCTTTCCGCTGCATAAACCACTTGCTCAAGTTTGTTAATGTGAAACACCACCTTTGATCTATGCTCAGTTAAGATGCATAGATAATCTGGAAGCCCATGAAATGCTAATCTTCGTCCACAAAAAACTGATCCTCGCTCCAGTGTAAAAAGTGATACGGATGATCTTCGCTTACATAGATATCCGAATAAAGAAAAGTTATAACATCCATGTCATCAAAAAGGTCAAACACCCAGTCAGCCGTCGTGTTGCCCTTTATTCCTTCAATGCCGTCATAAAGCTCAATTAGTGCATTTGCTTCTTCGTTGCAAAGATAAATGATTAATTCTTCCAAAACACTGTGAGCGATCATTGGAACGCCAAGCTTTGCCGCCCCACGCATCTGCTGTATTTTGCATTTCATTTTGAATAAGAAGTCATAATTGTATTCCATAAGGAATTGATCAGGAAGATCATATTCGAGCAAAGAGACGCTCAACTGCCCAATGTGTGTTCCCACGGGCAGGGAGGAAAGAGAGTTCAAGTCTGTTTCTACATGATCAAGAAGAATATCGCTCCCTGCAGCGAAAGACATAGCCGCCATGTCTCCATATTGCTTTTCTAAGTATTTTGACCACGCTGTATGATCCTTATAGTCTTCAATAGAGAGAACATCATCATTTTTCTCTTCACCATTTGGTAAGGAAAGCCAGTTAAGAGCTTTACAGATCCCTTTACATTTGTCTTTACGAATTGATTCACCAGCCTCGTATCTACACCATGTTTTAGTGCCTACCTCTGCTCTCGAGGCTGCTTCTTCAATCGTAAGCCCCAATTCAATGCGCCTTTGCTTAATTTGTTTTGCAAGCGCTTTATTTCCTTGGATGGTTTGTTGAGCCACTGCTTTTACCTCCTTTAAAGTGACATGTCATTATATTGTCATTATGTCATATATGATTATCTCTGTCAACCCTCTTCTTATGGTTATAAAAAAATAAAAGCACCATAAGCATGATAATCATACTTATGGTGCCATCACTGTGGCGGAGGGTGCAGGATTCGAACCCGCGTGGACATCACTGCCCTAATGGTTTTCAAGACCACCCCGTTATGACCGCTTCGGTAACCCTCCGTGTATGTCAACCCCCTTGCGGGAGGTAACGACGATATGGAATTGTCTTAGATTTTCTCTTAGATACGGCGTGAAACCAGAACCCGAGCACTCGAAAAAGTGTCGTGTTTCTGCGGCTTTGCGGGATCGGTCGCTCTGTTTGCTGTGACGGTTTTCAAGGCCGCCCCGTTATGTCCTGTTGCGGTGCCCGAAATCTTCTGCTCGCTGTCTGCTCGTAGGATTTCGACCGCTGCCACTCCTTTTTGCTCGCTTTATCCGCCCCGGCGGCGCTCGCAAACGTCCCCGCTTCGGTAACCCTCCGTGTATGAAAGTATAGAGATTTTAACACTTCGCGCGGCACAAGTCAAGTTTTTACGCGCAGCGCTTTCCGGTTGACGGCGGCGAGGGCTAACGGTATAATGACGGCAGTCTCTACAAGGAGGGTTTTGGCTGTGAAGAGAGAGAACTGGATCGACTCCTGCCGCTTCTTTGCCATCTTTGTCATCATGGCCACGCATTTTCTGGCGACCTTCCGGCCTGAGGCGCTGGCACTGTGGGAGACCATGCCCTCAAGTCTGCTGCTTGGGGGACTGACGGGCAAGATGTCGGTCGCGTTCTTCTTCGTGGTGCTGGGCTATTTTGCCTCGGCGCCGCGCGCTTTTGATGCGCGGGCTTTTGCCGTCTATACTCTGCGGCGCTACGGACAGTTCGCCTTCTTCGTGTTTGCGGTAACGCTGTGCTACATCGTCGGCTGTTATGGGGTGACCTGGCTCTTCCACCTTGCCGAGGGCGAGGTGCTGCGCGTGATCTCCGACGGGCCGCGCTACAACCTGATTTATTTGCTGCGCGACGCCTTCCTCTTCGAGAACAACTACAACGACACGCTCTGGTGCATGCGCCAGCTCTTTCTCGCAAGTCTCGTCTGCCGCCTTCTGGGTTATCTGCCGGAGCGGCTGAACGCGGCTGCCCGGCTCGGAATTGCGGCGGCGGTCATCCTCTGTGCCGTCCTGCTGGGGAGTCGCTGGGTCTGGCTCGGCACGGCCGCGCTGGGCTATGTGCTGCGCCTCCTGCTTGACTCGCTGAAGGATCGTCCGCGCCTCCGCTCCCCCGCCGCGCTGTGGCTGCTGTTCCTTGCGGCGGCCGCGTTCATCAAAGCCCCGGTGAGCGAGGAAACGCGGCCCCTGCTGCTCTACTCTCTGCAGAGCGTCGGCGCATTCCTGCTGCTCTTCGTCCTGTTCTACGCGATCTTTGCGCAGAGACTTCTGGCAGCGCGGCCTTTCCCCTGGCTGGGCCGCATCTCGATGGGTCTCTTCGTCGCGCATACGCCGGTCAATGAGCTGCTTGGTTCCTCCGTCTGGGCGCTGCTGAGCTCCCGCGTCCCGGCGGCAATCAGTCTGACACTGTGCTTTGCGCTGTCCCTCGGGCTCAGCATCCTCGCCGCGTGGCTGCTGCACGCGGCTTACGGCGGGCTCACAAAGCGCGGGCGGCCTGCGCGATGCGTCTAAAAAATGACGAACACGGTCAAATTTGATCGTGTTCGTATCTTTTTTATTTGTTTACATCTTCTCCGGGGCGCTGACGCCGATGATGCCGAGGGAGATCGCGATGACCCGGCGCACACAGTCGGCGAGCAGAAGACGCGCTTCAAGCACGCCCGGCTCCGCGCCGCGGATGTGGCAGACCGTGTAGAAGCGGTGGAAGCGGGCGGCCAGCTCCGTGACGTACTTGTTGACGCGGCTGGGGTCGTAATCGCGCGCCGCGAGCCGGATCTCCTCCGGCAGGGCGGCGAGCTGTTTGATGAGCTCCTTCTCCGTCTCGTCAGAGAGGAGGGCAGCGTCGGCGCTCGCGGGGACCTCATGCCCCTCAGCGGCGAGGTTTGCGATCATGGTGCAGATGCGCGCGTGGGCGTACTGGACGTAGTAGACGGGGTTTTCGTTGTCCTGGCGCTGCGCGAGCTCCAGGTCGAACAGTACCGGCGACTCGGGCCGGGAGTTGAAGAAGTAGCGGGCGGAGTCCACCGGGATGTCGTCGAGCAGGTTTGTCAGGCTGATCGCCTTGCCGGTGCGCTTGGACATGCGGACCTCGTGCCCGTCGCTCATCAGCTTGACAAGCTGCATGAGGACGATCTGCAAACGGTGCTCGCCGTCCAGGCCCAGGGCGTCCAGTGCGCCCTTGAGTCTGGCGACATGGCCGTGGTGGTCTGCGCCCCAGACGTTGATCACATAGTCAAAGCCGCGCTTTTCCAGCTTGTTGCGGTGATAGGCAATGTCGGCGGCAAAGTAAGTATAGAAGCCGTTGGCCCTTTTCAGCACGTCGTCCTTGAGCTCGAGCTTGTCGATCTCCTCCTGCTTTTTGCCCGCCTTAAGCAGATTCTCGCTCAGAATCTGTGCGGTGCGGAGCCAGAGGGCGCCGTCCTTCTCATAGGTGTAGCCGCGCTCGGTGAGCTTTGCCACCGTCTCGGCGACATAGCCGCTCTCGTGCAGGGAGCTTTCAAAGAACCACTCGTCGTACTCCACGCCGTAGCGGCGCAGATCGGCCTGCATCTTCGGGATGTTGCGGTCGAGACCGAAGCGAGCCATGGCCGCGTGGCGCTCGGCCACGTCCTTATCGAGGTACACGTCGCCGTGCTCGTCATAGAACGCTTTGGCGAGCTCCTTGATGTCCTCGCCCTGGTAGCCGTCCTCGGGGAACTGAACCGCGTCCTCGCCCAGCAGGAGCTGACGGTAGCGCGCGTCGATGGAGGTGGCAAACTTTTCGATCTGGTTGCCCGCGTCGTTGACATAGAACTCGCGCCACACGTCATAGCCCGCGCGGTCCATCACGCTCGCCAGCGCGTCACCCAGGACGCCGCCGCGGGCGTTGCCCATATGCATGGGGCCAGTGGGGTTGGCGGAGACAAATTCAACCATCAGCTTTTTTCCGTGGCCCTCGTCGACGCGGCCATAGTCCGCGCCCTCGTCGCTGACGCACTTGAGCACGTCCGCATACCAGGTCGGGGCGAGGCGGAAGTTGATGAAGCCGGGGCCCGCCACTTCCACGGAAGAAAACCAGGTGCCGTCCAGGTCCAGATTTTCGACCAGGGCTTCGGCGATCTTCCTCGGGGCCATGTGCAGGGCGCGGGCGCCGGTCATGGCGTGGTTTGCGGCGTAGTCGCCGTTGGTGGTGTCCTTGGGGATCTCGACCGTGCCGGAGAGCGCGGCTCCCTCGGGGAGCTGTCCCTTCGCAGCCGCCTTTTCGCAGGCCGCGGCAAGCAGGGCGCTGATGCTGTCCTTCGCGTTCTGGATCATGTTAGCCATTGCTGTTGTCTCTCCTCTGTTTTTGTTCTTTCACTGTCAGATGAAACTGGTTCCGACTGACGAAGGCGTGCTCCATATCGAGCACATAGTCGATCTCCATGTGTCCGCCGTGCTCGTTGAAGCGGGCGTTCATGTTGCGGGTGTCCATGTGCATGGTGGCTGAGCCGACCGGCGTGTCGTACAGGAAAGCGTGCTTCTCGCCGGGGCGGAAGATCATGCGGCTCGTCACCGCGCCGTCACGGTCCACAACCACCTGATCCGGCATGACCATCACGCTGGTGCGCGTGCCCTCCATGCCGGTGACTTCCGACTCCTGATAGGTCAGACAGGCGGTATCGCCGTCATAGGTGTAGAGCCCGTCGGTGGTAAAGTCTATGGTATTGTCGTCCGCACCGTCTCCGAAGAGGCTGCGGATATAGATCACAACATCTTTCATCATATGTTTCAAAGCTCCATAATGGGCGCCTGCTCCGCGTGAACAGGGCCGCGCTCGAGATAGGGTTCGGCAAAGGCGTCGAACTGCCGGAGATCGCCGCTGACAAAGAAGCGTGCTCCGCCGTTTTCCCCGCCGGTGAGATCATGTTGTACAAGATAATCGCGCAGGGCCGTGGCTGCGCACTCCGAGGCCGACAGCAGCGGCACGTCTGCCCCAAGATAGTCCCGGATCGCGTCCTCGATGATGCCGTAGTGGGTGCAGCCCAGCAGCAGCGCCCCGAAGTCTCTGCCCCTGATGGGGGCGAGGGCGCGCTGAACGGCGTCCATCACCACCGGATCACTGCGCCGTATGTGTCCCGCCTCGATCATGGGTGCAAACTCCGGGCAAGGCACGCCGATGATCTCGCGGCTGTACCCGCAGCGCTTTGCGAGAGCATCGGTAAACTCCCCGCTGTGGATGCTCGCGGCGGTGGCGATGACGCAGAGGGGCTTGTCCCCGGGGACGGCGGCCATCGCGTCGAGGGCCGGGTCCACCACACCGAACGCCGGGACGGGGTATTCCGCCAGTACAGGCCGTGCCGCGCTGGAGATGGTGCCGCAGGCGGCGAGGATGGCCTTGACATCGAACTTTGCGAGAAAATCCATGTCCTGCGCGGCTATCCGCCGCAGCTCGTCGATGGGTCTCGGCCCATAGGGCATGCGGCCCGAATCTCCGAAGAACACATAGTCCTCATCGGGCAGGAGCTTTCTCAGCGCCTTCAATCCCGTGAGTCCGCCGATGCCCGAATCGTAGATGCCGATCGGCCGATTGTCCATCCCTTTCGCCTCCTCTGTGCGCTAAACTGCAATAACCTAATTAATATACCGCATACCTGTCCACATAGCAAGAAAAAATTTGTATTGTTTACCTGTGGAATTGGCCGGGCAGTTCTGCTATAATACAGTGACACGAAAAACGACGGCGTGGTCATTGCGCCGACTGGGAGGGATCGTATGAACATCGAATTGAGCGAGAAGGAGTTTCGTCGGCTGCTGGACATGGTGTATATCGGCAACTGGATTCTGAACTCGGCCAGGGGTGAGGACCGCTTTGAGGATTACGATCTCCTGCAGGAAAAGCTCTTTGCCATGGCGCCGGCGCAGGGAATGCGCTCGCTGGTGCAGCGCTGGCACGGCCACGTCTTCCCGTCCCAGGCCTATGAGGACGGCGGCATCCATGAGGCCATCGCCGACTATGAGGACGCGGTGTTCTTCAACATTCTGGCCGAGGAGCTGGCGCGCCGCGACCTGGGGCTTGAGGACTATGACCCTGAGGACTTCACGGAGCTCTCTGCCCGCATGGACGAGTACATGGACGAGTTTGAGAAAAACGGCCTGAACGCCATCAACGTAGATATTGACAACTGATTTGGACCGCCGCTAAAAAACAAACTCAGAGCGTTGCTCTGAGTTTGAGAGGACGAGCAGCGGAATGAGCGAGCTTTCGCGCTTTACGCGGAAGCGAGACGATATGGAGCTTGCGAGGACGACATGCACGACGAACTGACAAGACAGGACATCAAAAAGATGAAGGAAGAGCTGGACTACCGCCGGCTCACGCTCATGCCCGAGCTGATCGAGGAGGTCAAGCGCACCCGCGCCTTCGGGGACCTGAGCGAGAACTTTGAGTACAAGGCCGCCAAGCAGGCCCAGAACAAAAACCGCAGCCGCATCCGCTACCTGGAGGGCATGATCAAATCCGCCAAGGTCATCGACGACCGCTCCGCCTCCGACGAGGTGGGCCTCTTTGACAAGGTGGAAATCTACATCCCCGAGGACGACGAGACGCAGATCATCCAGGTGGTCACCACCGTGCGCACCGACCCGCGCAAGGGCCTCATCAGCAAGGAGTCCCCCTTCGGCAAGTCCGTGCTGGGGAAGAAAGTGGGCGACGTCATCACCGTCCACGTCAGCGACACATACAGCTATGAGGCGGAGATTCGCTCCATCACCAAGGGCAAGGACGACGGCTCCGTCCCTCTGCTGGGGTACTGACTTCCGGGTATCCGGGCCGCCATCATTTTTGTTTATTATTTTCTAAAACAGCCTATTCTATTTGAGTTTTTTATTTAATATTGACAAGTGTCCTGTGTTTCATTATAATTATCTTAGCATCGTTTCATTCTTTTTTTAGGAGGTAATTATGAAAAAATCACTCGCACTGATTCTGGTAATTATCCTGATGTTCAGCATGGCGGCGGAAGCATTTGCCAATTCCAACACCCAAAAAGCAGAACCTGTTCTGCTTACGGGGCAGTTCGGAGAAGAGGAGACTATTCGTATCAGACAACCCGCCGGTTCTGCGACCCCTTTCTATCTTGATAAACCTGTAAAACAATGCAAACATGTCAGACTCTCCCTCAGCATAGAGGAGGAGGAGACGGACTGCGCGGGATACTATTATCTCTATGCAATGGATTTTGACGGCAAATGGGAGCATATCGGCACCTTTAAGGTAGACAAGAAACGTGTCAACGGCAACGCATACAACTATGAGATCGATCTCGACAAAAGATCGGACTTTGTTGCCCTGGCTCTCTGGACTGCGGATAAATTGGGCAGAAGCTTCGCCGGATATTTTAAGTATTCCGCCTATGTTGATCCCAGCTGCATTACAGAGTATTCCGATAAAATTTCCGAACCGATTTTTGAGCCTTCCGATGTGACCGAGCAGTATATTGATCTCAGTATTGCCAGTCTGGATCAATTCCAGAATCCGTGGAGTCCGGCGGCTACAAACTGGTTCTTTAATCATTAATTAGCAACGGGCTGTCTCAAAACGCCCTGTTATTCTGAACAACGCGAAGGGCCTTTCTTCGACGGTTCCATAAAGCCGCCGGGAGGAAGGTCTTTCGTCATTTTGTTTTCCCGCATGACTTTATACTGGTCTCCTATAAAACGGCTTAAAGCCGTTTTATAGGAGACCTATGAGACGTGTTTTGTGCCCAAGGGCACAAAACTGGCAGCGCGCTTTGCGCGATGCCAGTTTGTTAAAACGAACCGTTTTAACAAAAAACAGTATTAGTTTTGATTTTGGGTATAAAATACCCAAAAAAACACGGTGGGCTTTGGTTTCCCACCGTGTTTTTCATGCATATGTGGTATCAGCCGTAGGGGTTCACATAGGCGGAGTAGGACACCTGCGCGTTGAGGAAGGGATACTCCTCATTGGAAGGCGTGAAGACAGGTTCGTACACCGTATCGGAGTAGGAGGTGACGCAGTTGTTGTCCACATAGAACAGATCTTCATGCACGAGGCCAAATTCCATTCCGCTCTCCGAAAGGCAAACCGCCAGCGCTTTGAATGAGATTGGCTCGTCCAGAGCGAACTCATAGTATCTCGGCTCGCCATTTTCCTGGGACTTTTCGATCTGGAATCTGCTGACCTCTACCCAATCATCGTCTAAATTCTGCGCCCAGAGCGCATAACGGCCATAGGGCCAGCCGTTCTTGACCTCAACAATACGCAGATCCATGGCGATCATATCGCAGTTTTCGACCGGCGCGCTCAGATAGAAAGGCATGGCAAATCCTGTGCCGATCATCTCCCGCTCGCCAAGGCTGCCCTTGAGCTCCGTGGAGTTCGCCTTCCAGCGGATGGTTTTGTACAGATCGTCCTCAATCGCGGCCTGAGCGTCCGCATTGCCTGCCTCGGCAGCCTTGCTGTACCACTCAAATGCTTTCTCGAGGCTGCTTTCACCGGCCGAACCGCGTTCATAAATTCTCGCAATGTTGAACAGGACATTCGCGTCACCCGCGGGGGCGGCTTTCAGGAACCACTCCAGAGCCTTATCGAAGTCTCTTGTGATCCCCTGTTTGTAGCTGCCAAGATAGTAAAGGTTGCCAAGGTAGGCCATAGCGTCGGCGTTTCCACTTTCCGCGTCCCGGATGGCCTGATCCACACTTTCAGCGGTGTAGCCCTCAGCCGACGCGGCGGCGCAGGTGAAGAGGGAGAAGAGCATACATAAGCACAGGAGAATGCCGGTTATACGTTTCATTTTGCTTTCCTTCTTTCTATTATTAATATTTTTTTACATTTTTACCAACGGGGGAGACGTCTATCTTCTCCCGTGGGCCTCGAGCATCCCGTCCTTGAGAGCCATGAGCTTCGGGGACAGGTCCACGTAGTACTGGTGCGGGTTGTCAAAGCGCTTGACCTCGGGCCAGAGCGTGGAGATCTGGTAGCCGCAGTTGGTTTTGACCTCCTTCAAGGTCGGCAGTTTGTACACCAGCTCGCCGCCGCGGAAGATGGGGACCTGCAGCTCGACGGCCCGGAAGTTTTCCATTACCTTGCGCTTCCATCTTTCTGAGGGATCACAGATTTCGAGGGGCTTGGTGTCATCTACTGTCTCATCGCGCATGCAGATGTAATCGGCCTCGGCCATGCCGGTCTCGCGGTTGAAGAAGCGGTAGACCTTTTTAAAGCCGGGATTCGTGATTTTGCCGACGTTCTCGCTGACCTTGATCTTGGGGATGATCTCGCCCGCGTCATTTTCCACGGCGCAGAGCTTGTACACCCCGCCGAAAACCGGGGAGCTCTTCGAGGTGATGAGCCGCTCGCCCACGCCGAAGGCGTCGATCTTTGCCCCCTGGTGGATAATGTTTGCGATCAGCCGCTCGTCGAGGGAGTTGGAGACGGTGATGGTGCACTCGGTCCAGCCGGCCTCATCCAGCATCTTGCGGGCCTTCTGCGTGAGATACGCCATATCGCCGGAGTCGAGACGGATGCCGCATTTGGTGATGCCGAGGGGCTTTAAGATCTCGTTAAAAGCGCGGATAGCGTTGGGCACGCCGGACTTGAGCGTATTGAAGGTGTCCACCAGCAGAACCGCATTGTTCGGATAAGTGCGGCAGTAGCTGCGGAAGGCGTCGAGCTCGGAGTCGAACATCTGTACCCAGGAGTGGGCCATGGTGCCCGCGGCGGGGACGCCGTAAATTTGATCGGAGACGGTGCAGGCCGTGCCCGCGCAGCCGCCGATGAAGGCCGCCCGCGCGCCGGTGACCGCGCCCGCGATGCCCTGGGCCCTCCTGGAGCCAAATTCGAGCACCGCCCGTCCCTGAGCCGCGCGGCAGACGCGGCTGGCCTTGGTGGCGATCAGGCTCTGGTGGTTGAACTCCAGCAGCAGATAGGTCTCCAGCAGCTGGGCCTGGATGGCGGGGGCGCGCACGGTGAGCACCGGCTCCATCGGGAAGATGGGCGTACCCTCCGGGACGGCCCAGATGTCGCCCGTGAATTTGAAGTTTTTGAGATAGTCCAGAAAGTCCTCGCGGAAGATGCCGCGGCCGCGGAGGTAGGCGATGTCCTCCTCGTCAAAGTGCAGCTTTTGTATATAGTCCACGATCTGCTCAAGCCCCGCCGCGACGGCGTAGCCGCCCTGATCGGGGACGTTGCGGAAGAACATGTCGAAGTAGCAGATGCGATCCTTCATCCCATCGGCAAAATAGCCGTTGCCCATGGTCAGTTCGTAGAAATCGCAGAGCATGGTCAGATTGATGCCGTTGGCGCTTTTCATAAGCCTCTCCAATTAAAAATTATTTTGCTTTGTCTGACTGAGACGGTACTATTATATCCTCTCACGGCGTTAAACGCAAGCCAATTGTGTACGGACTTTAAACTTTGATGGCCAAGTTTTTCCAAAAACCCGGAAGCTGTTGACTTTCAAGGCTTTGTAGTATATGCTTTTCTAAAATCTGTTAAATGAAATGGGGCGAGGACATGACAAAAACGCTCTTTACACCCGGCAGGACCGAGCTTGCCGGCAATCATACAGACCACCAGAACGGCCGCGTTCTGGCCGCTGCCATCGACCGAGGCATCAGCGCTGACTTTGAGGCCAACGGCGGTAAGCTCGTGCGCATCAAGGAGGCGGACGACAGCTTTGAGCTGCGTATCGATCAGCTTGCACCGAAGACGACGGAGTTCGGCAGCTCCGTGGCGCTGGTGCGCGGGATGCTGGCCGCATTCGACGAGCTGGGTCTCAGTATCGGCGGCTTTGACGCGACGGTGCGCAGCACCCTGCCCGTCGGCGCGGGACTGAGCTCCTCGGCGGCCTTCTCGGTGCTGATCGGCAAGATCTTAAGCGCGCTCTTTAACGGCGGCACAGTGGATCCTATCGTTATCGCCCGTGCGGCCCAGTCGGCGGAAAACCGCTTTTTCGGCAAGCCCTGCGGCCTGATGAGCCAGCTCACCTGCGCCCTGGGCAAGACCCTGTACATGGATCTCTCCGACGGCAGTATCGAGCCTGTGACCGCCGACTTTGAGAGCATGGGTCTGACGCTCTGTCTGACCGACACGGGCGGCAGCCATGCGGAGCTTGCCACCTCCTACGCCCGTATTCCGGCAGACATGGTCTATATAGCCAACCTCTTCGACAAGGGTGTACTGGGTGACGTGGACCCGGCGGAGTTCCGCGCCCGGGGCTGGGACGCCTCAAACCGTCCCGTGCGCCGCGCCATGCACTTTTTTGATGAGAACGAGCGCGTCCCCCTCATGCGTGACGCCCTGAAAAACCGCGACGGGAAGGAATACATGCGCCTGATGAACGAGTCGGGCCGCTCTTCCGAGACGCTGCTGAACAACATCGTCACCAGCGCCACCGGCGACACCAAGCTGGAGCAGGGCCTTGAGCTGAGCCGGAAGCTCCTGGAGGGTAAGGGCGCCTGGCGCGTCCACGGCGGCGGCTTTGCCGGCTGCGTGCAGGCCCTCATGCCGACGGAGCTCTTCGACGGCTATAAAACCGAGATGGAAAAATACTTCGGCAAGGACAAGTGCATGAAGATCAAGCTCCTGTGAGTGTGTAGTTTGGAGAGTGGAGAGTGGAGTGTGGAGTTATGGTATCCGCTGCGCGGATGATTTAAAATCGTTGCGAAGCGACACCTCAACTCCACTCTCCACACTCCTAACTCCAAACTAAAAAAAGTCCTTGACATTTCTCCCGCCTTCTGTTATATTATCTGGGCGCTCCGAAGACAGCAGGTGGGTCTTGGCCCGTAAATCCTGCCGAGGACATGAACAATAACCTTGATTGTTTTTGTGTCCTTGCGTCTTGATGACGCAGGGGCTTTCTTTTTGAGCGCGGTATCATTCGTGTGGAGGTGAAAAACACACATGCCTAACGCAAAGGTTCTCAGCGAAAAGCAGGCGATCGTCGAAGCTCTCGCCAAGCGCATCCAGAACGCGGGCGCAGGCGTCCTTGTTGATTACCGCGGTATCACCGTGGCCGAGGATACCGAGCTGCGCGCAGAGCTGCGCAAGGAGGAGGTCGAGTACTCCGTCGTCAAGAACACGCTGACCAGAAAGGCTCTGGACAAGCTCGGGATGAACGCCCTGGATGACGTTCTCAACGGCACCACCTCTCTGGCCACCGCCGAGAAGGACCCCATCGCTCCCTTCCGCATCATCGCGGACTACAGCAAGAAGATGGGCGATCGTTTCAATGTCAAGGCCGCCTTCATGGAGGGCAAGGTCCTGTCCGACAGCGAGATCGAGATGATGTCCACCCTCGGTTCCAAGGGCGCTCTGTACTCCAAGGTCCTGGGCACCATGATCGCTCCCATCACCGGCCTGGCCGTCTGCCTCGGTCAGATTCTCGAGCAGAAGGGCGGCTCCGTCGAAGCCCCCGCAGAAGCCGAATAATCGGCGCCAAAAAGAATAAAAATGGAGGATAATACCATGAGTGAAAAAATCACTGCCATGATCGAAGAGATCAAAGGCCTTACCGTTCTTGAGCTCGCCGAGCTCGTCCACGCCCTGGAGGATACCTTCGGCGTTTCCGCCGCCGCCGTCGCCGCCGGCCCCGCTGCCGCTGCCGGCCCCGTCGTCGAGGAGCAGACCGAGTTTGACGTTGTGATGACCAGCTTCGGCGCTGCCAAGCTCGCCGTCATCAAGGAAGTCCGCGGCATCACCGGCCTGGGTCTGGCCGATGCCAAGAAGCTGGTCGAAGGCGTTCCCGCCAAGATCAAGGAAGGCGTTTCCAAGGAAGACGCCGAGGCTGTCAAGGCTCAGCTCGAGGCTGCCGGCGCCACTGTCGAGCTCAAGTAATTTATACTTGCTCAACAAAAAACGAGATCGCGAAAGCGGTCTCGTTTTTTGTTGGCTTCAAAGATGGAGGCAGTTAATATTTCTCAAAGCAGGCCCTGATTTCGCCCACGGAGTAGAGTGAGCCCACCGCGCATACGACGCTCTCATCGTCCGAGCGGTCGAGGGCGAGGCTCACGCCGTCGCGTATGCTCTCGCACACAGCGACGGCCTTGTTATAGCGCTTCAGAAAATCCGCCAGCTCCGCCGCCGGGAGGGCCCGTGGGCTGTCCGGTGTGATGCAGATATACTCATCCGCCGCACCGTCCAGGATCTCGGTCAGGCCCGCGTAGTCCTTGTCGCGCAGAATGCCCAACAGCAGGATGCGGCGCTTGTCCGGGAAGTAATGCAGGAGGTTTTCGCGCACGGTCTGGGCGCACTGGGGGTTGTGCCCGCCGTCTACAACAAAGAGCGGCTCCTCGGATACAAGCTCAAAGCGTCCCGGCCAGTGTACGGCGTAGAGGCCGTGCTCCACGTCGCCCTGTTCGAGCTTCCAGCCCCGTCCGCGCAGAACCTCAACAAGCTCCAGCACGACGGCGGCGTTTTTAAGCTGGTGGCTGCCGAGCAGAGGCAGAGCGTAGACCTCGCCCCTGTAGCTGAAGCTCTGGCCGTAGAGGGAGTCAAACTCGCTTTTGATCTGGGAGAAGTCCGCAATGTGCAGCGATACGCCCAGCTCCTCGCAGCGTCTGCGCACCACATCGGTGACGCTCTCGCTCTGCTGAAACAGCACCGCCTCCGTGCCGGGCTTGATGATTCCCGCCTTCTCAAAGGCGATCTGCTCCACGGTATCGCCCAGCACCGCCGTGTGGTCAAGGCCGATGTTCATGATGACGGCCGCCTCCGGCGCGTCGATGATATTGGTCGCGTCAAAGCGCCCGCCGAGGCCGACTTCGAGGACCACCACGTCGCAGGCCTCCTGCTTATACCACAGCAGGGCGATTGCGGTCATGAGCTCGAACTCCGTGGGGTGATCGGCCATTGCCTCCGCGATGGGCTTGACCCGCGTCACGATCTCAGCCAGCACGTCGTCCGGAATTTCCTTGCCGTTTATCTGCATGCGCTCGTTAAAGCGGTAGAGGTAGGGCGAGGTGTAGAGTCCCGTCCTGTATCCTGCCGCCTTGAGCACCGACGCCGTCATGGCGGCGCAGCTGCCCTTGCCGTTGGTGCCCGCGATGTGAATAAAGCGCATCCCCTTCTGGGGATTGCCCAGTTTTTCCAGAAGCTCTCCAATGCGCGTCAGCCCCGGCTTGGAGCCGAAAAACTCCACGCCGTGGATATAGGCCAGCGCCTCTTTGTAGTCCATAGCACGTCTCTCCTCTGTCTTTGTTTCGGACATCATAGCACCTTTTTTGCCGCGCCGCAAGAGCCACGGCCGTCTCCTTTGCCGGAGGCGGCCGTTTTTCACACCTGCATCAGCCGGGTCATCTCCCGTCTGAGGCGCTCAATGATGCGCTTTTCAAGGCGGGATATGTAGCTCTGGCTGATGCCGAGCATGTCGGCCACCTCCTTCTGGGTGTACTCCTGCCGCCCGGCGAGGCCGAAGCGCAGCAGGATGATCTCCTTCTCCCGGCCCTCCAGCAGATCGACCGCCTCGAGCAGCACGCGCTTTTCCGCGTCGTCCTCGAGGGCGCGGCAGACCTCGTCCTCCTCGGTGCCGAGGATGTCGGACAGCAGCAGCTCGTTGCCGTCCCAGTCGGTGTTGAGCGGCTCATCAAAGCTGACCTCGCTCTTCTGTGAGCCGGTCTTGCGCAGATACATGAGGATTTCGTTTTCGATGCAGCGGCTGGCATAGGTGGCAAGTTTGATCTTCTTCGACGAGTTGAAGGTATTGATGGCCTTGATGAGGCCGATGCTGCCGATGGAGATCAGATCCTCAATGTTCACGCCGGTGTTTTCAAAGCGCTTGGCAATGTAGACCACAAGGCGAAGGTTATGCTCGATGAGTGTCCGGCGCGCGGCGTCGTCCCCCGCCTCCAGCGCCGCGAGGGCTTCCGCTTCCTCCTCGCGCTCCAGGGGCGGCGGCAGGGTGTCGCTGCCCCCGATGTAAAAAACCGGCGGCGGCTCAATGCCGAGAATGGCAAGGATACGCTCACGCAAAAAGAAAACCTGAGGCTTGGATAGCATAGTTTGCTCCTTTCCTGACAGTTTGGAGAGTGGAGAGTGAAGTGTGGAGTGTGGAGTGTGGAGTTATGGTGTGCCTGCGGCACATATTTTAAATGTCATTCTGAGCGTTAGCGAAGAATCTAAGCTCCGTACCGATTCCAATGTAAAGATCCTTCGCTGACGCGAAGCCATGACAGTCTTTAACTCCACACTCCACTCTCCACACTCCACTCTGTTTCAAACGATTCCCTCAAACCCGTCGCCGCTTGCGGCTGCACTGACCGCGCAGAGCAGGTCGTCCCGCTTCTTTCCGTCAACGCGCACCGTGTCGGGACGAAAGGCGGCAAGCAGAGTCGGACCCGCGACGCTGCCGCAGCTTAACAGGCGAAAGCGCCCGCGCAGCTCCGACAGCCGCCCCGCCTGCGACACCAGCTCCACCGCGTCGGAAAGCTCCGGCAGCGCTTCCCGCCCCGGAAAAAGCGGGCGCAGGGCTGCGGGCGAGGCCAGCATCACCGCGTCGCCGGTGACGGGGTCGCGCAGGCAGTTGCCGCTGTCTTCCAGAACGGTGAAGGCGGTCTCTTTGCCGTTGAACGTGAGTACAGCTTCAACAAGGTGCTCCCGCGCGCGCCGCTGTCGGGTGCGGGACAGCAGCGTCAGCACGGCGTAGCTGCCGAGAAACACGGCGGCCAATAGCTTGAGGTCCGGCGCGGGCATGCTCCCGCCGCGCAGAGCCACGGCCCAGGCCGCGCCCCCGAAGCTCGCGGACACGGCGAGGAAGGCCCCGAGACAGCGGAAAAGCCGCTCCTCTCCCCCGAAGGCGACAAGGCCCATGATCCCCGCGGCGCAGAGCTCCACCAGCGGGTGGGCCAGCCACGCAAGCCCCGGCAGGAACACCGCCACCGCGTAGGCCCCGCCGAGCGCTGCCGCCGCGAGGTAGCGCCCGCGCCGGAGCTTCAGCGAGCAAAAGCGCGCCGTCACAAGGCAGAGCAGATAGTCGGTAAACACGCTCAGGGCAAAGAGCACATCGGCGTAGATCACATTCATGCGCCCATGATAGCACGGGCACGCCGCGCTTTCTGTCATTCCGGGCGCGGGGGAAGAAAGTTATAATTGTCAAAAGCGTGAAGCTGTGGTAAAATCTTTTGAGGCATTGTCTGAACGCTTTGGGCGGACAGTGTACAGATAAGAAAGAGGACATTATCTCATGTGGTTTACCTTCGCAATCATCGCGCTTCTCTGTTGGAGCGGTTCTGACCTGTTTTCCAAGATCGGCTGTCAGGACGCCTCCGACAAGTACAGTCATCTCAAGATGGTCATGGCGGTCGGCGTCGTGATGGGCCTGCACGCGGCGTATGAGATTTTCTTCAACGGCGTCGAAATGAGCTGGAACGTCATCTGGACCTACCTGCCCGTCTCCCTGCTCTATATTCTGTCGATGGCCATCGGCTACCTTGGACTGCGCTATATCGAGCTTTCGATCTCCTCCCCCATCTGCAACAGCTCCGGCGCGATCGTCGCGATCCTGACCTTTATCACCGCCGGCATCAGCGAAGACCTGCCCCCCATCGCGCTCGTCGCCGTGGCCTTTGTCGCCATTGGCGTCATCGCCCTCGGTTTTGTCGAATCCCATGAGGACGAGGAGCTCCGCCGCGCCCGTCAGGACGCCTCCAACCACCACTACGCCAAGAGCTGGATCGCCCTCGCGATCCCCGTCGTCTATTGCCTGCTCGACGCGCTGGGCACCTTCGCCGACAGCCGCGTGCTCGAGGTGCTGGATGAGGACAGCGCCAACTGTGCCTATGAGCTGACTTTCCTGTTTGTCGGCGTCCTCTGCGCGATCTATGTGCTGGGTAT
Source organism: uncultured Eubacteriales bacterium (assembly GCA_900319695.1). Classification (GTDB taxonomy): domain Bacteria; phylum Bacillota; class Clostridia; order Oscillospirales; family Oscillospiraceae; genus Limivicinus. The sequence continues at coordinate 26,212 of ONPN01000008.1, forward strand.
CAAGAAGCAGAAGCTCGTGCCCAAGATGGAGGCCCCCAAGTACATCGGTGCGGTGTGCGAAACCATCGGACAGTTTTTCTATATCTACGCCCTTGCTGATTCTGAGCATGTGGCTTTCTCCGCGCCCATCATCTCCAGCTACTGTGTGGCAAGCGTTTTGTGGAGCCGCCTTTTCCTCAAGGAAAAGCTCTCCTGGAAGCACTATCTCAGCATTGCAGTCGTCATCTGCGGCATCGTGATTTTGGGTTATCTGGATATCTGACATGCCTCTCCTGCAAGGGGAGGTGGTTTTGGACCGCTTGCGGTTCAAAATCGGAGGGGTTACCCCTCAGTCACCGGTGTGCGCACCGGTGACAGCTCCCCTTTCAGGGGAGCCAATAAGGAAGGAGATTTGAAATGAAATTCAAGCGCGTTTTGATCAAGATCAGCGGCGAGGCGCTCGCCGGAGGCAAGAAGACCGGTTATGACTTTGACCTCATCTCCGAGGTCTGCGCTGTGCTCAAGCAGGCCGCGGACCAGGGAGCGCAGATCGGCGTCGTCATCGGCGGCGGCAACTTCTGGCGCGGCGTCAAGGACGGCGCCGGAAAGGTCGAGCGCGTGAGCGCCGACCGCATGGGCATGCTTGCCACCTGCATGAACTGCCTTGCGGTGTGCGACGTGCTGCGTCAGCTCGGCGCGAAGGCTCGGGTCATGACCGCCGTGGACATCATGGGCGTGGGTGAGCGCTACGATACCCGCCGCGCCATCGAGTATCTCGAGGCCGGGGAGATCGTGCTCTTTGCGGGCGGCAGCGGCCTGCCCTTCTTCTCCACCGATACGGCGGCAGCCCTGCGCGCGGCGGAGATTCACGCCGACGCGATCCTGCTCGCCAAGAACATCGACGGCGTGTACGACGACGACCCCCGCAAGAACGCCAATGCCGTGAAGTTTGACCGTATCAGCTACGGCGAGGTGCTCGCCCGCCGTCTCGCGGTCATGGACACCACCGCCACCGCCATCGCCATGGAGAACAGCATCCCCGCCGCGGTCTTCGCGCTGGCAAATCCCGTCAACATCCTGCGCGTGCTGGACGGCGAAAACGTGGGCACCATTGTAGAGTGATTACGGCTCCCCTTAATGGGGAACTGCCGCGGCGCTTTGCGCCGTGACTGAGGGGGACCCCTCCGTCACAGCCTCGCGTGGGATCGGCTGTGACACCTCCCCTTGCAGGGGAGGCAAAACGGAGTGTAACTATTTTTACTATAAATCATAACGGAGGTACGAACATGTCTGACTATCCCGAAATCGAACGCAAGATGCAGAAGACCTGCGACGCGCTCACATCCGACCTCGCCGCGATCCGCGCGGGCCGCGCCAACACCGCCGTCCTCAACCCGATCACCGTCAGCTACTACGGCGTCGATACGCCGCTCATGCAGGTGGCGTCCGTCTCCACGCCCGACCCCCGTTCCCTGCTGATCCAGCCCTGGGACGGCAGCCTGCTCAAGGCCATTGAAAAGGCGATCCTGGCCTCCGATCTCGGCATCAACCCGCAGAACGACGGCCGCGCCATCCGCCTGGTCTTCCCGCCCCTGACTGAGGAGCGCCGCAAGGATCTGGTCAAGCAGACCCGCAAGTACGGTGAGACCTCCAAGGTCGCCATCCGCAACATCCGCCGCGACGCGGTTGAGAAGATGAAGAAACAGCAGAAAGCCTCCGAGATCACCGAGGACGACTACAAGATTGCCGAGAAGGACATCCAGAAGTTGACCGACGACTATATCAAGGAGATCGACAAGATCTGCGACAAGAAGGAAAAGGAACTGACAGAGATTTAATATGTCTATCAACAATCAGGCGGGGGAGCGGGACAAGACCCGCGTTCCCCGCCATATTGCCATTATTCTCGACGGCAACGGCCGCTGGGCCAAGAAGCGCGGTCTGCCACGGACCGCGGGCCACGCCGTCGGCGCGGAGACCTTCCGCAAAATCGCGACCTACTGCCGCGATATTGGGGTGGACTACCTGACGGTCTACGCCTTTTCCACCGAGAACTGGAAGCGGCCCGAGGGCGAAGTCAGCACGATCATGAAGCTGCTGCGCAAGTATTTGCAGGAGGCCATCGACACCATGGAGCGGGACCACATCCGCATGAAGGTTCTGGGCGAGCTCGAGGGGCTGAGTCCGGAGCTGCGGGAGATGGTCGCACGCACCGATGAAATCTCCCGGCGCTACGAGGGCTTTCAGGCCAACATCTGCCTCAACTACGGCGGGCGGGACGAGATCCTGCACGCCGCGCGCCGCTATGCGAAGGATTACGCGGCGGGGAAAGCGGACGACTCGCTCACGGAGGAGGGCTTCGGCAACTACCTCTACTCGGCGGGCATTCCCGACCCCGACCTTCTGATCCGTCCCGGCGGGGAACAGCGCATTTCCAACTTTCTGCTGTGGCAGTGCGCCTATGCGGAGTTTTATTTTACGGACGTACTCTGGCCGGACTTTGGCCCGAAGGAGCTGGACAGGGCCATTGAGGTCTTCAACAGCCGTGACAGGCGCTACGGCGGGGTCAAAAACCCGTAGGGGCCGACGCCGCACATGATACGAGCGTGGAGTGTGGAGTTATGGTCGATTTGAATATTTGTGATCGTCTCTTTGCCCTGCGCGATGAGGCTTACGGCGATTTTACCGCGAAGCTGGTGCCAAATATCCCTCGGGAACGGATCATCGGTGTGCGCACACCGGCACTGCGCTCGCTTGCGAAGGAGCTCTCCGGCACGGCGGAGGCGTCGGCTTTTCTCGCCGCGCTGCCGCATGGCTATCTTGAGGAAAACCACCTACACGGGTTTTTGATTGAGCGTATTCGGGACTACGGCGCCTGTATTGAAGCGCTGGACGCCTTTCTGCCCTGTGTCGACAACTGGGCGACCTGCGACTGTATCGGCCCCGCGTGCTTTAAAAAGAATCACGCTCGGCTGGTTGCGGATGTCCGCCGCTGGCTGGACAGCGAGCAGCTGTATACGAAGCGCTTTGCGATCCGTATGCTGATGAATCACTTTCTGGACGAGGATTTCCGCCCCGAATATCCGGATTGGGTCGCAGTCATTCAGAGTGAGGAATACTATCTGCGCATGATGCAGGCCTGGTATTTTGCCACGGCGCTTGCCAAGCAGTATGAAGCGGCCTTGCCCTATCTTGAGGAAAAACGCCTCGAGCCCTGGACCCACAACAAGGCCATCCAGAAAGCCGTCGAGAGCTACCGCGTCAGCGACGGCCAAAAGGCGTATCTCAAAACGCTGAAAATCAGAGAGAAAAGGGAAGGATAAAAGCGGCGGCGCGGCTTTTGTTCCGCCGCAAGTCGACCCCATATTTTTTCCCCGCTCTGCGCTTTCATAATCCCCTCGCAATCTGCGTACATTAAAGAAACAAAGAAGGTGTATTACATGGTCAACGCCATTTCTATTCTGGGCTGCACCGGGTCCATCGGACGGCAGACCGTCGCGGCGGCGGAGCATATCGGCCTGCGCGTCGCGGCCCTCACCGCCCAGCGGCAGATCGGCCTTTTGGAGGAACAGACCCGCCGCTTGAAACCCGCGTTTGTCGCGGTCTTTGACGAGGAGGCGGCAAAGCAGTTTAAAATCGCCGTCGCCGATTTGGACGTGCGCGTGGGCTCCGGGCTCCAAGGTCTGATCGAGGCCGCGACATATGCGGAGAGCGACTGCGTCGTGACCGCCGTCTCCGGCGCGATCGGGCTCAAGCCGACCCTCGCCGCCATCGACGAGAGAAAGCGCATCGCCCTGGCCAACAAGGAGACCCTCGTCTGTGCGGGCGAGCTGGTCATGGCCCGCGCGAAGGAGAAGGGCGCGGAGATCATCCCCGTCGACTCCGAGCACTCCGCCATCTTTCAGTGCCTCATGGGCCGCAAGCCCGGCGAGCTGCACAAGATCCTGCTGACCGGCTCCGGCGGCCCGTTCCGCGGCAAGGCGCGCGCGGAGCTCGAGGACGTGACGCCCGAGCAGGCTGTCGCCCACCCGAACTGGAATATGGGCGCCAAGATCTCGGTCGACAGCGCCACGATGATGAACAAGGGCCTGGAGTTTGTGGAGGCCATGCACCTCTTCGGCGTGACCCCCGACGACATCACCGTCGTCATCCACCCGCAGAGCGTCATCCACTCGATGGTGGAGCTTGTGGACGGCACCGTGATCGCCCAGCTCGGCGTGCCGGACATGGGGCTTCCCATCCAGCTCGCCCTGAGCTACCCCGAGCGCAAGCCCTCCCCCTTTGAGCATCTGGACTTCTATAAGCTGCGCGACCTCACGTTTGAGGCCCCGGACTATGAGAAGACGCCCTGCCTCAAGCTCGCCATGGACTGCGCGCGCACCGGCGGCACCGCCGCCTGTGTCATGTCGGCGGCAAACGAGGTCGCTGTCCACAAGTTCCTGCGCCGCGAGCTGGGGTATAACCGCATTTACGACGCGGCGGCGGGCGCGGTTGCGGCTGTCGGCGTTGTGCAGCACCCCGACCTTGACACCATCCTGGCCGCCGATCAGGCCGGCAGAATCTATGTAAACGAGAAGTTTTGATTTTAGTGTGGAGAGTGGAGAGTGAAGAGTGGAGTTAAGGAGTCGCTTCGCGATGATTCAAACAGGCTCCGCCTTTGAAACGCTCAGCTTGATGCAAGAAGGTATCAGATTGGATTATTTCAATCTGTCCCCGAAGGGGACACAATAACTCCACACTCCACTCTCCAAACTCCAAACTTTTTCATTGGGAGATAATCGCATGACCACTGCGCTCTATGCAATTCTCGGTATTCTGATCTTTGGCCTGCTCATCGGCATCCATGAATTTGGTCACTTCACCGCCGCCAAGCTCTTCGGCGTGAACGTGATGGAATTTTCTCTCGGCATGGGGCCCGCCCTGTGGAAGAAGGAGGGCAAGGAGACCACCTATTCCCTGCGCCTGCTGCCCATCGGCGGTTACTGCGCCATGCTGGGCGAGGATGAGGCCGTCGACGATCCCCGGGCCTTTACCAGTCAGGCCCCCTGGAAGCGGGCGCTGATCCTGGCGGCGGGGGCCTTCATGAACTTTCTGCTGGGTCTCGTGATCATCCTGATCCTCTACTCCTCGGCCTACGCTTTCCGCAATGCCGAGATCGTGGACTTCATGCCCGGCTGCCCCTACGAGAGCGAGGAGGGCCTGCACAAGGGCGACCGCTTTTACAAAATCGACGGCAAGCGCATTTACGCGCACTTCGACGTGGACGACTTTCTCGCCCAGGGCGACGGGGTCTACGACTTTGTGATGATCCGGGACGGAAAAAAGGTCACACTCAAGGATTTCCGCTTTGTCCCGGTGGAGTACGAGGGTGAGAGCCGGAAGATGTACGGCTTCTACATGGGCTATGACGAGGCGACGCCGGCAGTGACAGTTCGGTATGCGTGGAACACCTGCATGGAGTTTTCGCGCTGGGTCAAGCTGGGCCTGAGTGAGCTCATCCACGGCAAGGTCAAGGTGGAGGAGATGAGCGGCCCGGTCGGCATTGTCGATCTCATGGCCGAGACCGGCGAGCAGGCCGAGACCACCGGCGACGCGCTCTATAACATCTTTTACCTCGCCGCCTTTATTGCGGTGAATCTCGCCATTATGAATCTGCTGCCTCTTCCCGCCCTGGACGGCGGCCGCATCTTCTTCCTGCTGGTGACCTGGCTCATCGAGAGCGTGACGCGCCGAAAGCTCAATCCCAAATACGAGGGCTATATCCATGCGGCGGGCCTGGTCCTGCTGCTGGGCCTGATGGTCTTTATCATGTTCCACGATATTGTGAGGATTTTTACAACATGATGCCTCCCCTGAAAGGGGAGGTGCCCCGGTTCACAAACCGGGGCGGAGGGGTAAACCCCTCAGTCACCAGTGCAAGCGCTGGTGACAGCTCCCCTTTCAGGGGAGCCATTAATTCGTCCTCTGTCTTTCGACGGGGACGCATATGAGGTTTTACCATGAAAGACAGAACCCAAACCAAACAGATTTGCGTCGGCACTCTGCCCGTCGGCGGGGGCGCGCCCGTGAGCGTGCAGACCATGTGCTCCACCAAGACCTGGGATGTGGAGGCTACAGTCAATCAGATCCGCGCTATGCAGGCCGCGGGGGCCGATATTGTGCGTATCGCCATCCCCGACATGGAGGCCGCGAAGGCCGTATCGGCCATCAAGGAGAAGGTCTCCGTCCCGCTGGTGGCGGATATTCACTTTGACTACCGCCTCGCCCTGGAGGCCGCCGCGCGCGGGATCGACAAGATCCGCATCAATCCCGGCAACATCGGCGGGGAGGAGAACGTCAAGGCCGTGGCCGACGCCTGCCGTGCACGTCACATCCCCATCCGCATCGGGGTCAACGCGGGCTCGCTTGAAAAGCGGCTTGTGGAGAAGTACGGCCACCCCTGCCCCGAGGCCATGGTCGAGAGCGCGCAGGGCCACGTCGCGCTGCTGAACAAGTTCGATTTTGACGACATCTGCCTCTCGCTCAAGACCTCCTCCGTGCCGCTCACCATTGCAAGCTACCGTCTCGCCGCCGAGACCTTTGACTATCCCCTTCACCTCGGCGTCACCGAGACCGGCACCGAGTGGAACGGCACCATCCAGTCCGCCGTCGGCATCGGCACTCTTCTGTGCGAGGGCATCGGCGACACCATCCGCGTCTCCCTCACCGCCGACCCCGTGCGTGAGGTCTCGGCGGGTATCGCCATCCTCAAAGCCGCGGGGCTCCGTCCCGGCGGGGTGAAGTTTGTCTCCTGCCCCACCTGCGGGCGCACGGAGATCGACCTCATCTCCCTCGCCTCCGAGGTTGAGGCGAGGGTCAAGGACATGCCGCGCGACATCACGGTGGCCGTGATGGGCTGCGTGGTCAATGGCCCCGGCGAGGCCAGAGAGGCCGACTACGGCATCGCGGGCGGCAAAGGCAAAGGGCTGCTGTTCAAGAAGGGCGTTGTCCTGGGCACATACCCCTATGAGGAGCTGTGCGACCGCCTCGTCGCCCTCATCGAAAGCGACGGAAAAGCATGAGCGAGCATACCCCCTTTCTCACGGTCTTTCCCGGCTGCGAGGGCCTGATCGCTTCAGCCGGAGGACTGGACAAGGCCTGCGTCACCGACGTGCAGGTGGATATTCGACAGCGCACCGTGTCTATCGCGGCGCGCTTTGCCGTCATGCCCTCCCCCGTCGATATACGCGAAATCTCCGACTGCATACGCCGGGACTACGGTCTGTCGGGCGTGGGCATCATCCCGGACTACCCCCGCGTCAAGGCCAGCGCCCCCGCCGTGGACACGCGCGCGGCGTCGAATCCTTCCAAGCCGACCGGGGCCGTGCTCATGGGCAGGGCCATCAAGCAGCGTCCCGTGCCCATGAACACCCTGACGCTCGAGTCGGGCCGCGTGACCATCGAGGGCGACGTCGTGGCCGTCACCAGCCGCACCATCCCCAAGAGCGGCGCGGCGGTGCTGAGCTTCGACATCACCGACCGCACCAACTCCATCCGCGTCTCCCGCTTCCTGCGCTCCGACGACGACAAGTCCATCATTGACGCGGTGCAGGAGAAGGACCATCTGATCATCCAGGGCGAGATCACCTACTCCAAGTACGACGACGATATGATCCTTGACCCCCGAAACATTATGAAGGGCAAGCGCTTCATCCGCCCGGACAACGCGCCGGAAAAGCGCGTGGAGCTGCATCTGCACACCCGCTTCTCCGCTCTCGACGCCCTGACCGACCCTGCCGCCGTGGTCAAGCGCGCGGCCTATTGGGGCATGCCCGCCATCGCCGTTACCGACCACGGCGTCGCCCAGGCCTTCCCGGACATGTGGAAGGCCGGCAAGAAGGAGGGCGTCAAGATCATCTACGGCATGGAGGCCTATTATCTCAACGACATGGACGGCAACAGCGCCGTCATCGGCAAATCGAGCCTGCCGCTGGATACCGAGTTTGTGGCCTTCGACATTGAGACCACCGGCCTCAACGCCCAGACCAACCGCATGACCGAGATCGGCGCGATCCTCTTTGCCGGAGACCGGATCATCGACACCTTTAACACCTTTGTCGATCCCCAGCAGCCCATCCCCGCGGATATTACCCGCCTGACAGGCATACGCGACAGCGACGTGCAGGGCGCGCCGCTGGAGAAAGAGGCCATGCTTCAGTTCATGGAATTTGTCGGGGACCGGCCCATTATCGCGCACAACGCCCACTTTGACGTGGGCTTCATGACGGCGGCGGCGCGGCGAAACGGCCTGCGCTTTACGCCGGTGTTTCTCGATACCCTCGCGCTGAGTCAGGCCCTGTGCCCGGAGCTCAAGCGCTTTAAGCTGGACATCGTCTCCAAACACCTGGGGCTGCCGGACTTCAACCACCACCGGGCCTCGGACGACGCGCTGGTCGTGGCCCGCATGATGGGAAAATTTCTGCCCATGCTCAAGCAGCAGGGCGCCCATACGGTGGACGACATTGAATCCGTCTACCACTCTCTGCGCCGCACGGACGTGGCGAAGACCTACCACATGGTCCTGCTGGTGAAGAACAAAACGGGCCTCAAAAACCTGTATGAGATGATTTCCCAGTCCTATCTGAAATATTTTCACCGCGTTCCGACGATTCCGAAAAGCCTGCTTTTACAGCACCGGGAGGGTATTCTCGTGGGCTCTGCCTGCGGGATGGGCGAGCTCTACGGCGCGGTGATGAACGGCGCGACGCAGGAGGAGCTGGAAAAGATCGCGGCGCTCTATGACTATCTGGAGATTCAGCCCATCTGCAACAACGGCTTCCTGGTGGACAACGGCAGGGTCAAGGACGCAACGGTTTTGCAGGACTACAACCGCACGATTTTGAATCTGGGCCGCAAGATGGGAAAGCCCGTGATTGCCGCGTCCGATGTGCATTTTCTTGATGCAGAAGATGAACAGTACCGCAAAATCCTGCAGGCGGCAAAGAAGTTTTCCGACGCTGACCGCGACTGCCCCATCTTCTTCCGCAATACCGAGGAAATGCTGGCCGAATTTGCCTATCTCGGCGAGGAGACGGCGAAGGAGGTCGTCATCACCAACACCCGCGCCATCGCCGATCAGGTTGACCAGATCGAGCTGCTGCCAAAGGACCTCTTTGCGCCCAAGATCGAGAACTCCGCCGAGGACTTAAAGCGCCTCGTCTATGAGAAGATGCACCGCATTTACGGCGATCCCGCGCCGGAAATCGTGCAGAAGCGCGTGGATGTGGAGCTCAACACCATCCTCGACCACCAGTACGACGTGATCTACATGTCGGCGCAGAAGCTGGTGCAAAACAGCCTCGAAAACGGCTACCTTGTCGGATCGCGTGGCAGCGTCGGCTCGTCGATCGTGGCCTACATGTCCGGCATCACGGAGGTCAACTCCCTGCCGCCGCACTATGTCTGCCCCAAGTGCCGGCACTCCGAGTTTATCACCGATGGCAGCTACGGCTGCGGCGCGGACATGCCGGAAAAGGACTGCCCCGAGTGCGGGACGCGTATGCGGCGAGACGGCTTCGACATCCCGTTCGAGACCTTCCTCGGCTACCCCGGCAACGAGAAGACGCCCGATATCGACCTCAACTTCTCCGGCGAGTACCAGGCCAAGGCCCACAAATACACCGAGACGCTGTTCGGCTCGGATCATGTTTTCAGGGCCGGGACCATCGGCACCCTCGCGGAGAAGACGGCCTACGGCTATGTGAAGAAGTACCTCGAGGAGCACGGCGTCACGGCGACAAAGGCGGAGGAAAACCGCCTCGCCCTCGGGCTGGTGGGCATCAAGCGCACCACGGGCCAGCATCCCGGCGGCCTCGTCGTCATCCCGCAGGATATGGATGTGACGGATTTCTGCCCCGTCCAGCACCCGGCCGACGACCCCAACTCCGACATCATCACCACGCATTTTGAGTACCACTGCATGGAGTCGAACCTCCTCAAGCTCGACGAGCTGGGCCACGATGACCCGACTATGATCCGCATGATGGAGGACATGACCGGCGTGGACGCGAAGGAGATTTCCCTGTCCGACCCCGAGACCATGTCGATCTATACCTCCCCTGCCGCGCTGGGGCTCAAGGACGACGACCCCATCATCGGCAAGACCGGAACCATCGGCGTGCCGGAGTTCGGAACGCCCTTCACCCGCCAGATGCTGGTGGACACCCAGCCGAAGCAGTTCGACACCCTGATCCGCCTCTCCGGCTTTTCCCACGGCACGGACGTGTGGGCGGGCAACATCCACGATCTCATCGTCAACGGCACGGCGAGCGTCAACGAGACCATCGGCTGCCGCGACGACATCATGCTGTATCTCATCTCCGTCGGGATTGAGCCGTCGCTGGCCTTCAAGACCATGGAGGCCGTGCGAAAAGGCAAGGTCAAGAAGAGCGGGGAGTTCCCCGGCGACGCCGAGCAGCAGATGCGCGACAAGGGCGTGCCCGAGTGGTACATCGAGTCGGCGCGCAAGATCGCCTACCTCTTCCCCAAGGCCCACGCGGTGGCCTATGTGATGATGGCCTTCCGTATCGCCTGGTTCAAGGTGCACGAGCCGCTGGCCTTCTACGCGGCCTATTTCTACCGCCGCAGCCAGAAGGGCGGCTTTGACGCGGGAATGATGTGCGGCGGCGCGGACGATGTGCGGCGCAGGATCAACGAGATGCGCAGGCGGCCGAATCTCACGGCGAACGAGGAAGATTTGCTGGTCACGATGGAGGCCGTGTACGAGATGAACATGCGCGGCTTTGACTTCGCGCCCATCGACCTGTACAAGTCCAAAGCGACGAAGTTTCTCATCACCGAGGACGGCAAGCTCCGGCCCCCGTTTGTGGCGATCTCCGGCCTCGGCGAGACAGCGGCCTGGGATCTCCAGCGCGCCGGTGAGAGCGGCCAGACCTTCATCTCCGTGCAGGAGCTGTCCTCCGTCTGCCCGAAGGTCTCTCAGGCGCACATCGAGCAGCTCAAAGCCCTCGGCGCGCTGGGCGAGATGCCCGACAGCAATCAGATCACACTGTTTGATATGTAACCCCGAAAGATACACGAAGCCCGCGGCGGATGCCGCGGGCTTCGTTGCGTTATGGGTATCAAAACAGGTTGTTGATGTAGTCTGTCAGGGCTTGGCGGTTATAGAAGTTTGAGATATTGTCGATGTAATAATCGGGATCGACGCCCTGATCTATGTCGTAGAAGGAGCCGTTTTTCAAAAAGGACATGCGCTGGGCGCCCGAAATCTGGAACATGGCGCCCCAGGCGGCGGAGACCGGCTGCACCACGCAGCTGCCGCCGCCGGAAGTGCGGCCGAGCAGCGTGACCTTCTGCGAGGACTTGAGCGCCGCCGGGACCAGGTTGCCGCAGGAGAAGCTGACCGGAGAGATGAGGCAGTAGAGCTTCTTGTCCGCGACGGTGTCGCTCTCGTCAAACTCGCGGTCGAGGTTGACGTCCGAGCGGTAGATCGAAGTGGACATGGCGCCGGTGCAGGTATCCTTGACGCTGAAAGAGGCCTCCCCGAGCATCCAGCCGAGCACGTAGACCGCCGCGTCCACTGCGCCGCCGGTGTTGTTGCTCAGATCCAGCACCACGTTTTCAACGGGGCTGTCCGGGCGGGTGATCTGCTGATGCGCGTAGATGATGAGACCGATGGTGTCATCCGGGATCGTGCCGTTCTCAAGTCCGGCGTAGAAGGCCTGGCCGTAATAATCGGAGTCAAAGCTGTCGAAGGTGATATAGGCGGTGTTGCCGACCTCCTCGTAACCGGGGCAGCCGTCGGGGTAGAAAACCTCTCTCGCCCGGAAGTATGTTTTGACGTTCTCGCGGAGTTTGCGTTTTGCCATGGCGTTGTTTTCGGAGAAGTACTGGCGGCCGGAGAGATAAGAGAACTCATGGAAGCCCGAGTGCAGATCGTCCAGATAGTACTCGACAAACTGCTTGAGCGCCTCGTCGGCGTCCACCGGGTCATTTCCGCGCAGGGCCTCGTCGAAACCGATCTCCCAGAAGGTCTGGGCAAAGCTTCGGATGTCGTGGGAGTCCTTCAAGCCGTAGAAATTGTCCAGCATCATGCACAGCTCATTATAGCCGTACTCCGCAAGGGCGTCGCTGCGCTGCGCCGTGGGCGCGGCGTAGTAGAGATCCGCGTACTCCGTATACTCGTCGTTTGTATAGAAGGTACTCTCCACCGCGAGAAAGAGCGCCTGGCCGTTGAATAAGAAGCCAAACTGGGCCATCGGATGGAAAAAGATGTCGTTCGCGGTTTGCAGCGGGACAAAATAGCTGTCCTCCACCCGGACAAGGTCGATGTCGTAGGCGGCCAGATCAAAAACCTTGACGTCGCCGTAGCGGTCGAAGGACATCTTCTTGTCGCGCTGGAAGAGCAGGGCCTGACCGTACTCGTCAACGCCGGGCTCTTCGACCACGTCGATGAGCGTCGTGTCGTAGGAGTTGTGGCGGAACGCATTGTAATCGGTGAAACGGATGAGATCCTGGGCAAAATCGAGTTCGACCGTATAGCCGTTCTCGCGTTCAAAGCTGACGGTATCGCCGTCGTAGTGGCTGCTGAGCCCGTAGTTGGGGTCTTTGTTGATCTCCGTGTTGATAAAGAAGATCAGCTCGCCCAGGTCGTCGATCTCCAGATAGGGCAGATCGTCGACGCCGTCCAAGAAATAGAGCGGAAAGGGATCGGTCAGGGTCTTTTCGGGGCTGCCGACATAGACGGTGAACGCGCGTTTTTCCACGCTGTGCGCGTCGTCGGCGTATGCCGCGGGGAACAGGCCCGCCAGCAGCAGAAGCGCCAGCAGCAGCGCAATCCTTTTTCGCATCCTCTATTACCCTTGGATATTGGCCAGCACTTCCGAGACGGCAGCGATCACGTCGTCGGTATCAGCGGTCGCCATGTGCGCGACATCGCCGTCCTGGACGAAGCACATGTCGAAGCTGCCGTTGTCGTCGTTATTGTCGAAGTAGAAGGGCGTGACGGAATCCATCTCCTCGTCGACCAGGGCCACGTTATTCTCCTCGGTCTGAATCCAACCCTCGCGGGCATAGATGCTGTCGTCGGCGCCCACGATCATCAGCGCGGCGTAGACGTCGTCGCCATCTTCACGCCAGAGGTAATAGAAGGTGTCGCCGCTGTCGTTGGAGCCGGTCGCGGCGTCCGTGAACTTCTCGCTCAGCGCCTCGACATAATCGGCGGCGGTGGGAGCGGCCTCGTCGGCGGGCGCGGGCGTCTCGGTGGTTGTGGTCGTGGTGGTGTTGTGGGTGGTAGACACGCCGTCGGTCCCGGCGGTGACGCCCATCTCGGTGGTGGTGGTGTTGGTCGTGGTGTTGCCGTCGGCGTCGGTGGTGCTGGTGGTGAAGGTGGTCGTGCTGGTGCTGGAGCTGGAGACACTGCAGGCGCCCAGGGAGAAGATCAGCGCGGCAGCCAGCAGAACGGGCAGGATTCTTTTCATTTTTCTAATTCCTCCATTTTTCATTACTTCGCGGGCGGCTTGCGTCCGCGTGGGTTTTCAGCTTACCGTTGGTTTACTCAGATCGCTTGCCATCCGGTATTGATGCTTAAACAGAACTATTATAGCACAGTTCCGGTCAAAAAGGAAAGACAGCGAGAAAAATTTTCCGCACAAAGAAAACCGCCTGCCCGAGTGGGCAGACGAATCCCCGAAGGATGCGGGCATTTTTCCGTATCCTTCGGGGATTGTTGGTTATGTGCGAGGGCGCGGGCTGCCGGGGGCGTCAGCCCCTGCGGATCAGCGGCGGGCCTTTCTGCGCTTACGCTGGCCGTTCAGAAGGACGGTCGCTCCCGCGAGGGACATGAAGCACAGCGCGGACCACAGGCCGAGATGCGAGTCGTCAGCCGTGCGCGGGCTGGTACTGGAACGGTTATAGATAACATTGAAATAGTCGTTTCTATCTACATTTCCGTTCCTGCCTGACCCGAGATAGACCCTTACCCCTTCCGTTGAGGCACCGCCAGAAACCCATGGGTCTCCATTTTGGCTGTAGTGGACATAAGAACCAGAGGAAGGTTTCATTTCAATATAAAACCTTGCCGGAGCATTATAGCTTACAAGCCATGTATTGCCGGTACCATAATGCTTGATATAACTTTGAGTTGTGGACGCGGAGAGCCTTACCGGCGTACCGGTTGTGGAGCTGTCCGGTATCATATACATATAGGTCGTCCCTGTTCCGGTAGTGGTTGTTGTCCCGCCTCCAGTTGTGGTACTGGTAGATGTGCCATTGGTTGAGGTGAATCCGATAATATACCAAGCCTCAATGGTGCCGCCATCCCAGAAATCCGGATCATTCTCCCCCTTATTGCGGAAAGTATATGTTCCGGGCTCTTTGAAATACAGCCTGTTCTCTACCAGTGTTCCATCCCCGGGAACATCCGTCCAGTTTCCGTATTCCGTCCGATATTGCATGCCTGTGGTTACACCATCAAAATACCCGATATATCCTTCTGAGCTGTTATAAACCTCAACGGGGACAATATCAACAGGCGCAGATTTGGCGCTTGAGATCGTGCCGGTTGCCGGGTTGGTACTCTTAACCTCACACTGTAGTTTCTTCTGAAGGTCAGGAGCTGTTACCTCATAGAAATCTCCAATATTTTCAGCGGTCTTCCAGTCCTGAACTAATACAGGCTCAGTGTCCTCGTCGTTGTCGTATCTCCACCAGCGATAGGAGAGCTCACCTTCGTTGTTACTACCCTTGACAGTTGCCTGGATTACCCCGCCTGCACAAGGAGTACTTGATGTAGCTGCCTTTCCACCCTGCGGCTCATAATACTCAAGTGATACCGTCCCTTTGAGTTTTGGCTCAATCGTCAGATAATAATCCGAGAAAGCGTTGGAACTACCGCGAATACCATTGGTGAGCTCTTCAATCGCAACTTCATTACCAGCGGCTACAGACTCATGATACAGCGTGTACTGATAGTCGCCTTTGCTTAATCCGGGAGGATATGAAAGCAGGAACATCACGTCTTCTTTCAGCGCTGTTTCGTGCTTTTCCTCTGTGGTACCGTTTTCATATTCCTCGTAGAGCTTAACTGTGTATTTATAGGTGGTTAGCGTCTTGCCGTTGATCGTGCTTGGTTCAACCTCGACCGGATCAGACGCCTCTGTGAAGTACGCAGGCACAAGGACAAACGCGGATTCGCTTGCGGGAGTACCGAGTGTCGGATTACTCTTGAAGCGGATTTCAATTATACCAGGTTCTTTTACAGAATATGTCGAACCGGTAACCTGATTCCACTGGCCATGACCGGCGTAGACTTCCATCGAGCTGTTGATGCCGGAGATCAGACCCGCCTGGTTTTCAAGGTCAGTATTGCCATAGTTCAGCAGACTTCTGCCCAGACTTAAATCACTTGGAGCAGACGGTGCGGTGCCAGCGGTCCACTGTGCGACGAGAGTGACGGGTGCTGTGGTCGTGATCTGCCCACGGTCCTTATACGTTGCAGTGCCGTCCTTTACTTTCCACTCTTTGAAGACATACTCAGGTCTGGTAAACTCGTTCTTGATCAGATCTGTTGCCACACCTTGCGGGACTTGCTGAGTATACACAGCTCCAACACCTTCGCCAGGTTCGAACGTGACGGTGACTGCGGTCACCAGTTCCGCATAGAACTTGATTTCGGGCTCTGTACCGCTGTTCGGCGTATACGAGTCCCCGGCTTTATAGCTGTCACCAGTGAAATCCGGCTCTGTATTCCAGCCCTTAAACGCCTTGTCCCCGGAATAGGCAGACCCATCCGGCAGCTTGACAGCCTTGCCATTTCTGGCAGGCATATCCAGTGCGGGGATGGCCGTATCGCCAACCTGGAATTTCAGTGTAACATCCTTTCTCACTGCTGTGACCGCAAAGGGCGCAAAGTTGGTGGTTGTCAACATGAGTCCGGTATCGGTCTGAGAAATGCTGTCGGTAATCTCGGTCCAGGTGCTTCCGTTCTGCTGGAATACCTGAATCACATAGTTTGCCCGTTCAGCCTTAACCTGATCCGTGGGATAGGGCAGTTCAATGGAGATTCCGCCGGTCTTCTCAATTTCGTCTTGCGTCAGGGACTCTCCGCCAACCCACTTGGGCGTCTCCTTTACAACTTTCTTGGCTGCTTCCGTCAGGTCGTTTGCCGCAGCATAAGTGTCAAAAGAAGACTTCACTTCACTGCTGGCTTCTTCCTCGACAACTTCAAGCTGAACAAAGGTTACTTCAAAAGTGTTGGGATTGGGGGTCGTGGTGATGGTAAATTGGTATTCGCCCGAAGCGTTCAGTTTTTCCTCGCCGTTGAACTTCACAGACTTCGTGGCATATCCGGAGGCGGGGGTCACGGAATAGTTCAGCACAGTACCGGCGGATGCTCCGCTATAAGTACCGGAGCTGATTTCTGTCCCGTCACGTTTAACAGTACCACTTCCATTGATGGTTTCTGTCACAGAAATTTTTGGAAGAGCAAGGACGGTGAACGGTGTGAAGTCATTATAGCGGACTATAATAAAGTCATCATCAAGCGTAACATCCGTCAGGGGGCCATCCCAAGTCGTACCATTGTAGTGATAGACGAAAACAACATAATTGTCTTTGTTATTCTTTACGTCATTACTCGGGTAGTTCAGCTTGAAGATATAGCCGTTCATGGCTTCAATCGCCCCTGGGGATGTGTCGGAAAGCGCAAGGGCGTCGGAAACCCATACGGGCGTGACGTACCTAAGATAATCGGAATCGGAATAGTCGATGAAATCATCTACATCGACATTTAGTCTTGCAGCCTCGCTTGCTTTCAGACTCTCAACTAATCCGCGTGCTTTTCCGCCGTTCTTAATAGCAAGGTCCGATGCTTCTGTCGGGCTGTCTTCATTGTAGTTACGTGGTACATCAAAAAGAACTTTATAAGTTTTCCCATCAAGGCTCGCAGTAGTCGGAGTCTTTTCAACCTCGCCTTTCTTTACCTTGACTTCTTCATCGTTAATCTGTCTGACGACAAACTCATTCAGGTATGCGTCGTTCGCCAACGGCGTCATCTTAAAAACAAAGGTATCGTCATTGTATCCTTGGATTGGCTGAGTAGCGCCCGGAATCGTATAGGACGTTTGATAGCCTTGGGCATTACTGGGCTTTACTCCATCTGTCTGCGTAACTGTGACTTTGCCGGTGCCAATAACCTCAACATTAAAGGAAATCTTATTGCGAACCTTGAAGGTGTTGCTTCGTCTGCCCTGTCCGCCTGCCGTGGGGGTGATAACGCAGAAAATCGACTGTCCTATAAGGTTATCAGTTACTACCGTATATTCATTTTTACCTTCTTCATATGTTCCGGACGAAAGCGGGTTATCGCTGCCTTCTCTGTACCATTTATATGTGTAGTTTCCCAATTCAGTATCCGGCAAATCTACTTTGAGGGTATCATTTAAAAGCACAAACTGATATGTGTTGGCGTCGCTGATATATGTCCCCGTGCTGGTGATTAGCTTTAAATCATCCTCGCCGCCAGAACCACGAAGGGCGGTGTTGCCGCCCTTGGTTAAGTTGAAACCTAAGTAGTCAGAAAAGTGGTCTGCGTGGATGATAACTTTATTGCCCTTGATCTCAAAATCAGTTACAAGTTCCCATTCGCCGGTCTCACTGTTCTTATGGTAAAATTCGAGTTCGTCGCCCTCCTCATAGTTCTCGGGGAGATCCATCTCAAAGGTCACGCCGCCCTGCGCCGCGACTTCCTCATTGGACATTTCTGTGCCATCCTCACGGAGCGGGGTTACCTTTTTTGCGACTATTCCGGCAGGATCATCGGCAGAAATACCCTTCTCATCCATCAGGTCTTTAAACTCGTTGACGGTTTCCTCAGAGGAGGCCTCCTGCTTGGTAGGCGTGGTTTCACCGCCGTTCCCGGCGGCTGCCGGGGCGGCCAGAACCGCGAAGGGCGGGTAGGGGTAAGCGCCGCTGCTGACGGTAGCGCTGCCATCGCTCAGGAAGAAGTTTGCAGGCGACCAGCTATAGGTGCTGTAATCGTATGTATAAACCTGAACGGACGCCGCGTCGGCACCCTCGGGGAGGGGCAGGTCAAAGCGGACGCCGCCAGCGGGAATCTCGCCCAGCGCATGGCCGTTCGCGTCGACCGGGGTATAGGACGCCACCACGTACTTTGCGTCGGCTGCGTTCTGCTCGGCCAGGAAAGCGCCAAAGGAGGAATACATGTCGCGGCAGTCTTCCACGATCGCGCCGACGGGCTGCGCCCCTGCGGGCTCTTTCTCGGACTCCTCTTCCTTGGACTCCTCTTCCTTGGACTCCTCAACGACAGGCTCCTCAACCGTGGGTTCCACGACAGCCGACTCGGCGGGCTTCTCAGCGCCGCAGACGGTGCAGACGCCGTCCTCGCCGTAGCTGTGATCCTTCGCGGGGATGGCGACGGTCTCCGTGACATTGCAGACGGTGCAGGTGTGCTCCTGCTCACCGGCCTCGGTGCAGGTGGCCTCCTTCGTCACGGTGAAGTCGCCCCAGGTGTGGGCGGCGGGGATGACGACAGTCTCCTTGTACTCGCAGACGGCGCAGGTGTGCTCCTTGCTGCCGTCCTCGGTGCAGGTGGCTTCCTTGAGGATCGTAAAGTCGCCGTAGCTGTGGCCCTTCGCGGGAATCTCGCCGAAGTCCTCGGCGCCGCAGCGCTCGCAGACGCGCTTGGTCGTGCCGGTCTCGGTGCAGGTGGGCTCCTTCACGGTGACAAACTCGCCCCAGTCATGGCCGAGAGCGGGAATGTCGACATACTCCTTCTCGCCGCAGCGCAGGCATTCGCGCACCTTGGTGCCCGCCGCGGTGCAGGTGGGCTCAACCGTGACGGTGTAATCGCCCCATTCGTGGCCGAGGGGGTCAAGCTCCTCATAGCCGCGAATTTCCTCGCAGACCGAGCACTGCTCATAGGCGGTATGGCCGCCCGCGGTGCAGGTCGGGGCCTGGGCGTCCTGCTTCTCATAGAAATGGTCGGGAAGCTCGAAGATATACTGCTTGTATCTGTTCTCCAGGTCGGCTAACAGAGCAGGGTCATCCGCAAGAGCCTGCGCCTCTTCGGCGGACATCATGCTGACCTCTGCCTGAACCTCATCCAGCGCGGCCAGGTACAGCCACTCCGCGCTCTCCTTGCAGTAGGCGCAGGACTTGTAGAGGATATGGGGATTCTCCTCCGTGCAGTCTCCCCACGCGCAGATGTACGCCGGATCGTACACCTCGATCCAAAGGTGCTGCCCATCCTCAGAGGCCAGGCAGACGTTTGGGTCTGTGTAGTCCAAAGCCTGCTCAGGCATGACGAACGGCGCGTCGGGCGCAGCACCGCCCATAGCCGCAGCCTGGGCCGCCTGGGCCGACGCGATCATCGCCGCGAAGTCCGCGTCCCCCGCCAGCGCCGAAACCGGCAGCAGCGACAGACACATCAGCAGCGCCATTGCAAGCGCAAGTACTCTTGTCAGGTTCTTTTTCATGGCCGTAAACCTCTCTGTTTGGAGAAAATTTGTAAACAATCGTAACTTTTTAGACTTTTTTACAACTGTTATTATACCATAGCCTCCAGTGGTTGGCAAGAATTTTGTTGACAATAATTGATAATTTATGTCAACTACTGAACAGGAGGGTGTTTCCGCCCGCTTTGTTTGGACGCCTGCGGGACCGCGCCGGGGCGAAAGATACGAAAAAGAGACCGAATCGGGACGTGCTGCCCTCTTCGGTCTCTTTTTATAATAGGATGGGTTTTGGCAACTACTTGAAGTTGTGGGCCTCCTGGAGCACCATTTCCTTGACCTTTAGGAGACGGACCTTGGTGGCGTTCTCGTTCTCCTCCAGCTTCATGGTGATGTACTTGATGTTCGACTCAAGGTCGGGGATCATCACGTACTCGAGGGCGTTGACCCGGCGGCGGGTCTTCTCGATCTCCTCAGCCAAAAGCTGCATGGTCTTCTCCACCTGGGCCAGCTCCAGCATGTCCTCGAAGACCTTCGCCATGTGCTCCAGCGCGTCGTCCAGCTCGCCGCTGGTCTGCGCGAAGCCGTAGGGGTAAATCTCCGTGGGGTCGTTGTTCTTCGTCGTGAAGCTGTAGACGGGGACGTTGACCGACATGATGTTCTTGAACTTCATGTCCAGCTCCACGCTCTGGCGCGGGTAGAGCAGGGCCTGCTCCAGCATCTCGGGCGACATGATGGAGCTTGCGACCTGGAGCGAGGCAAAGGCTTCGGTCAGCCCCTCCTCCACGCGGGTGCGCAGCTGCTTGTTGAGCTTGACCACGTCCATGAACTGGCGCATCAGCTCGTCGCGCTTATCCTTGAGCAGCTTGTGCCCGCGTCTCGCGGTGCGCAGCCTGCCCTTGAGCTGATTGAGGACCATTCTGGTCGGGATGATAGTCGTACCTGCCAAAAAGCATCACCTCCGTAATGATGATTTGGGTTTTACTTCTTGGGAAGGTATTTCTCAATAAACTCGGGCTTGATGCGCTTGAGCTCACGCTTGGGCAGGATGCTCAGAAGCTCCCAGCCGATGTTCAGCGTCTCCTCAATGGAGCGGTTGGTCTCGTTGCCCTGGCTGACGTAGACGCGCTCAAACTCCTCGGCAAACTTGGCAAACAGCTTGTCGTCCTCGGAAAGCGCGGCCTCGCCCAGAATGGTCATGAGCTCCTTGGCGTCCTTGCCGCGGGAATAGGCGGCGAAGAGCTGGTTCATGGTGCCGGCGTGGTCCTCGCGGGTCTTGCCGACGCCGATGCCCTTGTCCTTCAGACGGCTCAGGGAGGGCAGGACGTTCACGGGAGGCACGATGCCCTTGCGGTGCAGCTCGCGGCTCAGGATGATCTGGCCCTCGGTGATGTAGCCGGTCAGGTCGGGGATGGGGTGGGTCTTGTCGTCCTCGGGCATGGTCAGGATCGGGATCATGGTGATCGAGCCCTTGTGCCCGATGCGGCGGCCGGCGCGCTCGTACATGGTGGCAAGGTCGGTGTACATGTAGCCGGGGTAGCCGCGGCGGCCCGGGACCTCTTTCTTCGCGGCGGAAATCTCACGCAGGGCCTCGGCGTAGTTGGTGATGTCGGTCAGGATGACCAGCACGTGCATGTCCTTCTCAAAGGCCAGATACTCGGCGGCGGTCAGGGCCATGCGCGGGGTGGCAATGCGCTCGACCGCGGGGTCGTTGGCGAGGTTCGAGAAGACGACGGTGCGGTCGATGGCGCCGGTGCGGCGGAAGTCGTTGATGAAGTACTCGGACTCCTCAAACGTGATGCCGATGGCGGCAAAGACGACGGCGAAGGCCTCATTGTCGCCCAGCACCTTCGCCTGACGCGCGATCTGCGCGGCGAGGGCCGCGTGGGGCAGACCGGAGCCGGAGAAGATCGGCAGTTTCTGGCCGCGGACCAGGGTGTTCAGGCCGTCGATGGTGGAAACGCCGGTCTGGATGAACTCGGCGGGGTAGGCGCGGGCGGCGGGGTTCATGGGCAGGCCGTTGATGTCCATGTGGGCGTCGGCCAGGATGGCGGGGCCGCCGTCGATGGGCTGGCCCATGCCGTTGAAGACGCGGCCCAGCATGTCCTCGCTCACGGCGAGCTGCTGCGGGTGGCCGAGGAAGCGAACCTTGGACTCGGCCAGGTTGATGCCCTGGGCGGACTCGAACAGCTGCACGACAGCCTTGTTGCCCTCGACCTCGAGCACCTTGCAGCGCCTCGTTTCGCCGCTGGGCAGCTCGATCTCGCCGAGCTCGTCATAGGTGACGCCCTCGACGTTTTCGACCACCATCAGAGGGCTCGCGATCTCGCGTATGGTCTTATACTCTTTAATCATTCTTCCTCACCTCCGGCGACAACGTCCTCGATCTGCTGCTCCATCTCGGCGATGATGGCGTCGTAATCCTCGCTGAACGTCTTGGCGTCGGCCATCTTGGCGCGGCCGATCTTTTCACGCGCGGGAATGACGAACAGGGCCTCCATGTCGGCGTGCTTCTTGAGCGCCTCGCGGCAGACCGCGTCGTACTGGAGCACCATGTCCAGAAGCCTGTACTGCTTGGCATAGGAGGAGAAGGCGTCCTCATCGACGAAAGCGTTCTGCTGCAGGAAGTCCTCGCGGATCATCTTGGCCGTCTCCATGGTGAGACGGTCGGCGGGGCTGAGGGAATCCTGGCCGACCAGGCGCACGATCTCCTGCAGTTCGCTCTCCTCCTGGAGGATGTGCATGGCCTGCTCGCGGTTTTTCATGTACTGCTC
This sequence comes from uncultured Eubacteriales bacterium, assembly GCA_900319695.1. Classification (GTDB taxonomy): domain Bacteria; phylum Bacillota; class Clostridia; order Oscillospirales; family Oscillospiraceae; genus Limivicinus. The sequence continues at coordinate 48,434 of ONPN01000008.1, forward strand.
GCCGAACTGCTCGGTGTACCAGCCTCTGAGGGTGTCCATGTACAGCGAGTAGGAGGTCAGCCAGTTGATGGCCGGGAAGTGGCGGGCATAGGCGAGGCTGGAGTCCAGGGCCCAGAAGACCTTGACGATACGCATGGTCGCCTGGGAGACAGGCTCGGAAATATCGCCGCCCGGAGGCGACACCGCGCCGATGGCGGTGACGGAGCCGCGGCGCTCCTCCCCGGTGCCGAGGCACTGGACGACGCCGGCGCGCTCGTAAAACTGGGCGAGACGGGAGGCGAGGTAGGCGGGATAGCCCTCTTCGCCGGGCATCTCTTCGAGACGACCGGACATCTCGCGCAGGGCCTCGGCCCAGCGGGAGGTGGAGTCGGCCAGAACCGCCACGTCGTAGCCCATGTCGCGGAAGTACTCGGCGATGGTGATGCCGGTGTAGATGCCGGTGTAGATGGACGCCTCACGCGCCGCCACGGGCATGTCGGAAGTGTTTGCAATCAGCACGGTGCGCTTCATCAGCGGCTCGCCGTTGCGCGGGTCCTTCAGCTCGGGGAACTCCATCAGAACGTCGGTCATCTCATTGCCGCGCTCGCCGCAGCCGATGTAGACCACGATGTCCACGTCGGACCACTTGGCGAGCTGGTGCTGCACCACGGTCTTGCCCGAGCCGAAGGGGCCGGGAACAGCGGCGGTGCCGCCCTTGGCAATGGGGAAGAGCGTGTCGATGATGCGCTGGCCGGAGTTCATGGGGCGGGCGGGGACGAATTTTCTCTTGTAGGGGCGCTGGATACGGACTGGCCAGCGCTGCACCATGGTGAGGGCCTTCTCGCCCTTGTCGGTCTTGACCTTCGCCACGGTCTCATCGACGGTGTACTCGCCCTTCTTGATGACCCAGGTCACCTCGCCGGAGACGCCGTTCGGGACCATGATCTTGTGAAGGATGGCGCTGGTCTCCTGCACGGTGCCGAGCACATCGCCGGGGCCGACTTTGTCGCCGGGCTTGGCGACGGGGACGAACTCCCATTTCTTTGCGCGGTTGAGCGCGGGCACGTCCGTGCCGCGGGTGATGCAGTCTCCGGTGAGGGCGCGCATCTCGGGCAGCGGGCGCTGGATGCCGTCATAGATATTGTCCAGCATGCCGGGTCCGAGTTCGACGGACATGGGCATACCGGTGGTCACGACCTCGGCGCCGGGTCCGAGTCCGGAGGTCTCCTCGTAGACCTGGATGGACGCGGTGTCGCCGGTCATGTTCAGGATCTCGCCGATCAGGCGCTGAGAGCCCACGCGCACAACGTCGGAGACGTTGGCGTCCGCCAGGCCCTCGGCCACGACAAGCGGTCCGGATACCTTTTATTTCGATTGAGAAACGCGGTTTCTCAATCGAGATACTCGCGCGTATCGCACGCGGCTCACGGGGGAATCGCCGCGTTTGGTCGGCGCGAGAGCTCGCATGGCTCGCTTTATGGTGTTTTTGCCTCGGCGAAGCTGAGGCAAAAACGGATTTAAGAAAGAGCCTTTCTCATTCCGAGCTTGCAAGCCTCTTGAAAAATTTTTTATCAGTCTCCCAGGATGTTTGTGCCGACAGCGCGCTCGACCGCGGCCTTGAGGGCCTGGAGGCCCTGGCCGGTAGAGCCCTCGCGGCCCGGGATCAGGATGATGGCGGGGCTGGGGCTGTCCTTGAATTTGTTGATCTCTCCCTTGAGCTGCTCGGCGAAGGTCTCTTCTATATAAATAATAGCGTACTCTTCGTCGCTCTCACGGGTGAGAGTGCGGAGGATCTTCCCTGCCTCGGCAGAATCTTCGGCAGGGAAGCAGTCCAGTCCCAGGGCCTTGAAGCCCATGACGGTGTCTCTGCCGCCTATAACCGCAATCTTAAGCATACAGATCACGCAGCCTTTCCCGGATGGCCTGGGGCCTCACGCCAGCAAGCCTGCCCGTCAATATCATTCTGACCGCCTGAATCTCTCCCTCGACCGCGGCGAGATAGGCCGCCACCGCCTCGGGCCCGTAGCTGACCAGCTTGGCGGAGCGGAGATAATTCGTCACCGCGTTGTCGCAGGCCCGCTCGAAGGGGGTCATGCTGCCGCCGGAGAGCGCTTCAGCTCCCAGCGCGGCCGCCTTTTCCAGCGGCGTGTGGGCATAGAGCGCGGCGAGGCTGTCCTTGTCCGACGCGCCGATGAGGCGCTGCGCCGAGACGCTGCCGCCGTCGATGAGCACTTCGGCCAGGAAGTCCTGGTTCTTGCCCATTCTAAGGGTTCTCACAGCACTCTTGAGGTTTGCGCTGTCGACCGCGATTTTTGCGTAGCCGCGGAGAAAGTCGCTGTCCACGCGCTCGGCAACAAAGCGCAGCTCCTCAAAGTAGGCGCGGTCCAGCACGAAGTCCGAGAGCTGGGGGTTGGCCGTCCGCGCGAGGGTCGCCTTGGCCTCCGCCATGGCCCTGCCGAGGGTCGCGGGCAGGAGGCTGTAATGCTCCTCGTTGTAGATTTCCAGCAGTTCCTGTCCCGGGACGCGGCCCGCGTCAGAGAGCAGGCGCTTCGCGTCGGTGCCCACGGCCTCGGCCTTGAGAATGGCCTTGGCGTTGTGGTAGTCGTACTTGAGCTTGAAGAGATCCACCAGCTCCTTGTCCGGGGAGAGGCGCGAAAGCTCGCCAAAGATCTCCGCGCGGCGCTCGGCCAGGATCTCCTCGACCTCGGCGGCCGTGCTCTGGGACATGTCGGGGTAGCCGCAGTCCGTCAGGAGCTTGGCGGCGTCCTCATAGGAGCCCGCGTCCAGCATACGCTCGGCCCGCTCATTGTTCAGGAGCTTCGGCTCCCGCGCGCGCAGCATGGCCGATACGCACAGATACGCTTCTTTTTTCGTTGACAATGTTTTCCCTCCCTTGCTGAGGGTCATCAGCCGAAGAGAACGCCGGCAAGCTCGGCGGCCATCTCGTCGCGGCAGAGATCGACCAGGAGCTCCGCCGTGCAGTTGGCCTCGATGCTCCCGCGGCGCAGGATCAGACCGCCCTTGAAGTCACCGGTCTCGGACGAGAGCCTGAGCTTTCCGCCCTTGAGCTTCTCATTCGCCGCCTTGACGAGCTTGTCGCCGATGGCCTTGCGGTCGCGGGCGTTGAGCACGATCTCCTCGTCGCCGGTGACGCTGGCCTTGGCCGCCAGCTTCGCCAAAAACGCGACGTACTGCGCCTCGGGCAGGTTTACCAGCTGATCGCAGGCGCGGTCAAAGCTCTCGGCCACCATGTCCTGCTTGAGGGCGAGGATGGCCTTGCGGCCTTCCATCTTGGCGAGCCTGTCCATGCTGTCAAGCCTGTCCTGGTTGGCCTTGACGCCGGCGCGGATTCTCTCGGCATAGGCCTCTTTCGCCTTCTGCTCGTAGCTCTCGCGGATCCCGGCGCATTTTTCTTCCGCCTGCTTGAGGATCGCGTCGGCCCGGGCATTGGCGTCGGCCCCGATATGTGCGATGATTTTTTCCGTGCCCTTCATAGCTTCACCTATCGCGCGCCGATCAGAGGCTGATGGCGTTGAGCATCATAAAGGAAGCCAGCAGGGACAGAATGGCGTAGAACTCAACGGTGATGCAGAGGATCATGCCCTTGGACCAGTCGTCGGGCTTCTTGGCCAGGATGTTGATGGACGCGGCCGCGACCTTGCCCTGGGCGATACCGGAGATCATGCCGCCGATGGCGATGGGCAGGCACGCGCCGAGAACCTGGAGGCCCTGCTCAATGCTCATGCCGGGGACGAGCTTGTTGAAAGCGAGGAACCAGATAACGAAGCCGTAGAGGCCCTGGGTGCCGGGGATGACCTGGAGGATCATCGCCTTGCCGAACTTGGAGGGATCCTCGGACACAAGGCCCGCGCCCGCCTCACCGGCGATGCCGGTGCCCTTGGCGGAGCCGATGCCCGCCATAAATGCCGCGAGACCCGCGCCGAGAATGCCCAGCGCGTAACCACCGAATGCGTTCAGAAAATCCATTTTTGTTTCCTCCTCAATATGAATAGTTTCTTGCTTATAGATTCAGGTTCCCTCGCTAAGGGAGCGCCGTGATTTTATCTGAGAGTGGAGAGTTGAGAGTGAAGAGTGGAGATAATGTGTCGCTTCGCGACGATTATGATTTTTAACAGTCCCCGAAGGGGACACCATAACTTCACTCTCCACTCTTCACTCTTCACACTCCACGCTCATATTACTCCTGCGGGTTGATGTACTGCGTCCTGATGCGCAGGGGCTGGAAGGGTTTGCCGCCGTCCTGATAGAACTTGCCGAAGAACTCGAGGCACTGCAGTCTCAGGTCGTGTACAAAGCAGCCCAGCAGGTTCAGCGCGAAATTCAGCGCGTGGCCGATCAGAAAGATGACGATGAAGATAATGCCCGACACAGGGGTCACGCCGTTGGCCGAGGGCATGGCCGCGATGGTGTTGAACACCTGGGCCACCACGCCGCCCGCCAGCATCAGCGCCATGATACGCGAATAGCTCAGCACGTCGCCGAACCAGCCGGTCAGGGTGCTGTAGATGCAGGAGAAGGGAGCGGTGATGATGCCGAAGCCCTTCGCCCCGCGCATCGAGCCGATGAGCAGCATTGCGACGCCGAGGATGATCACCCCGAGGCCGATGTTCTTGAGCATCTCGTTATCCTTCAGCAGCAGCATCTGCAGCGCGAAGAGGATGATGCCCAGCAGGATGACGAACTGTGCGCCCTCTTCGAGGATGGCCGAGGCCTTTTCGCCCTTCTTCCACTTCATGTGGAAGTTGACCGCCATGCCGAAGTTCAGGTGGATGACGCCCAGCACCATCGCGCCGTAGAGCACGGCGTTGGAGTCGCGCACCGGGCTGAACAGCGCGGGGAGGCCCTGCCACTCGGAGCCGAACATGCCCGCGATCACCTTCGGCGCGTCGCCGAAGAGGCCGCCGGTCAGCGCGCCCATGATGAAGGTGGAGATGCCGCCGTAGAGCAGCAGCCTGCAGAAGGACAGCGTCCCTGCCCGGGGCTTGATCTTTTTCATCGCCACCAGCGCCGCCAGGATCATAATGATGCCGTAGCCCATGTCCGCCATCATCAGCCCGTAAAACAGGATAAAGAAGGGGGCCATCAGGGGGTTCGGATCCACGCTCCCGTAGGCTGGGAGCGAGTACATGTCGGTCACCATGTTCAGGGCGTCGGTGAATTTGTTGTTGTTGAGCTTGACCGGGACCTTTGGGTATTCGTCCTCGGTCGGGTCCATGGTCTCCCACGCGCAGCCGTAGCGCGTGAAGATTTCTTCCAGTTCTCTCTCTCTGGCGGCGGGGAACCAGCCCTCCATCACGAGGACGCTGTCCGTGCCGCACAGCCGCTCCTCCGCCTCGGCCATGGCGATCTTGACGTTCACCCGGTCGGCGGCGAGCTTGAGCTCGTCCCGGTGCACCGCGTCGTCCACAATGTAGCGCACGCAGTTTTCCTTCTCCGCCGCAAGCTCCTTGAGGTGCTGTTCGGCGTTGAGCTGGCATTCGCGCGCCGTGCCGGACATGCCGGAGAGCGCCGACGGCGTAAAGCCGAAGGGGCGCAGAGCGTCCTGCATGGCGGCGAGCTGCTCCTTCATGCAGACCAGCACGACATAGTGGGCCTTCTTCTCCTCGTGCACGGTGAAGATTTCGCTCTCCTCGTCCACAAGGTCGATTGCGTCGGCCACCGTCTCCATCGGGATGCGGGCCGGGATGGAGCCCATCAGCACGCCGCAGCGCTCGGTGCCCGCAAAGTCGAGGGACAGATCCAGGTCGAGCCACGGCTGGAGCGATTCGATCACGGAGCGCTCCCTGCTCTCCTCGGCGCTGATGCGCTTTATGCGCGCGTCGTAGCCCTCCAGGGTCTCGGCGACGCGCAGGGCCCCGGACAGGCCCGTGTCGTCCAGCAGGACGCGGTCTTCCAGCTCGGGCTTGGCCGACAGCAGCTTCGTCTTCTTCGGCGCGTAGCGGTCCAGCAGGGTGATGGCGTGGACGAGCGAGGCGTGCTTTGTCTTGAGCGCGCTCAGCTCACTGCTCTCGGGGTGGACCAGGGCGGCCGCCTCCGTGCCCTCGAGCTGAGATTCAAGCTCGGAGAACTCGACACAGCCGTGCAGGGTCAGCTCCTTGAGCAGCTCCTCCTTGCTGTCGCGGACAGCCAGCAGCCGGAGCTTTTTCATTTTTTCAATGGCCATCTCAGCTGTTCACTATCCTTTCCACTACAATCGCCGCAGCCGCATCCAGCTTGGCTTCCGCCTTTGCTCGCAGCGCGGCCTTCTGATTATTCAGCTCGCCCGAGAGCCTGGTCGCCTGGGCTGTCGCCTTTTCGTTGACCTGGCGGCTGAGCTCCTTCAGCTCCGCGTCCGCTTTCTGGACCGCCGCCTCCACGGCCAGCTTTCCGGCGCTCTCAGTGTCGGCGGCGAGCTGCTTTGCCCTGGCTTCGGCATTGGCGACGGTGGTCTTGGCCTGCGCTTCGGCCTGGGCGATGTTGCTGATCGCTTCAAATGACATTGGCACACCCCCCTTGGTTTGATTGGGTCTTTGCTTGAAACCGTTCCCCGTACAAACGGAGAACGCCCCGACAGGCGCCTTTGCCCGCGGGGAATTTGTCCATGTATGGATTATAGCACAACACGCCTCGGTTCGGCAACATGCAGATCAATAAATCCATCAATTTTTTTTAGCAAGAAAGCCGGGGCAAGGCGAAAAATGTCCATCAGCTTATACAGAGTTCAGACATTTTTCGGACGAAAACCGTTGAAAAGTCACAAATTATTCAAAGACTATTCATATTCTTCTTGACAAACGCCCGAGCCCCGTTATAATGAGGGCAACTGAACAAAGCATGATAGAGGCGCGGTTGACATCAGTAGCTCCAAACCGGCGGCGGGCGACGCCGGGGCGAAAGGGGAGACCGCCGAAGAGTATCGGCTTTCCCGGGCCGGTATATCTGGGCCGACGGAGAACATCCGCCGGACTGTCGCGAAAGCGGAGCGCTGTCAGGCTTTTGGGGAAACCCGTACAGCCATGAACAGTATCTGCTCTGTTCATGGAATTTTTATTTACAGGAGGAAAACAAAAATGGCTGGAACCTTCTGGGCTCTTGTCCCCCCCATCGTGGCCATTGTCCTGGCCCTCATCACCAAGGAGACCTACACTTCCCTGTTTTTCGGCATCTTGGTCGGCGCCCTCTTCGTGGGTGGCTTCAACCCCATCGCCTCCCTTGACACCATGATCAACGACGGCTTCATCGGCGCGATTGCCGACGGCTGGAACGCGGGCATCTTCATGTTCCTCGTCCTGCTGGGCATCATGGTCGCCATGGTCAACGCCGCAGGCGGCTCCGCCGCGTTCGGCCGCTGGGCCGTCAAGCATGTCCACACCCGCGTCGGCGCGTGCCTCGCGACCTTCCTGCTGGGCGTGCTGATCTTCATCGACGACTACTTCAACTGCCTGACGGTCGGCTCCGTCATGCGTCCCGTGACCGACAGCCACAAGATCTCCCGCGAGAAGCTGGCCTACATCATCGACGCCACCGCCGCCCCCGTGTGCATGATCGCCCCCGTCTCCTCCTGGGCGGCCGCTGTCTCGGCCACCGCGCAGGATCTGGACTCCGGCATCTCCGGCATCCAGCTCTTCATCCGCGCCATCCCCTACAACTTCTACTCCCTGCTGACCATCGTCTTCGTCATCGCCCTGTCCGTCATGAGCTTTGACTACGGCCCCATGGCCAAGGCGGAGCTGCGCGCCATGAAGGGTGAGCTCGGTTCCCTCGGCAATGAGGACGAGCAGAGCGTCCCCGGCGCGTCCATCTGGGACATGCTCATCCCCGTCATCATCCTGATCGTCTGCTGCATCATCGGTATGATGTACGTCGGCGGCTTCTGGGACGGCGCGAGCGTCATCGACTCCTTCGCCGACACCGACGCCTCCGTCGGCCTGCCCTGGGGCAGCATCATCGCCGTGATGATCACCTTCCTCTACCTGATTTGCCGCCGCGTCCTCAGCTTCAAGGACGCCGCCGGCTGCATCACCAAGGGCTTCATCGCCATGGTTCCCGCCGTGCTGATCCTGACCTTCGCGCTGACCCTGAAGAACATGACCGGTATGCTCGACGCCGCCGGTTATGTCGCAAGTCTTGTTGAGGGCGCGGCCGCGGGCCTGTTCTCCATGCTGCCCGCCGTCATCTTCCTTGTGGCGCTCGGTCTGGCCTTCGCCACCGGCACCAGCTGGGGCACCTTCGGCATCCTGATCCCGATCGTCCTGCCCGTCTTTGCGAACAACCAGGACCTGCTGATGATCGGCATCTCTGCCTGCCTTGCCGGCGCTGTCTGCGGCGACCACTGCTCCCCCATCTCCGACACCACGATCATGGCCTCCGCCGGTGCGAACGTCAACCACATCGCGCACGTCTCCACGCAGCTGCCCTACGCGCTGACCGTCGCGGCCATCAGCTTCGTGTGCTACATCATCGCGGGCTTTGTCCACAGCTGGGCAATCTGCCTGCTTGTCGGCGCGGTTCTGGTCATTGCGGTTCTCTTCATTCTCCGCAGCCGCCAGCCCAAGGCCGCCGCGTAAGTGAAAGCCTAAGCGTTAAACCCGCATAAAAGAAAACGCCGCCCCCTGTCGAACAGTCAAAAGCTGTCCGACAGGGGGCGGTTTTTGTGTGTGATTACAGCACGCTTTCCAGCTCGTCGAGCTGCTGCTCGGTGGTGGCCCAGCTGGTGACAAAGCGGACGGCGGCGCGGCGCTCGTCCAGGCGCGCCCATATTTCAAAGGCGGCGTACTTGCGCAGGCGCTCGATCTGCTCCCAGGTCAGGATGAAAAACTGCTGGTTTGTGGGAGAGTCGATATAGAGCTCATAGCCCTTAGCCCGGAACATCTCCTTCATGCGCATGGCGAGTCCAATCGCGTGGCTGCCGATCTCCCGGTAGAGACCGTCGGTGAACAGCGCGTCGAACTGCTGGCTGACCACGCGGGTCTTGGCGAGCAGTGCGCCCTGCTGCTTGATGATCGCCATGAAGTGGGACGGCATGTTGTGCTTCGTGTAGATCAGCGCTTCACCGCAGAGCGCGCCGACCTTGGTGCCGCCGATGTAGAAAAGATCTGTCAGCTCCACGATGTCGCGCAGGGTCAGCTCGGACAGCGGGCTCATGAGGCCGTAGCCGAGGCGCGCCCCGTCCAGATACAGGGGCAGGCCGTACTTTTTGCAGGTCTCCGCCAGGGCGGTGAGCTCCGCCCTGGTATAGAGGGTGCCGAGCTCCGTGGGATAGGTGATGTAGACCATGCCGGGGCGGACCATGTGCTCCCGCGTGTCGTCGGCGAGATAGCCCTCCATGAGCGCGGCGAGGTCTTCGGCGCGCAGCTTACCGTCGTGCCCGGGCAGAGCGATGACCTTGTGGCCGCTGCTCTCGATGGCCCCGGACTCATGCACGGCGATGTGGCCGGTCTCAGCGCAGACCACGCCCTCGTAGCTTCTGAGCATGGAGGAGATGGCGATGCGGTTGGTCTGGGTACCGCCCGTCAGAAAGCAGATTTGCAGATCGTCCCGTCCGCATTCGCGGCGGATTTTCTCCTTGGCCGCCTCCGTGTCGGCGTCCTCGCCGTAGCCGGGCAGGGAGACAAGGTTGCGCTCCATGAGGTGCGCGAGCACCTTCGGATGCGCGCCCTCGGTATAATCGGATAAGAAGCAGAGCATGTGTGTACCTCCTGTGAATCAAAGTGAAGAGCGCCGTTGAGACCGCGCTTCCGGCGCATCTTGACAAGCGATTGCCGGGGATGCTATGATGGGCATGAGGTGAGGAAGATGCTTGATGAAAAAGATATTCAGATAATCGCCAAGCTGATGGATGAGAAGCTCGATCAGCAGAAGCAGGAGCTTCGCGGTGAGGTTGGAAAGATGCTTGACCAGCAGAAGCAGGAGCTTCGCGGTGAGTTTATGACCGTGATCGAAAGCGAAGTGACGCCAAAGCTGAGACTGCTCGCGGAGGGGCAGGAAGCCATTCTGGAAAAAATGGTTCCGGTATCAAGGATCGACGCCCTTGAGGCTGACGTTATCGTGCTGAAGGACGCCGTGAAATATCTGAGCGAAAAGGTTCAGGCCCTGGAAAAAGCCCAATAAAGTTCTACCGAACGCGCACCGCCTGAAAACCGGCGGTGCGTTTTTTATTTGCTCTCTGCAAAAAGGACAGTGCCGGCGGCACTGTCCTTTTATAACGCATTTTTATGCTTCGCCGCGCTCGCGGAGGGCGTCCTTGCGGCTGAGGTCGATGCCGCGGGGGCCGATGTTCATGACCTTGACCCAGGTCATGTCGCCGGGCTTGAGCACGTCCTCGACCTTCTCGGTGCGCTTGAACTCGAGGTCCTTGATCTTGACCAGTCCGTCCTTGCCGGGAGCCAGCTCCACCCACGCGCCGAAGTCGGAGCGGACATTGCTGACCTTGCCGTAGTACAGGGCGCCGATCTCGGGCTCGAAGACGATGTCCTCAATGGTCTTGCGGGCGGTGCGGCAGGCTTCGATGTCGGAGGAGGCGATGAAGATGGTGCCGTCGTCGCTGATGTCGATCTTGCAGCCGGTGTCGGCGGTGATCTTCTGGATGACCTTGCCGCCGGAGCCGATGGGGCCTCGCGGGTGATCTCAAAAGCCTCCTTGACGATCTCATGCTTGAGGCCGTCGTTCTTGAGGTCCATCTGGATGGCGGTGATGCCCTTCTTGGTGCCGGCCACCTTGAAGTCCATCTCGCCGTGGAAGTCCTCGACGCCCTGGATGTCGATGAAGGTGGTGAAGCCGTCGCCGTCCTGGATCAGACCGCAGGAGATGCCGGCGACAGGGGCCTTGAGGGGGACGCCCGCGTCCATGAGGGCGAGCGTGGTGCCGCAGATGGAGCCCTGGGAGGTGGAGCCGTTGGAGGACAGAACCTCGGAGACGACGCGGATGGCGTAGGGGAAGTCCTCAACATCGGGGATGACGGCCTCAAGGGCCTTCTCGACCAGCGCGCCGTGGCCGTACTCGCGGCGGTTGGTGGAGCGGCTGGCACGGGCTTCGCCGGTGGAGTAGCTGGGCATGTTGTAGTGGTGCATGAAGCGCTTGGTCTCTTCCTCCCAGATGGTGTCGAGCTTCTGGGCGTCGGCCAGGGTGGAGAGGGTGGCAATGGACAGCACCTGGGTCTGGCCGCGGGTGAACAGGCCGGAGCCGTGCACCACGGGCAGGACGCCGACCTCGGCAGCCAGCGGGCGGATCTCGTTCATCGCGCGGCCGTCGACGCGCTTGCCGGCGAGCAGCCACTTCTTGACGACCTTCTTCTGCAGCTTGTAGAGGATCTCCTCCATGTACTGCATCATGTCGGGGTGCTCTTCCTCGTACTTCTCCTGGACCATGGTGATCCAGTCGTTGACGCGGGACTCGCGGACGTTCTTGTCGTCGGTGTCCATGCAGTACTCCATGGACTCGAACTCGTTATTCACGAGCATCTCGAACAGCTCCTCGTCGAAGGAGGCGTGCTCGTACTCGAACTTGGGCTTGCCGATCTCGCGCACCATGGTGTCGATGAGGTCGAGGACGGGCTGCAGGTGCTCATGCGCCTGGACGATGCCCTCGTACATCACCTCGTCGGGGACCTGGTCGGCCTCGGACTCGATCATGACGATCTTCTTGTGGGTGGCGGCGATGGTGGTGGTCATGCGGTTGTTCTTGCGCTGCTCGGCGGTGGGGTTGAAGAGGTACTTCTCCCCGTCCCATCCGAGGACGATGCCGGCGATGGGGCCGTTGAAGGGCACGTCGGAGATGGAAACGGCGGCGGAGGCACCGATCATGGCGGTGATCTCGGGGCTGCAGTCGCGGTCGACGCTCAAAACCTCGCAGGCGATGACGACGTCATTGCGCAGGTCGGTCGGGAAGAGCGGACGCATGGGGCGGTCGATCAAACGGGAGGCCAGCACGGCGGGGAGACTGGGCTTGCCCTCACGGCGCATGAAGCTGCCGGGGATGCGGCCGACGGCGTAGAGCTTCTCGTTGAAGTCCACGGCGAGGGGGAAGTAGTCAATGCCGTCCTTGGGCCGACTTCCATCGACAGGGGGCGGCCCTCGTACATCATCTCAAACTTGCGGTAATTGGGAAATTCCTTGTGGGTGATGATCATGTGTGTTCTCCTTATATCAATATCTCTTTTGCGTCAAAAAAGTCCGGGGACAGTATTCAATTGTCCCCGGACTTCAAAACCTTCATACCCTTCAGAGAAGCGGCCCCGACAATTACTTGCGGATGCCCAGCTTCGCGATGATCGCACGGTAACGCTCGATATCCTTCTTTGCGAGGTAGTCGAGCAGACGGCGGCGCTTGCCGACCATCTTGTACATGCCCAGACGGCTGTGGTCGTCGTTGGGATGATTCTTGAGGTGAGCGGTCAGCTCACGGATGCGCTGAGTGAGAATGGCGATCTGAACCTCGGGAGAACCGGTGTCGCCCTCGTGGACGGCGTTCTCGGAGATAACCTGGGACTTGACTTCCTTTGTGATCATGGTGTCGATTCCTTTCAAAAAATGTTGTTACTAAACCCTGCATCCGGGCCGCGGGTCGGAAAGGACGCCGCATCGGCGGCATGATTCCCGGAGCTCAGGCTGCGGGCGCGTACTTTTGTATATTACCATCCGGGACGCAGATTGTCAACATAAAAAAGCAAAGAAAACAGCGCACGGAAAATCCGTGCGCTGTGGGAGATTTGCGGGTGAACTTACTGCTTGTCGGCGTAGGTCCAGATAACGTCGCCGGTCGCGAGACGGATGACGTCCTTCATGTTGGGCTTGAGCATCTGCGGGGTCGTGTAGTAGTACAGAGGCGCAACGGAACCGGTGGCCATCAGCACCTGCTCGGCCTCGGCGGCGAGCTTGGCGCGCTCGGCGGGATCGGTCGCGGCCTTGACCTCTTCGACAAGGGCGTCGTAGGCGTCAGCCCAGGTCTGGTCGCCGTTGGGTCCCCAGTAAGCGCCCATGCCGGCGTCCTTGGTGACCTCGGAATTGCGGGTGTAGTCGCCGATGGGACGGCCCAGACGCGGGTAGTTGTTGCCGGAGGCGGAGATAAAGATCTCAAGGAAGTTGACCACGTCGTTGAAGTCCGCGATCCAGCCCATGCGCGCGGCTTCCGCGTCGCCGGCCTTCAGCTTGGTCTGCAGGGTGGCCCAGGCCTCCTGGTTGACAAGGCCGGTGATGCCGAACTTGTTCCAGGTCTCCTGCACATACTGGATGATCAGGGCATTGTTGCCGCTGTTGTTGAAGGCAAACTCAATGGTCGGGAAGTCGGTGAACTTGATGTCGCCGCCCTCGATGCTGCCGGTGTGGGGGTAGCCGAGGTCGATGAGGGTCTGGAGAGCCTCAACCTGGTCGACCGTGTAGTCGGCGTTGAGCTCGGAGGGCTCATTGGTGCCGGTGTACCACACGCCGTAGCCGTCGGCCGCGCGGACGTTGTCGTTCAGACCGTCGGCAAGGCTGTCGGGATAGAAGCCGGTGGCCGGGTTCTCGCCGCCCTTGGTGACGTAGGTGACGACCTCATAGCGGTTGACGAGCTGGCCGAGCGCGAAGCGGGCCAGGCTCTGCTCCTGGACGGAGAGCTGCTTGGAGGCGGGGCTCATATCCTTATAGACGTTGAAGAGGATATAGTAGGTGCCCTGCGTCGGCCAGAAGGCGAGCTCGCCGGGATAGGCCTCGTTCAGTCTGTCAAACTCGGAGGAGGAGATGGACTGAATGTAATCCACGGTGTTGTTCTCGTAGGCTGTCAGGATGGCGGTGTTGTCCTCGGAGAGGTAGAAGTTCAGACCGTCGAGCTTGACGGCGTCGGCGTTCCAGTAGTAGGGGTTGCGCTCGAAGGTGATGACGTCGTCGACAGCGTACTTGGTCATCTTGAACGCGCCGAGGCCGATATAGGTGTCAGGGTTCGTCGCCCAGATGCCCTCGTTGTCGGCGAGGTCAACGCGCACAGGGTAGAAGGGAACGAACGCGCAGAGGTCGAGGAAGTAGGCGCAGGGCTGGGGCAGGTGCACAACGAAGGTACGCGCGGCATCGTCAACGTCAATGTCGAGGCTGCCGTCGTCCTTGCGGGCGATCACGTCGAACAGGAAGCCGTAGTCGGCGCCGAGCTCGGGAGAAGCGGCGCGCTCCCAGGACGCCTTGATCTGGGTGGCGGTGCAGTCGCTGCCGTCGGACCACTTCAGGTTCTCACGGAGCTTGAAGCTGTAGGTCAGGCCGTCCTCGGAGATTTCCCAGGACTCGGCGAGCTCAGGGGCCATGACAGCCTCACCGCTCTCGTTGAGCTGGAAGCCGGCCAGACCGGCGAAGGCGGAGCGGATGATGTTGGAGCCGGTGGAAGCGCTGTTCAGCGCAGGGTCCATGGACAGGGGCGTGCCGCCGCCGAGGAACATGCTGGCGACCTTGGCGCCGCTTGCGGGCGCTTCGGTCGCGGCAGGCGCTTCGGTCGCGGCGGGGGCTTCCGTCGCGGCGGGAGCGGCGGCGGGAGCGGCGCTGTTTCCGCAGGCGCACAGGCCGAGTACCATCACGAGCGCAAGAAGGATGGCGATGGTTCTTTTCATTTGATTTCCTCCTTTAGGAAAGTAATTAATATTGTTCACGCCTTTCGGCAATAAACACATGGTAAATCAAGGTTTTGCTTTAAATATGATGGCAGGCCACGAAATGGCCGGGCGCAGCCTCACGCAGAGCGGGGCAGGCATCACTGCACTGAGCGGTCGCCCTCGAGCAGCGGGTGCGGAAGGGGCAGCCGGACGGAACCTTGAGGGGGCTCGGCACGTCGCCCTCGAGCACGATGCGCCGCTGCTTGCGGCTCTCTCTGGGGTCGGGGATCGGAACCGCGCTCATCAGGGACACCGTGTAGGGGTGCAGGGGGTGCTTTGTCAGCTCGTTTGACTCCGCAAGCTCCATCATGTGGCCGAGGTACATCACCGCGATGCGGTTGGAGATGTGCTTGACCACGCTGATGTCATGGGCGATGAAGAGATAGGTCAGGTCGAGCTGGGCCTGCAGATCCTCGAGCATGTTGATGACCTGGGCCTGGATCGACACGTCCAGGGCGGATACCGGCTCGTCGCAGACGATGAACTCGGGGTTCGACGCGAGGGCGCGCGCAATGCCGATGCGCTGGCGCTGGCCGCCGGAGAACTCATGGGCGTAGCGCGTGGCGTGCTCCGTGTTCAGGCCGACGAGCTGCATCAGCTCGCGGATGCGGGCCTCGCGCGCCTTTTTATCGGGGCAGAGGCGGTGTACGTCAATGGGCTCGGCCACGATGTCGGCCACCGTCATGCGCGGGTTGAGGGACGAGTAGGGGTCCTGGAACACCATCTGGGCGCGGCGGCGGAACTCGCGCAGGCTCTCCTTGCTGTCGATGCGTCTGCCGTCGAACCACACCTCGCCCGCCGTAGGCTTGTAGAGCTGCAAAAGCGTGCGGCCGACGGTGGTCTTGCCGCAGCCGCTCTCGCCGACAAGGCCGAGCGTCTCGCCGCGGCGGATGTCGAAGGACACGTCGTCCACGGCTTTGAGCATGGTGGTCTTCAAAAAGCCGGTGGAGACGGGAAAATACTCCTTGAGGTGACGCACCTGGACAAGGTATTCGGGATTCGGCACAAAGGCTTTCTCTTCGCTCATGCGTCTCCCTCCCCTCTCTCCGGGCGCTCGGCATAGCAGAGGCCGTTCTTGACATTCATCCAGCAGGCCGCCTTATGATCGTGGCCCACCCAGTATTCCTTCGGTTTTTCCGTCAGGCAGATTTTCATGGCGTTGTCGCAGCGCGGCGCGAAGGGACAGCCGGGCGGGACATGGAGCAGGTCGATGGGCGTGCCGGTGATGGGGATGAGGCGCGTCTTCTCGTCGTCGCTCATATCCGGGATGGAGCGCATCAGGCCCTTGGTATACTCATGCATGGGGTGGTAGAAGACCGCGTCGGTGGTGCCGCGCTCGCAGACGCCGCCGGCGTACATGACGATCATCTCCTTGCAGACGGAGGCGATGACGCCCATGTCGTGCGTGATCATAATGATCGCCATGCCGAGCTCCTTTTGAAGCTCCAGCATCAGGTCGAGGATCTGCGCCTGGATGGTCACGTCCAGGGCGGTGGTCGGCTCGTCCGCGATGAGGACGTCCGGCTCACAGGCGAGGGCCATCGCGATCATAACGCGCTGGCGCATACCGCCGGAGAGCTCGTAAGGATACTGGTGAATGCGCTTTTCGGGCTCCGAGATGCCCACCAGCCGGAGCATCTCCACCGCCCTCTCCTCGGCCTGCTTTTTGCTGCGGTCGGTGTGGAGGATGATGGCCTCCTCGAGCTGGCTGCCGATGGTGAAGGTCGGGTTCAGGGAGGTCATGGGGTCCTGGAAGATAATGCTGATCTTGTTGCCGCGAATTTTGCGCATCTCCGCGTCGCTCTTGCCGACAAGCTCCTCGCCGTGGAGCTTGATGGAGCCGGAGACAATGCGGCCGGGGTTGGTGAGGATTTGCAGAATGGAATACGCGCTGACGGATTTGCCGGAGCCGCTCTCGCCGACGATGCCGAGCACGCTGCCCTTTTCGAGCGTAAAGCTCAGACCGTTGACGGCCTTGACCTCGCCGGAGGGCGTGAAGAAGGAGGTATGGAGATCGGTAACTTCAAGCATACTCATACGCCGTCCTCCTCAATTGCGCAGCTTCGGGTCAAACGCATCGCGCAGACCATTGCCGAGCAGGTTGAACGCCAGCACGATCAGGAAAATCGCGAGGGCCGGGAACAGGAGCTGATAGGGATAGGAGCGCAGGCCCGTGCGCGCGTCGGACGCGAGCGACCCGAGAGACGGCATCGGCACCGACACGCCGAGGCCGAGGAAGCTCAGAAAGCTCTCGGTGAAGATGGCGCTCGGGATCTGCATGGCGGCGATGATGATGATGACCGACACGCAGTTTGGGATCATGTGTTTGCGGATGATGCGGGCGGGAGACGCGCCGATGGCCTTGGAGGCGAGGACGTATTCCTGCTCCTTGATGGAGAGGATCTGCCCGCGCACCTGCCGGGCCATGGAGACCCAGTACAGAAGGCCGAACACGATGAAGATGGACACCATGCCCGCGCCGAGCCGCGCGACCAGGCTGCTGCCGGAGGCGGCGACCCAGTCCTTGATGGCAACCGACAGCAGAATGACGATCAGCACATCCGGCAGGGAGTAGATAATATCGACCAGGCGCATCATAATCATGTCGACCTTCCCGCCGAAGTAGCCGGAGATCGAGCCGTAGACGATGCCGATGACAATGACGATGAGGGCCGAAAAGATGCCGACCAGCAGCGAGATGCGCGTACCGTAGATCACGCGGATGGCGTAGTCGCGGCCAAGCGCGTCGGTACCCATGATGTGCGGGAAGACGGACTTGCCCTTCTCCATCTGGGCCTGCTCCTTCACGCTGTATTGGAAGGGCGCGAGGTTCTGGGCCGTGACGTCCTGCTTGGTGTAGGTGTAGGGGTAGAAGTTCGGCACGATGAAGGCGATCAGGGCGATCACGACGATGACAAACAGGGAGATCATCGCGATGTTGTTCTTGCGCAGGCGGCGCAGCGCGTCTTTGGTGAAGGACACGGATTCGCGCATGGTGACCTGCTGGGCCTTCTCCTCGTCCCCGGCCTTCTCAAAGAGTGCGGGGTCGATCTGGAGGCTGATGGGGTTTTTGAAGCTTTTCTTTGTCTCAGACATGTCGTTTCCTCCGTCAGCTCAGGTCGATGCGGGGGTCTACCACTTTATACAGGATATCCCCGATAAAGTTCATCAGGATGATCATCGTGGCGAGGAAGATGGTCACGCCCATGATCATCATATAGTCGGTGCGCAGCATACTGTTGGTGAAAAGCCTGCCGAGCCCCGGCACGGAGAAGATGTTCTCCACCACCATGGAGCCCGTCAGGATGTAAGCCATCATCGGGCCTGCATAGGTGATGACCGGGGTCAGCGTGTTTTTGAGCGCGTGCTTGAAGATGACCCTGCTGTTCTTCACGCCCTTGGCCCGCGCCGTGCGGATATAGTCCTGCCCCAGCACGTCCAGCATGGAGGAGCGCTGCAGTCTGGTGGTGTAAGCCATGGGGTACAGGCTCAGCGAGATGATGGGCAGGATCAGGCCGCCCGGCTGGTTGCCGAGGGACGGCAGCCACCCGAGCTTCAGGGAGAAGATCAGCAGCAGGATCGTCGCCATGACGAAGGACGGCATGGAGACGAGGGCGGTCGTCGCGACCTGGATGAACTTGTCCAGCGGCCCTCCCCTTCGGAGGGCGGCAATTGACCCGAGGATCACCCCCAGAACCAGGGCGAGCACGCCCGCTGTGAAGCCGATGCGCGCGGAGTACTTGAAGCCGCCGATGATGAGCTCCATCACCGTGTTGCCGACCCAGCCCGTGGACAGGCCGAAGTCGCCGTGCAGGATGTTCTTGAGGTAATTCAAAAACTGGATGGGCACGGGCTTGTCAAAGCCGTACTTGGCTTCCAGCGCCGCGATGACGGTGTCACTCTTCGCCTTTTCGGAGCTGAAGGGGCTGGCCGGGATCGCGTGCATGACGAAAAAGGTGATCGCCACAACCAGAAAGATCGTCAGCAGCGCCATGAACAGACGCTTGATCAGATAAGAAAGAAACTTCGCGTTCATGATTTCCTCCCGATTTGATGGAAGCTCCGCCGCCGCGAGGGTGCACACGGACGAAACTCATTATTATCTCAATGTGTAAAGACGCAGTCGGCTGCTTTCAGCGGTTGCGCATGACGGTCTTCATGCGCAGGCTGTGGTCGAGGATGCTCTTGCGCAGGCGCAGGCTCTTGGGCGTGACCTCCAGCAGCTCGTCGTCGGCCAAAAACTCCAGGCACTGCTCCAGACTCATCTGGCGCGCGGGGACCAGGCGCAGAGCCTCGTCCGAGCCGGAGGCGCGGGTATTGGTCAGGTGCTTGGTGCGGCAGACGTTGACGGGCACGTCGTCAGACTTGGGGCAGACGCCGACCACCATGCCGCCGTAGACCTTGGTGCCGGGGGTGATGAACATGGCGCCGCGCTCCTGGGCGTTCCAGATACCGTAGGCGCAGGCCTCGCCGGTCTCCCACGCGATCAGGGAGCCGGTGTTGCGGCGGGCGATGTCGCCCTTGTAGGGCTCGTACTTTTCAAAGACGGAGGCCATGATGCCCTCGCCCTTGGTGTCGGTCAGAAACTCGTTGCGGTAGCCGAAGAGGCCGCGGGACGGGACCAGGAACTCCAGCTTCATGCGGCTGCCGACGGGGGTCATCTCAAGGAAGGTGCCCTTGCGCGCGCCGAGCTTTTCCATCACGGAGCCCATGGCGTCCTGCGGCACGTCGGCCACGACGCGCTCAACCGGCTCGCAGAGCTGACCGTCGATCTCGCGGAACAGCACGCGCGGGGGCGAGACCTGGAACTCGTAGCCCTCACGGCGCATGGTCTCGATCAGGATGGACAGGCTCATCTCGCCGCGGCCCGCGACATTGAAGCTGTCGGTGCTGTTCTCCACCTCGGACACGCGCAGGGACACGTCCTTGAGGGTCTCGCGCCAGAGGCGGTCCTTGATCTGACGGGAGGTGACGAACTTGCCCTCGCGCCCGGCGAAGGGGCTGTCGTTGACGGAGAAGGTCATCTCGAGAGTCGGGGCGCTGATCTTGACGAAGGGCAGAGGCTCGGCAAAGCCCTTGGCGCAGATGGTGTCGCCGATGGTGACCTCGCCGATGCCGCTCATGGCGATGATGTTGCCGGCGGAGGCTTCGGTCACGGGGACGCGGTTGAGGCCCTCAAACTGGTACAGGCTCACCGCCTTGGCCTTGAGGGTGGGGGCGTCCGGATCGTGGTAGTTGCAGACCTCGATCTCCTGATTCTGCTTGATGATGCCGCGCTCGATGCGGCCCACGGCGATGCGGCCCACATATTCGTTATAGTCGATGCTGCTGACCAGCATCTGGAAGGGCGCGTCGGTGTTCATCTCCGGCTCGGGGATGTACTCGAGGATGGTTTCAAACAGGGGCTTGAGGTCGGTGCCCTCCACCTCGGGCGAGTAGCTCGCGGTGCCGTTGCGGCCGGAGCAGAAGAGCATCGGGGAATCGAGCTGCTCGTCGGTGGCGTCGAGGTCCATGAGCAGCTCGAGGATTTCGTCCACGACCTCGTGAATGCGCTGGTCGGGGCGGTCGATCTTGTTGAGCACGACGATGACGCGGTGGCCGAGCTCCAGGGCACGGCTCAGAACGAAGCGGGTCTGGGGCATGGGGCCTTCGGCGGCGTCCACCAACAGGATGACGCCGTTGACCATTTTTAAGATACGCTCCACCTCGCCGCCGAAATCGGCGTGGCCCGGGGTGTCGACGATGTTGATTTTGGTGTCGCCGTACCAGACGGCGGTGTTCTTGGCCATGATGGTGATACCGCGCTCGCGCTCGAGGTCGCCCGAGTCCATGACGCGGTCCACAATTTCCTGATTCTCCCGGTATACACCGGACTGCTTGAGCATCTCGTCCACGAGCGTGGTCTTGCCGTGGTCGACGTGGGCGATGATGGCGATGTTTCTGAGCTTATCCATGAAGCAATACTCCCTTACTTTATCCATACTTTATTACATATCAAGACAAAGATAAATTTTATCACCGCTTTTTGCGTTTTGCAAGGATTTCTTTGCGTTATGATTGCAATTATCGCGCCGCCCGCTGTTGAAATCCGTTTCAGACCATGTTACAATACAGTGCTATGACATTTCGGCCGAACCGGAGGATCGCCGTATGGGCTCTCTTTTGCTGTTCTATCTGATCTGCGCGCTGCTGCTCTCCGCCGGCTGCGTCTTTGCCGCCGCGCGCTTTGAGCTGCGGTACGAGGAAGCGCTGCCCATCTCCCTCACGGCGCTCATGCTGCTGCTCTTCCTGTTCGGGGCGGCGGGGCTGCTTGAGGCCGGGGTCTGGGCGATCTGTCTTCTGGCGCTTTTGCTGTACGCGGCGTCGTTCAGGCTCGCGGCCGGGAAGCTGAAAGCGCTCGCCGGGAAGGTCTTCACGCCCGCGGCGCTCCTGTTTCTGCTGACGCTGGCCGGACTCTTCTATATCAATTATGGCCGCGAAGTCCGGCGCATAGACGAGATGACCCACTGGGCGGACACGGTCAAGGCCATGTACTATACGGGGCTGCTGCCCTCGGCCGGGGCGGCCGCGACTGCGTTTCCCGCCTATCCCCCCGGCATGGCCCTGCCGGAATACCTGTTTCTGCGCCTGTACGCCCTTATTGGCAGAGACGCGGGTTACACCGAATGGGTGATGTACGCCGCCTATCAGAGCTTTCTGCTCGCCTTTTTCTTTCCCTTCCTCCGCGGACTGGACTTTAAAAAGCCCCTGCGCCTGATCCTCGCGGCGGCGATGGTGCTGATGTGCCCGCTGATGATGGACGCGAGTGAGCCGTACTGCTCTCTCTACATCGACCCCTTTCTCTGCGCCGCCCTCGGAGGCGGACTGGCGGCGGTGTTCACCGAGACGGATAAGGACAGGCCGCGCTATGATCTCTATGTCTACAGCGCCTGCGCGTTTCTGGTGCTGGCCAAGCCCGCCGGACTGCTGTTTTCCTTCTTTCTGGCGGCGGCCTACGCGGCGGAGATGCTGCTGCGAAACGGGAAAAACCGGGGCCGGAGGCTCGCCCTTGCGGCGGGGTCGGTGCTTGTCCCGCTCGGGGTGTGGACGCTGCGCAAGTCCATTGACGGTGTGACGCAGAGCTTTTCCAGCAAGGAGGGAGCGGTGGATCTGCGCCTGGCCCTGCGCTATGCCCTGCACAGAGAGGGCGAGAGCTGGCAGCAGATCGTGCACGACGATTACTACCGCCGTCTGCTGACCGACACGGTGCGGATCAAGGGCTTCGCCTGCCCGTACTGGCTGCTGCTGCTCGTCTCGATCGCGGCGCTGTACACGTTGATCCGGCTGACAGACCGGCGCAGGGGCCATCTTCGCGCGGCTCGAAGGCTCGTGCTCCCGGCGCTCGCGGTCATGGCGGCGAGCTACTATATCAGCCTCTGCTACGTCTACATCTTCAAATTCGGCTGGTGGGAAGCCGTCGTCCTCGCCCAGTTTGACCGCTACGTCGGCATCCTGCTCTATGCGGTCTATACGGCGGCGCTGCTGGCCTTTGTGCGCTTCTTCACCGAGACGGACCAGAGCGTCGGCTCGGTCTGCGCAGCGCTCGCGGTGTTCGCGCTGCTCTCCCCCTTCGGGCGGGCGCTGGACGTGGCGCGGCGCACGGATATTGCCGTACAGGACCCTGTCTATACGGAGTACCGCGCTCTGGTTAAGGAGCTTGACCGCCTCTCGGACGGACAGCCCGTGCGGCTGTGCCGGGTCAGCCAGGGCGATACCGGGGGCAGCTCCACCGGTGTGTGCTATCTCCTGCGCCCTCATACCACCGTCCCGACGGGAGAGTGGTTCCTTGGCCCCGCGCCCGAGATGCCCTGGGCGGACGCCTTTGCCGACCGCGAGCTCTCCGCGGAGGACTGGATGCGGGAGCTGCGGGAAGGCTACGACTATCTCTATCTGGAACATATCGACGACTACTTCCTCGAACACTACGCCGGGCTCTTCGCTCCGGGCTCCGAGCCCACGGAGAAAGGGCTCTACCGCGTCGGGGAACAGCTTACAATAATAGAAACGGAAGGATTTATATGAGTTACAACTTTTTTGCCTATCTCTCACGCATGCGCTATATCGAGCGCTGGAGCCTTATGCGCAACGCCCTGCCCGAGAACATCCAGGAGCACAGCCACATGGTCGCGGTCATCGCCCACGCCCTGGGCGTCATCCGGCGCGACGTGATGCAGGTGCCCTGCGATCCCGAGGAATACGCCGCTGTGGCCCTCTACCACGACTGCTCCGAGATTTTGACCGGCGATCTGCCGACCCCCATCAAATATCACAGCGCGCAGATCAAGGGCGCTTACCGCGAGGTGGAGCGTCTGGCCAGTGAAAAGCTGCTCAACACCCTGCCGGACGAGCTGCGCGGCGCCTTTGAGCCGTACCTCGACGGCGGGGCCGCCAAACGCTGCCGTGATTTGGTCAAGGCGGCGGACAAGCTGTCGGCCTATATCAAGTGCATTGAAGAGCGCAAGGCCGGCAACAGCGACTTTATTTCCGCCGAGCGGCAGACCCGCCAGGCCCTGGAGGACTACCATCTGCCGGAGGTGGACTACTTCCTGCTGTACTTTATCCCAGCCTTTGAGCTGACCCTTGACGAGCTGGGGACCATTGAGGATTAGTGTGGAGTGTGGAGTTGTGGTTAAAGAAAAGATAGACCGTATCAATGAGCTCGCGCATCTGGCAAAGGAGCGGGCCTTGACCGAAGAAGAGCTCGCCGAGCGCGACGCGCTTCGGAAAGAATACATCGCGGAGTTTCGCCGCGGGACCATCGAGCTCTTGGAGAACACCTATATCCAGACGCCCGACGGCAAGAAACATCCTCTGCCGAGGAAGGGCAAACGTCCCGAATAAATCTTTTGCAGAGATACTTTTGCAGAGATACTATAGAAATGATCGTATTCACATGAACAGTCGGAAATCAAATCCGTTTTTGACGTAGCTTTGCCACGTCAAAAACACCCTGAGCCGAGCTGTGCGAGGCCTCGCGCCGACCAAACGCGGCGATCTTACGCGAGCCGCGTGCGATGAGCGCGAGTCCCTCGATTGTGAAACGTAGTTTCGCAATCGAATGAAAAGGAGCAACCATGGAAAGCATCAGCGAAATTCTGGCGCGGGAGCTTGACCGGCCCCTGAACCATATTGAAAATGTTATCAATCTGCTGGACGAGGGGAACACCATCCCCTTTATCGCCCGCTACCGCAAGGAGCTGCACGGCGCGATGGACGACACCGCCCTGCGCACGCTTGAGGAACGGCTTCAATATCTGCGCGGCCTCTTTGAGCGCAAGGAGACCGTCAAAAACTCCATTGCCGAGCAGGGCAAGCTCACGGAGGAACTCGCCGCTGAAATTGACGCGGCCGAGACCCTGGCCGTATTGGAGGACCTCTATCGGCCCTACAAGCCCAAGCGCCGCACCCGTGCCACCATGGCGAAGGAGAAAGGGCTGGAGCCCCTGGCCCTTGAGCTCTTCGAGCAGCGGCCCGACAGCCCCGCGCCCGAGGTCTTGGCCGAGGCCTATGTCGACCCCGAGAAGGGCGTGGAGAGCGTGGAAGACGCTCTCGCCGGGGCGTCTGACATCATTGCGGAGAACATCTCGGACGACGCCGCCATCCGCGCCATGCTGCGTGAGCTCATCAGCGCCCGCGGTCTCCTGCGCAGCGAGGCGGCGACGGAGGACGATTCGGTCTACCGCCTGTACTACGACTTCCGCCAGGCCCTGTCCAGATTGCAGGGGCACCAGATCCTCGCCGTCAACCGCGGGGAGAAGGAGGGCTTTTTGAAGGTTTCGATCGAGCTTGACAGGGACGCTGCCCTCCAGCGCGTGCGCCGCGCCGTCATCAAGCCGGGCAGTCCCGCCATGGCCTTTGTGCGCGCGGCGGCGGACGACGCCTATGACCGCCTGATCTTCCCCTCGATGGAGCGGGAGACCAGAAACGCCCTCACCGAGACGGCCAACGACGGTGCGATCAAAATGTTCGGCCTGAACTTAAAGCCCCTCCTGATGCAGCCGCCCGTGAAGGGCAAGGTCACGATGGGCCTCGACCCCGGCTATCGCAACGGCTGTAAGGTCGCGGTGGTGGACGGCACGGGCAAGGTGCTGGACACGACGGTGGTCTACCCCACCTTCTCCGAGAAGCACAAGGACGAGGCGATCCGCAAGCTCTCGGCCCTGATCCGCAAGGATGCCGTTGCCCATATCGCCATCGGCAACGGCACCGCCTCCCGCGAAACCGAGCAGATGACCGTGGAGATGATCGAGCAGCTGCACGGCGCGGTGAGCTACGCCATCGTCAACGAGGCGGGGGCGTCCGTGTACTCGGCCTCCAAGCTCGCGGCGGAGGAATTTCCCGACTATGACGTAAATCTGCGTTCGGCGGTGTCCATCGCGCGGCGCCTGCAGGACCCGCTGGCGGAGCTTGTGAAAATCGACCCCATGGCCATCGGCGTGGGCCAGTATCAGCACGACATGCCCCAGGCCAAGCTGGCCGAGACCCTGGACGGCGTGGTGGAGGACTGCGTCAACGCCGTCGGCGTGGACGTGAACACCGCGTCCCCGGCGCTTTTGCAGCGGGTGTCCGGTCTCAACAAGACCACCGCGAAAAACATCGTGACCTATCGCGAGGAAAACGGCATTTTCACCAGCCGCAAGACAATCAACAAGGTGCCGAAGCTCGGCCCCAAGGCCTTCCAGCAGTGCGCGGGCTTTCTGCGCGTGCCGGAGAGCAGTCAGGTTCTGGACAACACCGCCGTCCACCCGGAAAGCTACGCCGCGGCGGAGAAGCTCTTGAAGCTCTGCGGCTACACCCTCGACGACGTGAAGGCCGGAAGGCTCGCGGAGCTCAAGACCCGCGTCGGGGCTTACGGCCTTGCGAAAGCCGCTGAAGACTGCGGCGTGGGCGAGCCCACCTTAAACGATATTATCAGTGAATTGCTGAAGCCGGGCCGCGACCCGCGCGACGAGCTGCCGCCCGTCCTGCTCAGAAAGGACGTATTGGAGATCGGCGACCTCAAGCCCGGTATGGTGCTCACCGGCACGGTGAGAAACGTCATCGACTTCGGGGCCTTTGTGGACATCGGCGTCCATCAGGACGGCCTGGTTCACGTCTCCCAGATCAGCAATAAGTTCATCCGCCACCCGAGCGAGGTTCTGGCCGTGGGCGATATTGTCAAGGTCGTCGTGCTCGATGTGGACGAAAAGAAAAAGCGGATTTCTCTTTCTATCAAACAAGTGAAGGAGTAAAAGATATGATCGACGAGAGCATTGAAAAGCTGGTAAACTACAGCGTCAAAAACGGACTCATCGAGGAAGCCGACCGCGTCTGGGCTGAGAACACCCTGCTTGCCGCCCTGGGGCTGGACAGCTTCACGAGACCCGAGAGCATCCCGGAGAGCGACATCGAGGAAATCCTCTCTGAGCTGATCGACTATGCCGTGGAGAAGGGTCTCATCGGCGACGGCATCACCGAGAAGGATCTGTTCGACTCGAAGCTCATGGGCCTGCTGACCCCTCGCCCCTCCGAGGTGATCGCGCGCTTCAATAAGCTCTACGCGGAGAGCCCCGAGAAGGCCACCGATTTTTACTACGCCCTCAGCCGCGCGAGCGACTATATCCGCAGCTACCGTGTGGCGAAGGATCTCAAGTGGAAGAGTGCCACCGAGTACGGCGAGCTTGACATCACGGTCAACCTCTCCAAGCCCGAGAAGGACCCCAAGGCCATCGCCGCCGCCGGAAAGGCCAAGGCCAGCGGCTATCCCAAGTGCCTGCTGTGCCGCGAGGCCGAGGGCTACGCGGGCCGTCTCGACTATCCGGGCAGGGCCAACCACCGCCTCATCCCGATGAAGCTCAACGGCGAGGACTTCTGCCTCCAGTACTCCCCCTATGTCTACTACAACGAGCACTGCATCGTGCTCAACAGCCGCCATGTACCCATGAAGATCGACCGGGCCGCTTTCAACAAGCTGCTCGACTTCGTCGATCTCTTCCCGCACTACTTCCTCGGCAGCAACGCCGATCTGCCTATCGTGGGCGGCTCCATCCTCAGCCACGACCATTTTCAGGGCGGGCACTACGACTTTGCCATGGCGAAAGCCGGGATCGAGACGGAGCTGCGCTTCTCCGGCTTTGAGGACGTGCAGGCCGGGATCGTCAAGTGGCCTATGTCCGTCATCCGTCTGCGCGCCGCTGACAAGGTGCGCGTCGCGGAGCTGGCGGAAAAGAT
The DNA here is from genome assembly GCA_900319695.1 of uncultured Eubacteriales bacterium. Taxonomy (GTDB): domain Bacteria; phylum Bacillota; class Clostridia; order Oscillospirales; family Oscillospiraceae; genus Limivicinus. The sequence continues at coordinate 75,270 of ONPN01000008.1, forward strand.
TCTGAAAGCCTGGCGCGCCTACTCCGACCCGAGCGTCACGGTCTTTGCCGAGACCGACGGCGAGCCCCACAACACCATCACGCCCATCGCGAGACGCCGCAGCGCGGACTTTGAGATGGATCTGGTGCTGCGCAACAACCTCACCACTGAGGAATACCCCCTCGGCCTCTTCCACCCGCATCAGGAGCTGCACCACATCAAGAAAGAGAACATCGGCCTCATTGAGGTCATGGGTCTGGCGGTGCTGCCGGCCCGTCTCAAGGCGGAGCTCAGGGAGCTGGAGGAAATCCTCGTCTCCGGCGGCGACGTTTCCAAAAGCGAGAGCTGCGCTAAACACGCCGAGTGGGTCGAAGAGCTCAAGACCCGCTATACCTTTACCGCCGAGAACACCGAGTCCATTCTCCGTCAGGAGGTCGGCGTGGTGTTTATGAAGGTGCTGGAGCACGCTGGCGTCTTCAAGCGCGACGAGGCCGGTCGCGCCGCCTTCCTGCGCTTTGCGGAAAGTGTGAAATGAGGAGAAGCGCCTGCAAAGTATGAAGCGAGAGACAGTCAAACAGGCGTTTATCACCTCCATCCCCGTCATGGCGGGCTATCTGGTGCTCGGCATCGGCTTCGGCATCCTGCTGCGCGACGCGGGCTACGGCGTGCCCTGGGCCTTCTGCATGAGTCTGCTGATCTACGGCGGCTCGATGCAGTATGTCGGGGTCGGGCTGATCGCGGGCGCGGCGTCGGTGCTCACGACCGCGCTCACCACGCTGATGGTCAACGCCCGCCATCTCTTTTACAGCATCTCCATGATCGGCCGCTACAAGGACGCGGGCGCCTACAAGCCCTATCTGATCTTCGGTCTGACGGACGAGACTTACTCCCTACTCAGCACCGGCGAAGCCCCGGCTGGCGTGGACGTAAATCTCTACCGCTTTTTGGTGACGCTGTTTAACCACTGCTACTGGATCATCGGCGGTATACTCGGAAACCTCCTGGGCGAGGTTTTGCCCTTCTCCTCAGAGGGGGTGGACTTCTCCATGACCGCGCTGTTTATAACCGCGCTGGTTGAACAGTGGCTCACCGTCAAAGAGCACCGGCCCGTGCTCGCGGGGCTGGGCTGCACGCTTTTAAGCCTGCTCATCTTCGGGCCGGAAAAGTTTCTGATCCCCGCCATGCTGCTCATTGCCCTGGCGCTCACGCTGCTGAGGCCGAGTCTTGAGCCCGGGAAGGGGGCGGTCAAATGAGCGGCGCTTCCCTCCACGCCGCCGTCCTCATCGCCGTCATGGCGATCGGAACCGCGCTGCTGCGTTTCAGCCCCTTTCTGGTTTTCAAGAAGGTTCTGCCCGCCTATGTCGTCTATCTGGGCAAGGTGCTACCCCCGGCGATCATCGGGATGCTGGTGGTCTACTGCCTGCGCAATACCCCGATCCTCACCTCGCCGCATGGTCTCCCGGAGCTGATCGCTGTGTCGATCATCGTGCTGCTGCATGTCTGGAAGCGCAATTCCCTGCTCAGCATCCTGTCGGGGACGATCACCTATATCGTTCTTGTGCAATACGTTTTTTAATCTACGGGAGGATCGGTGTCCGTGAAAGCCGAAATGAAAAATAAGCTCAAATCGCAATTGAAGGAGCTGCGGCCGGTCAACTTCCTGTTTTTGACCGTGGCCGGACTTGTCAACGCCTTCGGTGTGACCATGTTCCTCTACCCGGTCAAGCTCTACGACAGCGGCATGTCGGGAACGTCCATGCTGATCGACCAGCTGACGCCCGCTCACTTCACGCTGTCTCTGTGCCTGGTGCTGCTGAACCTGCCGATCTTCCTCTTCGGGCTCAAACGGCAAGGCCTGGCCTTCACGATCTATTCGCTCCATGCAGTCGGTATGTATTCCTTCGGCTCCTGGCTGATCATGGAGGTGCTGCCGGTCGACGTGAACTTCGTCTCCCCGCTCGCCGGGCGCGACCTGCTGCTGTGCGCGATCTACGGCGGCGTAATCTCCGGCGTCGGCAGCGGTCTCACCATCCGCTTCGGCGGGGCCATCGACGGCATCGATGTGCTGTCCGTGACCTTTGCCAAGCGCATGGGCCTCACGCTCGGCGGCTTTGTGATGATCTACAACACGATTCTCTACATTCTCTGCGGCATTGTGATCAACAGCTGGGTCCTGCCTCTGTACTCCATTGTGACCTACTTCGTCGGCTCCAAGACGGTGGACTTCATCGTTGAGGGCCTTGACCGCGCCAAGTGCGCCATGATCGTCACCACGAAGGCGGACGAGATCTCCGACGTCCTGGCCCAGAGCTTTCAGGCTGCCGGCACCATTGTCAGCGCGACGGGCGGCTACTCCAAGAGCGAGAAGCAAATCCTCTATTTCATTGTCAACCGCTTCCAGATCAACCGGCTGAGACAGCTCGTCTTCCGTATCGACGACAAGGCGTTTATCTCTTTGCAGGATGTGTCCGATATTATCAAGAGGTATGACTGATTCTATGGCAACTCCCATCAAAACCGAACACAGCTCCGGTGCCAGTCTGCGCGCCGCGATTCTTCTGAACGCCGTCTTCCTCATGCTGACGGTGCTCTTTGTGCGCGTCGGCTTTGAGAGCAACGACGATCTCACTCTCGCGGCCTTCGTCGACGGGCAGATGGCACAGAGCACACCCTTCATCCCCTATATCAACATCGTGCTCGGCTGGCTGCTCAAGCTCATTTATGATGTGCTTGGACGGGACGCGGCCTGGCATACATACTGCCAGTACGCCCTGCTCTTCATGGGGCTGACCGCCCTGTGCTTTGCCGTGTGCGAAAAGCTCGGCGTGAAGCGCGGTCTCGCGGTCGGGACGGTGCTGCTGCTGTTCTTCGGGGTGGACGTCTACAGCCTCATCAACTACACCAAGACCGCCGCGGTCTGCACCGTGGGCGGCATGGCCCTGCTGCTGACCGCCTCGGAGCGGGAGAGTCGGCGGGCTCCCCTGCTCGTCCCCGGCGTCCTGCTCGCGGTGTTCGGCTTCATGCTGAGGATGATGGAGTTTCTGCCCTGCTTTGCCATCACGGCGGCGCTGGCCCTGCGCCCGTTCCGGGACATTCTCGCAGACAAGGACGGCGCGAAAGTCCGGCGTGTGCTGCGGCTCGCATTGCCGTTTGTGCTGGTGCTTGCGATCTCCGCCGGGTTTTACGCCGTCAACGAGCAGGCCTGGTCAAAGGAGCCGTGGAGCATCTACCACGAGTTTGACGCGATCCGCGTGGACTATTCCGACTACGGCCGCCCGGCGTATCAGGACATGCCAGACGCCTACGACGCCCTTGGTCTCTCCGAAGCAGACGTGCGTCTGCTGGGCGACGGCGACTACTTTGACCCCGACGCTTTCTCCGGCGCGGTCATGCAAAGCATCACCGAGGCGCGGGACGAGCGCTTCCCCCATCCCTCGGCCGGTGAGTGCGTCGGCCTCTTTCTCGACAAGGCTGTGCCCGGCTTCTTTTCGCAGCTGCCGGTCTACGGGCTGCTGCTGATTCTGATTCTGTGGCTCGCGGCGGGAGAGCACGGATGGAGCGACCTGCTCAGCCTCCTCTTTGCTGTGGGGATCTTCGGGGCGGCCTATCTCTATCTGATCTATCGCGGGCGCTATCTGGTCGCGCGGGTCGATCTCGGCTTGCTGCTGGCCCTTGCGGCGGCGCCCGCCCTGACGCTGAACCGCGAAAAGCTGCAAAACGAGCGTATGCTGACGCTCGCGGTGCTGGCCCTCGCGCTTGTGTCAAGCTATTTTCTCACGCGCGGCTCCTTCCGCAGCGTGGAGGCGGAGGATAAAAGCGAAACCCGCGCGGCGTATGAGGAGCTGTTGAAGGACGACAGGCATGTCTATCTCGCCAAGCTCGACGCCGTGACCGACGGGCTGTGGTCGCCGTTCGAGCCCGTCCCGGCGGGGTATTGGGACAGGATCGTGCTGCTGGGCGGTTTTGACTGCCTGCACCCGACGATCATGGACAACCTCGCCCGCTACGGGGTCACGAACCCCTACCGCGACAGCGTCGGCAACAGCAAGGTCTACATCATCGAAGACAACATCGAGCTCACGCTTGACTTTATCCGTCAGCACTATGACAGCAGCGCCCGCGCGGTGCCGGTCGAACCGCTGAGTACGCGCACGGGCATGAGCATCTACCGCATTTTGAAGTGAGGGACGCGCCATGAATCAAGGAAAAAACAGGGCCTGGCCGCGCCTCCTGCTGGCCTTCGCCGTGAACGCGGCCTTTCTGGCCGTGATGCTCACCTGTTTTGCCCCGATGTGGGAGACCAACGACGATCTGTTTATCTCCAAATTTGTCGACGGGCAGCTCAGCCGCAAGACGGCCTTTGTGCCCTTTGTCAACATCTGCCTCGGCTGGCTGCTGAAAACCGTCTATACCCTGCTGGGCGACGGCTTCAACTGGTACTCCGCCTCGCAGTATCTGCTGCTCTTCCTCGGCTTCACGGCTATGACCTGGACGCTGCTGCGGCGCTATCGTACCGGGCCCGCGCTCGTGATGACGGCGATGCTGCTGCTCGCCTTCGGGACGGACTGCTACTTGAGCATGAACTTCTCCAAGCCCGCCGCCCTCGGCACGGTCGGCGGCATGTGCCTGATGATCGACGCCCTGCGTGGGGACGGGAAGGCAGAAAAAATCCCGCTCACGCTCGGCATCTTGCTGGCGCTGGCGGGTTATGTGTGGCGCTTTGAGGAGTTCGGGGTCTGCGCGCTGCTGACGGCGGCGGGCGTCCTCATTTTGCTCTTTGAGCGCGGCGCGAAGAACCGGGCTCTCCCCCTCGCCGGGCGGCTGCGGCAGTATCTGCGCGTGATCGCGCCGTTTGTCCTACTGGCGGTCCTCGCGGCGGGACTCTTCGCCGCGGACTATCTCGCGTGGCAGAGACCCGAGGCGGGCGGCTTCCGGGAGTTCAACGACACCCGCAGCCTCTTCCTCGACTTTCAGACGCCGGAGTATGCCCAGATGCCGGAGGTCTACGACTCCGTCGGCATGGACGAGAACTTCGTCTACATGATGAAGAAGTGGAGCTTCTATGACAAAGAGAAGTTCAACATGGAAACCCTCCATACGCTCATCGCCGCGCGGGACGAGCGCGTCGCCCGCCGCACGCCCGGCGAGTGCCTCGGCGTCTTCCTCAACGAATGCCTGATGGGCTTTACGCAGGACAGGCCCTTCTGGGGCTTTGCGCTGCTGCTGGCGGTCTGGCTTGCCTGCGGGAAACGCGGGGCCGGGACCTGGGTCAGCCTCGCGTACCTCTTCGGCATGTTCGGGCTTATCTACCTCTTGATGATCTGGTCGGACCGCTATCTCGCCAACCGCGTGGACGCCGGCCTCTTTCTCGCCATGGCGGCGGTGCTGGGGATGCAGATGGACGAAAAGCGCCTGCGCGGCGAAAAGCTGCTGCTGACCGTTTTGCTGCTTGTGAGTCTGTTTGTCAGCTACCGCACGAACCGCGCGTACTGCCTGTTTGACAGCCACAACCGCATTGAGGACAAGAGCGCCGAAAAAGCCGCCGTCGCAAGGCTGCTGGAGGACGACGAGCACCTCTATCTCGTCAAGGTCTGGGCCATCGACCACCAGCTCTATTCCCCGCTGGAGACGCCGCCCCCGCTCTATGCAGAAAAGCTGCTGCTGCTCGGCGGGTGGAGCATGGGCCACCCCTCCATTGAGGCGGTGCTGGATGACTGGGGGATTGAGAACCCCTTCCCCGAGCTTGTGAATCGGGAGGACGTGTATCTCATCGACCACAACATCAAGCGCACGATCTCCTACCTGCGCGCGTACTACTATCCCAAGGCCGCGGCGGAGCTGGTACAGCCCCTGAGCCGCGAGACGGGGTATAAAATCTATCGCGTCACAGCGAAATGAAAACCGGGCGAATACGTGAGACAAGATACGTATTCGCCCGGTTTTTCTTATGGCAACACCGCACAATCCGCCTGCGGCATCTCCTGGAAAATTTGTGCCCTGATTTCGTCACTTTTTCTTGAGGTACACAAAGTACATCTGCGAAAAAGCTTTATCAGAACCCAAATTTTCTCAGGATCTGCTCTTGCCGAATTATGCGGTGTTGCCTTATGCCTCCCGGCGCAGCCAGCTTTCGGCCATATCGAGAAGCAGGTCAAGCTCCTCCGCGTCGTCAAAGCCGTCGGTGGCGAGGATTTCCCCGCGCAGCAGCTTCTGCGCCAGGGCCATGAGCGCGTGGCAGACCCCGTCGTAATAGAGCTTTGGGGACGGGACGGGGTGCACCGTCCCGTCCGCTACCCCCGCCTCGTAGGCATCGAGAAAGACCGGGAAGAAGTTCAGCACGCTCTGCTCATATTCCGCCATGACTTTGGGATCTGGATTTGCGCGGATGACAAAGCTGTCGAACTCCCCGACAAAGCGGATGAACGCCCCCTGCTCCCGATAGAGCGTGCGGTAAACGCCGAAGAGGCGGGAGATGCGCGCCATCCCCGAACAGGCGAGGAAGTCCTCCGCCTCGTACACCGTCTGAAACAGGGTGTGCAGGTCGCGCCAGAGAAGCGCCCCGGCGCGGATGACCAGCGTCTCCTTCGTGCCGAAGTAGCGGTAGAGGGAGGCGACGCCCACCTCCGCTTTCTCGGCCACGTCGGTCATCTTGACCGCTTCGATCCCGTCGCGCAGAAAAAGCTCCGCCGCGACATAGACAATGCTCTCCTCGCGCAGATCACGCAAAGTTTTTCCGGTTTTTTCCGTACCCATATTGACAATCACCACTCTCTGTGATAGTCTGTCTATCAGATTGATAGACAGACTATCACAGTTTTACTTTTTTGTCAAGACGTGGAGGAATACGGCTTATGGATCGCGCAAAAACCATCTTCGGCAACGCCATCGCTTCGGCGGATTACCGCAAGGCCTGCCGCCAGAAGGAAAAGTTTCTGAAAAAATACGGGGACGACAGCGCCCGGAATTACTATTTCAAGGCGGTCGAGAACCCTGTTCTCGCCCCTCTGGGTGTCAAGACGCTGGTGCTGACGGACGAGCCGGGGCTTGAGCTGCCGGAAAACGCCGTGATTGTCGGCAACATCCGCATGGGCTACGGCCACTACCGCATCTCCATGGCCATCGCCTCGGCGGCCCACGCGCTGGGGTATGAGCCCTACTGGCTGGATCTCAACTCCTTCCCCGAGACGACCTGCACCAGGATCATCTCCGGGCAGAATGACCTGTACTCCCTCGGCTCCAGAATCAGCCAGCGTTCAAAGCTCTTTAACAAATTTGTCTGGGAGCCGATCAATTCCGAGGGCTTCCGCAAGCTGACCTACAACGCCGCCGACCAGAAGAGCGCGGAGCTGATGGCGACGCTGCTGAAAAATCTGCCGAAGGACGTGCCCTATGTCGCGACCCATGTCTGGCCCGCCCAGGCCGCGATTCACGCGGGCTTTACAAAGGTGGTCAACGCCATTCCCGACAACTGGCCCATGGCCCTGCATCTGTCCGAGGGCAGCATCCACACCGTCCAGACCCCCTCGTCCTTCCTCGGCTACAAGATGCTGCGCGGCATGGACAAGAAGCGGCAGCTCAAGCCCATGCCGAAGGGTACGGTCTTTGACGTGGGCCATTACATCGACCACGAGTTTGTGGAGAACATTGAGGCCGACTGCAAGGCGCGGCTCGACCGCATGGAGAAGGGCGCACCGAGGCGCTATCTCCTGTCCATTGGCGGCGCGGGGGCGCAGCAGAAGCTCTTTGAGGACATCATCCGCCATCTCCTGCCGCAGATCAAAGCGGGCAAGGCGACGCTGCTCATCAACACCGGCGACCACTTTGAGGTCTGGACCTCTATCGCCGCCCACATCCCGGAGCTCAAGACCATGGCCGAGACCCACTTTGACGACTATGAGGCTTCAAAGGCTTTTCTCGAAAACGACGGGGCGATTCGGGGTATTCAGGTCTTCTGCCATAAGGACATCTTCGCCGCCGTGTATGTGACGAACCTGCTGATGCGCGTGTGCGACGTGCTGCTCACCAAGCCCAGCGAGCTGAGCTTCTACCCCGTGCCGAAGATCATGATCCACCGCGTCGGCGGCCACGAGGCCTGGGGTGCGATCCGCGCGGCCGAGGTCGGCGACGGCACCTATGAGTGTGAGAAGACCGAGGAAGTCCTCGCCATGCTCGATGAGATCACCAACGGCGACGAGATCCTGCCCGCCATGTGCCGCTGCATTTTGCGCGCGAAGAACGCCGGGATCTACAACGGCGCCTACGAGGCGGTCAAGCTGGCGACGAAATAAGAGCGGAGAGTGAAGAGTAGAGTTGTGGTGTCCGCTTCGCGGACGGATTGGAATAGAATGGGCGAAGCCCATAATTTTATCGCGCCGAAGGCGCTCCTTAACTCCACTCTCCACTCTTCACTCTCCACACTAAAAAACTTCTGCCAAGATCAAAATCAGAATATAAAAGGGAGCGACATTGATAATGCAAAAAAAGCCCATCACCAACAAGCTGCTGTGGGTCTTTGCCGTCGGTCAGTTCGGCTGGAGCCTTCTCAGCGGCATCATCTCGACCTGGCTTGTCCATCTGTACACCGGCTCGGCAGAGCGCTTTCTCGATACCAACGGCATCCTGAGCGGGTTTATCTCGCAAAATCCGCTGATCGCCTCGCTCACGCTCTTCGGCATCATCACCGCCGTGGGCCGTCTCTTTGACGCCGTCACCGACCCGCTGATTGCGAGCTGGTCCGACCGCGCCAATTACAAGGGCGGGCGGCGCATCCCCTTTATGAAGGCGGCTGCCATCCCCTTCGCGCTGATCACCGTGGCCGTGTTCGTGCTGCCGCAGACCGCCTCCGTCACGACCAACAACACGATCATCTTCGTGTTGCTGATGCTCTTCTACCTGTTCATGACCATCTACTGCACGCCGTACAACGCCCTGATCGCAGAGCTCGGCGACACGCAGGAGCACCGCATCAACGTCTCCACCTTCATCTCCTTCACCTATATTGCGGGCTTCTCTCTGGCGACCCTGATCCCCTCTCTCGCCAGCATGTTCCAGGGCGGCAGGATCGACGCCATCCTCGCTCAGGCCGCCGCCTCCAGGGGCGTCGGGCTTGAGGAGCTCACAGGCCAGCTCGCGGGGAAGATGGACGAAGTGCGCGCCATCCTCGACCAGGGGACGCTCAACGAAATCCTGCTTGTCCAGCAGAACGCCATGCGCAGCGCGATCGGCGTCATGTGCATTGTTGCCTGCGTCGCCTGCCTGATCCCCGCCCTGTTTATCAAGGAGCGCGCCTACATCGACTCCAAGCCCGTGCAGACGCCCGCCTTCGCCTCCCTGGTCAAGACCTTTGCCAACAGCCAGTTCCGCCGCTTTGTGTACGCGGACGTGATCTATTTCTTCGCCGTCACCCTGTTTCAGACCGGCCTTGCCGATTTTGAAACGCGCCTCATGGGCATTCCCTCCGACAACACCTTCACGCTGACTGTCATCATGACCGTCGTGAGCCTCGCGCTCTATCTGCCGGTCAACAAGCTCGCGCCGCGGCTCGGCAAGAAAAAGCTCATCATCGTCGGCTTCTTCACCTATGCCGCCGTCTTCCTGATCACCGCCCTGTGCGGTCAGGGCTTCGTCTGGGGCCTGATCGTCGCCGTCAGCGCCGGTATCCCGATGGCGATACTCGGCATCCTGCCCCAGGCCTGCGTGGCCGACGTCTCCGAACTCAGCACGCTGGAGACCGGCGAGGACCGCAGCGGCATGTTCTTCGCCGCGCGCACCTTCGCCATGAAGCTGGGCCAGGCCCTGTCCATGGTGATCTACACCTCCGTCACGGTCAAGCATATTGTGAACGGCGAGGCGATCGTCGAGGCGGGGCAGTACCGCACCGTCGCCGTCATTGCGACCGTCACCTGCGTGATCGGCGCGTGCCTCTTCCTGCTGTACAATGAGAAGATGATCCTCGGACGGATCGACGAACTCAAGGCGGGGAAGAAGGCATGAGGCTTGCAAACATCCAGCTGACCACCGGCGATTTCTATGTCGGCGTCAGCGAGAACGGCCGGTGCGGCCGCGTAAGCTGGGAGATTGAAAACAGCGACGCGCGCTTCACCCTCCGTCTGCACAGTGAAGGCGAGTCCGTGCTCCGCCATGTCGGCGCGAGCTTTGCGTTCCCCTTTGAAAAGCACGACAGGCTGTTTCTCAACGGCTATCAGTCCTGGAGCGACAGCCATGAGCGCGGCGTCCGTGACAAGCTGCACAGCCTTGAACACGTGCCGCGCAGGCTGGTGGAGAAGTACAGTCTCGACCGCTACGGCGACAACCGCTTTGTCCGGTACGGCCCCGCCGGGCATCAGCACGGCTTTACTTACGGCTATGTGCGCCGGGGGGAGGAGTTCATCCTCTTCGGCTCCCTCGCGGAGGAGAGCGGCTTCACCGTGATCCGCTTTGACGCGGCCGACAATCTCATCCGGCTTGAAAAGGACTGCGGCGGCCATCATTTCAGCGGGGACTATCCCGTGTTCGACCTGGTGATCCTCAGAGGCAAAGAGAACGAGGTGTTCGACGAGTACTTCCGTCTCCTGGACATCCCCCCGGCAAAGCACGGAAAGCTGACCGGCTATACGAGCTGGTACAATCTCTATGAGAACATCAGCGAGGAATCCATCGAAAAGGACCTGGCGGGCTTTCGGCACACCGGGCAGAAGCCCGACGTGTTCCAGATCGACGACGGCTACGAGAACGCCGTGGGCGACTGGCTGGTTCCGAACGAGCGCTTCCCCCACGGGATGAAGGCCGCCGCCGATCAGATCCGCGAGAGCGGTATGCTCCCCGGTATCTGGCTCGCCCCCTTTGCGGCAGAGAAGAAGTCCATTCTGGTCAGAGAGCACCCGGACTGGCTGCTGCGAGATGAAAACGGCGAATCGCAGCCGGGCGGCTGCAACTGGTCGGGCTTCTACGGACTGGATATCTACAACGAGGAGTTTCGCGCCTACCTGAAAAAAGTCTTCGATACGGTGATCCGTGAATGGGGCTACGGGCTTTTGAAGCTCGACTTTCTCTATGCCGCCTGTCTGATCCCCCGTCGGGACAAGACACGGGCCCAGGTCATGTATGACGGGATGCGGCTTCTCAGAGAGCTCGCGGGCGACACGCTGATCCTCGGCTGCGGGGTGCCGCTGGCCCCGGCCTTCGGCCTGGTGGACTACTGCCGCATCGGCTGCGACATGACGCTCAACTGGCTGGGCGACAGGATCATGCGCCCCCTGCACCGCGAGGTGCCCTCCACGCGCAACACGCTTTTGAATACCGTCTATCGCCGCCAGCTCGACGGCAGGGCCTTCCGCAGCGATCCCGACGTCTTCCTCCTGCGCGACGACAACATGAAGCTCACGCGCAGGCAGCGGGAAACCCTCGCCGTCGTCAACGCCCTCTTCGGCGCGGTGTGCTTCACCTCCGACAATGTGGGCGACTATGACCCGGACAAGCGCGCCGTCTATGACCGGCTCAAAAAGCTCAGCCGCGACGACGTCCTCGGCGTTGAGCCGCACCGCGGCAGGCTGATTATCCGCTATCGCGAGGACGGGAAAAAGAAAAAGCTCAGCATCCCAGTTTAGTCCAAAGTACGCAAAACAGCCTCAACCGGGTTCGGTTGAGGCTGTTTTGCGTGTGGTTTTTATTCCAGCTCGAACGCGCCGGTGTAGAGCTGGTAATAGGTGCCCTTCTCGGCGAGGAGCTTTTCGTGGCTGCCGCGCTCGATAATGCTGCCGTGGTCAAGGACCATGATGACGTCGGAGTTTTTGACGGTGGAGAGCCTGTGGGCGATGACAAAGACCGTGCGCCCCTCCATGAGCTTATCCATGCCGCGCTGGACAATGGCCTCGGTGCGGGTGTCGATGGAGGAGGTGGCCTCGTCCAAAATCATCACCGGGGGATCGGCCACGGCGGCGCGTGCGATGGCGATGAGCTGGCGCTGGCCCTGGGAGAGGTTTGCGCCGTTGTTCATCAGCATGGTGCCGTAGCCCTCGGGGAGTCTCGTAATAAAGTCGTCCGCGCCGGAGAGCTTCGCCGCCTGTATGCACTCCTCGTCCGTGGCGTCGAGCCGGCCGTAGCGGATATTGTCCAGCACCGTGCCGGTGAAGAGGTTCGTCTCCTGCAGGACGATGCCGAGAGAGCGGCGCAGGTCGGCCTTCTTGATCTTGTTGATGTTGATGCCGTCGTAGCGGATCTTGCCGTCGGCGATGTCATAGAAGCGGTTGATGAGGTTCGTGATCGTGGTCTTGCCCGCGCCGGTCGCGCCGACAAAGGCCACCTTCTGGCCGGGCTCCGCGTAGACGGTCACGTCGTTGAGGACCTGCTTGCCCTCTTCATAGGCAAAGTCCACGTTGAACAGGCGCACGTCGCCCTTGAGCGGGGTATAAGTCAGCGTCCCGTCCCCGTGGGGATGGCGCCAGGCCCAGTGCCCGGTGCGCTCTGTCGTCTCCTCGAGACTGCCGTCCGGCTTCTCGATCACGTTCACCAGCGTGACATAGCCCTCGTCCGTCTCGGGCTTTTCGTCCATGAGGGCGAAGACGCGGCCCGCGCCCGCCGAGGCCATGACGATGTTGTTGATCTGCTGGGCCAGGGTGTTGACGTTGCCGGTGAACTGCTTGGCCATGCCGAGGAAGGGGATCAGCACGCTGATGGAGAAGGCTTTGCCGGACAGCGACACATTTGTCACCCCGGCGAGCAGGAACACGCCGCCCGCAAAGGCCATCAGAACATAGAGGATATTGCCGATGTTGTTCATGATGGGGCCGAGCAGACTCGCGTAGGCGTTGGCCTTGCGGCTGTTCTCGCGCAGCTCGTTATTGAGCTTTTTGAAGGCTTCAATGCTCTGCTGCTCGTGGCAGAAGACCTTGACCACCTTCTGGCCGTTCATCATCTCCTGGACGATGCCCTCCGTCGCGGCGAGGGATTTCTGCTGTTCGACGAAGTAGCGGGCGGAGCCGCCGCCGATCACCTTGGTCACATAGAACATCGCCACGACGCCCGCAATCAGCACCAAGGTCATCCAGACGCTGAAATACAGCATGATCGCAAACACCACCAGCACCACCGCGCCGGACTGGATAAAGGTCGGCAGGGACTGACTGATGAACATGCGCAGGGTGTCGATGTCGTTGGTGTAGTGGCTCATAATGTCGCCGTGCTGGTGGGTGTCAAAGTAGCGCAGCGGCAGATCCTGCATGCGGTCGAAGGTCTCCTGCCGCAGCTTGTTGAGAAAGCCCTGGGTCATGACGGCCATGAGCTGGGTGTAGACTGTTGTGCTGATCAGGGCCAGCACATAGAGAAAGGCCAGCAGCGTCACATAGCGCAGCACCTCCGGCCTTGCCGAGGCCCAGTCGCCGGTCTTGTACCAGCGCTCGATGATGGCGATGACGTTCTGCACAAAGAGAGAGGGGATGGACGAGACCACGGAGGAAAACAGAATGCACACTGCGGTCAGCGGGGCGAGGCGGGGATAGTAACGGAAGAGGCTCTTGAGCGCGCGGCCGAGGGCGCTGAAATCGGCCTTCGGTTTTCCCTTCACGGCGCCGGGAGCGCCGCCGCGGTTTCCCATCGGCATTTTAGGCATCGTCCTCACCTCCGTTCGTCTGCTGCTCGTAGATCTCGCGGTAGATTTCACAGCGCTTGAGGAGCTCGTCGTGCGTGCCGCGGTCGACGATGTGGCCGTTGTCCATGATGAGGATCATGTCCGCGTCCATGACCGAGGCAACCCGCTGGGCGATGATGATCTTGGTGGTCTCGGGTATGTAGGTCTTGAAGCCCGCGCGGATGAGCGCGTCGGTCTTCGTGTCCACCGCGCTGGTGGAGTCGTCAAGGATCAGGATTTTGGGCTTTTTCAGAAGCGCCCGGGCGATGCAGAGTCTCTGTTTCTGCCCGCCGGAGACGTTGGTGCCGCCCTGCTCGATACGGGTGTCGTAGCCGTCGGGGAAGGCGCGGACAAACTCGTCCGCCTGGGCGAGCCTGCATGCCTCGACAAGCTCCTCATCGCTGGCGTTCTCGTTGCCCCAGCGGAGGTTTTCGGCTATTGTGCCGGAGAAGAGAAGGTTCTTCTGCAATACCATTGCCACGGCGTCGCGCAAAGCCTCAAGGTCGTACTCGCGCACGTCCGTGCCGCCGACCTTCACGCGCCCCTCCGTCACGTCGTAGAGGCGGGGGATGAGCTGGACAAGGGTCGTCTTGCTCGAGCCCGTGCCGCCGAGGATGCCGACCGTCGCGCCCGAGGGGATATGCAGGTCGATGTCATACAGGGCATAGTGCTCGGCCCCGGCAGAGTATTTAAAGGCCACATCCTCAAAGTCGATGCTGCCGTCTTTGACCTCGGTGATCGCGTCGGCGGGACTCGTGAGCGAGGGCTGTTCAACCAGCACCTCGCTGATGCGCTTGGCGGACTCCGCCGAGATGGTGAGCATGACATAGATCATGGACAGCATCATCAGGCTCATCAGCACCTGCATCCCATAGTTCATCATGGCGGAGATCTGCCCCACGTCGATGACCGTGCCGCGCGTAGAGACGATGATGCGCGCGCCGACCGTGAGAACAAAGAGCATGTTGAAGTACATGCAGAGCTGCATGAGCGGGTTGTTGACCGCGACGATGCGCTCGGCCTTGGTAAAGTCCAGACAGATACTGTCGGCCGCGGCGGCGAACTTTTTCTTCTCATAGGGCTCGCGCGCAAAGCTCTTGACCACGCGCATACCGCGCACGTTCTCCTCAATCGACTCGTTGAGCTTGTCGTATTTGTGGAAAACAGAGCGGAAGGCGGGCATGGCGTGCTTTGCGATCATAATGAGGCCGCCCGCCAGGATCGGCACCACCACGACGAAGGAGAGGGCGAGCTTGCCGCCCATGATGAAAGCCATCGTGATGGCGAAAATGAACATCAGCGGGGCGCGCACGGCGACGCGAATGATCATCATAAAGGCCATCTGGACGTTGGTGACGTCGGTGGTCATGCGGGTTACCAGGGAGGCCGAAGAAAAGCGGTCGATGTTCTGAAAGGAGAAATCCTGCACCCGGACGAACATATCCTCACGCAGGTTCCGCGCAAAGCCCGTGGAGGCGTCGGAGCCGGTACGGGCCGCCAGACCGCCGCACAGCAGCGAGGCCACCGCCATCAGCACCAGCTTTCCGCCGAGGGCCGACACCTCGCCGAGCGGCGCGCCGGCCTTGATCATGTTGACCATGTCGGCGGTGAAAAAGGGGATGAGGACCTCAAAAAAGACCTCTCCCACCATCAACAACAGCGTGAGCAGCGCGGGCTTTTTGTTCTCCCGCAGACTCGCGGCAAGGGTTTTGATCACAGCCGCGTTCACATCCTTTCCGATTCTTCAAAAGTAGCAATATATTTTATCACGCGCCCCGCGCAAATCAAGTGCAGAATGTGAACTTTTTGCGCTTGTCGCCTGCCGAAATCGCTTTGACGCGGATGCGTCCGTATGCTACAATGAGGAAAACAGCCGGGAGGAAATCACTATGGCCTCAAGCAGGGAATACTTGGATTTTATACTGGAGCAGCTCTCTGGTCTGGGCGGCATCGCGTGCCGCCCCATGATGGGAGAGTACGTGCTCTACTGTGGCGGCAAGGTGGTCGGCGGGGTCTACGACGACCGTCTGCTTCTGAAAGCGACGCCGGGGGCGCTGCGCCTTATGCCGGACGCGGAGACCGACGTCCCCTACCCCGGCGCAAAGCCCATGCTGGCAGCCGACGTGGACGACCGGGAGAGCCTGTGCCGCCTCGTCGCCGCGATTGCAGAGGAACTGCCGGAGCCGAAAAAGAGGGCCAAACGATGAAGGACTACAGTGAAAAAGAGCTCGAGCGCCTCATCCGCCTGAGCGACCCGGACGAACTCTGGGACATCTACGACGCTGAGGGGCATAAAACCGGCCGCGTCCAAAGGCGTGGCGACCCCTTCCGGAAAGGGGACAAGCACCTGTGTGTGCATATCTGGATCAGGAACAGCCGGGGCGAGTATCTGCTGACCAAGCGCGCTCCCGAAAAGAGCATGGCCGGACTCTGGGAGAGTACCGGCGGCAGCGCCCTTCTGGGTGAAGACAGCCTTACCGCCGCCCTGCGGGAGGTGCGGGAGGAGACGGGACTGCGCCTCGATCCTAATGCGGGGAGACTGCTGTTTCAATTCTCGGGCGGCCACTACCTCTGCGATACCTGGCTCTTTGAGCGGGAGATCGACCTCGACGAGATCGTTCTGCGCCCCGGCGAGACCTGCGGCAAGCGCCTGGCCGACGCGGACACCATCCGCGCCCTCAACAACGCGGGTGCGTTTTTTGCGTTCGAGGACCTGGAGCGGGTGCTTGCGTGGGGGCAAGAGTAAATGAGAGTGGAGAGTTGAGAGTGAAGAGTGGAGTTAAGGTGTCGCTTCGCGACTAATTTTAAAATCATCCCCGAAGGGGATACCACAACTCCACTCTCAACTCTTCACACTCCACTCTTTTTGTCATGTGACCGGTTTAAGCGTTGCGGAATAGTATAAATCGGCGGCGGTGCTGACCGCCGCTGCTTTATTTTTGTTTGGAGGAGTGCACATGCTGATTGTGCAGAAATACGGCGGCAGCTCACTCAAGGACCCGGAGCGGCTGCGCCATGTGGCGGAGCTCTGCCGTGCGCGAAGAGAAAAAGACGAGCTCGTGGTTGTGGTCTCGGCCATGGGCGGGACCACCGACAGTCTTACGGGCCGGGCGCGGGAGCTGAGCCGCGAGCCTAACGCGCGGGAGCTGGACGCCCTGGTCACCACCGGGGAACAGCAGGCGGCGGCCCTGCTCGTAATGACCATGGAGGAGCTGGGCCTGCCCGCCGTCTCGCTCACGGGCTGGCAGGCGGGCATACTCACCGACGCCCGCCACGGCGACGGCGCGATCCGCCTGGTGGCCCCGTCCCGCATCCGCGCCGAGCTCAGCCGGGGCCGTGTCCCGGTGGTGACGGGCTTTCAGGGCGTGTGCGCCGCGGGCGACGTGACCAGTCTCGGCCGCGGCGGCTCGGACACCACAGCGGTGGCCCTCGCGGCGGCGCTGGAGGCGGACGGCTGTGAAATCTATTCGGACGTGGACGGGGTCTACACCGCCGATCCGCGTCTTCTGCCGGAGGCGAGGCGTCTGCCGGTGATCGACGCGCGGGATATGCTGGCCCTCGCCAGGGCAGGGGCAAAGGTTTTGCATTTTAAATCCGCCGAACTGGCCCTCGCCGGAAATGTCCCGCTGCGGCTCCTGTCCTCCTACAAAGAGGGAGGCGGCAGCGAGGTGAAGCTCATGCCCGAGGCCGCGCGGCCCCGCTTTGCCGGGATCACAGGCAAGACTGACGCCGGGACGCTTACCCTCGTCGGCCGGGGCGCGGACGCGGCCGCCCTGTCCGAGGCGGTGCTGACCCTGGCAAACGCCGACATTGCGGTGCTCGACGGAGGGCTTAAGGAAAACGCGCTCACGCTCCGTGTCTCCCAGACCGCCCAGAGCGCCGCTGTGAAGCTGCTGCATGAGAAAATGATCCTGAGTCAGTACGATAAATAACAAAGCTGAAAAAAATCAATAAGAGAGTCCGGCAAAGCCCATGCGGAAATCGTCAGTTCTCACAAGAATGCGTTTTGGGGACGTTTTCCCCTTGAAAAGAGAGGCCAAATCCGCTACAATACCCACAGTGTCAGCCCGAAAGCCGCTTTCGGGCCGGCACTATATTTTGTGTCAAAAACGTCTCCGGCAAAAAATGGTCTCAATATCTTGTGTCTTTTTGTTACACTTTTGCTGTTGACAATACAAGATGCGGGTGTTATGGTAGCACGGTGTCAAGAGGGAGGACTATGCCATGTTGGTTTCCGGTTTACAAAAGCTGACCCTGCTGGACTATCCCGGCAAGGTGGCCTGCACGGTGTTCACGGGAGGCTGCAACTTCCGCTGTCCCTTCTGCCACAACAGCGCCCTGGTCCTGCCGGAGCAAATCGCCCACGACAGCAGTGCCGAACAGGTGCTCTCCTTCCTCAAAAAGCGGGTCGGCGTCCTGGACGGCGTGGCCGTCACCGGGGGTGAGCCGCTCCTGCACCCCGACATTGGGGACTTTCTCAGAGAGATCAAGGCCATGGGCTTTCTCATAAAGCTCGACACCAACGGCTCCTTCCCCGACAGGCTCATCTCCCTTGTGGAGGCAGGGCTTGCGGATCGGGTGGCGATGGACGTGAAGAACGCGCCCGCCCTCTACGCAAAGACCGTGGGGCTTGAGCACTTCGATCTCTCGGGCGTGGAACGCTCAAAGGACTTCCTGCTCTCCGGCGCCGTAGATTACGAGTTTCGCACCACCGTGGTCAAGGGCCTGCACACGGAGGGGAGCCTGCTGGACGCGGCGCGCTGGATCAAGGGTGCCAAGGAATATTACTTGCAGCAGTACAAGGACTCCGGCGCGATCCTTGACGCGGAGGGCCTCGCCGCTTTCGACGCGGACGAGATGCGCGCCCTCGCCGACGCCGTGCGGACAGTGGTGCCCACGGTGCAGGTGAGAGGGGTTTGACTTGGCTCCCCCTTCGGGGGAGCTGTCACGGCGCATCTCACGCAAGCGCCGTGACTGAGAGGGTGTCTGTCGACGCACAGGCCCTCTCCCCACCAGTGTGCGCACTGGTGGACCTCCCCCAAAGGGGGAGGCAAGTTTCGCTTACTTCAGAACAGAGATATATACGGGGGTAAAGATTAACATGTACCAGGTAGTAAAGCGCGACGGCAAGGTGGTCGACTTCGACCTCAACAAGATCGCGGACGCAATCAAGAAAGCCTTCGACGCGACCAGCACCGACTACAACGACAGCATCATCGACTTTCTGGCTCTGCGCGTCTCGGCGGATTTCCTGCCGAAGATCAAGGACGGCAAGATCGCCGTTGAGGATATTCAGGACAGTGTGGAGTCCGTTCTGTCCCGCGGCGGCTACGACGCCGTATCCAAGGCCTACATCCTCTACCGCAAGCAGCGTGAAAAACTGAGAAACACCAAGTCCTCCTACCTTGACTACAAGGAGACTGTGGACAAGTACCTCAACATTGAGGACTGGCGCGTCAAGGAGAACTCTACCGTCACCTACTCCGTCGGCGGCCTGATCCTCTCCAACTCCGGCGCGATCACCGCCAACTACTGGCTCAGCGAGGTCTACGACCAGGAGATCGCGGACGCGCACCGCAACTGCGACATTCATCTGCACGACCTCAGCATGCTGACCGGCTACTGCGCGGGCTGGAGCCTCAAGCAGCTCATTCAGCAGGGTCTCGGCATCCCGGGCAAGATCAACTCCTCCCCTGCCAGCCACCTGTCCACCCTCTGCAACCAGATGGTCAACTTCCTCGGCATTATGCAGAACGAATGGGCCGGCGCACAGGCCTTCTCCTCCTTCGACACCTACCTTGCCCCCTTCGTCAAGATCGACAACCTTGACTACAAAGAGGTCAAGCAGTGCATTCAGTCCTTCGTCTTCGGCGTGAACACCCCGTCCCGCTGGGGCACGCAGGCGCCCTTCTCCAACATCACCCTTGACTGGACCGTCCCGGCCGACCTCAAGGACCTGCCCGCCATCGTCGGCGGCAAGGAGCAGGACTTCACCTACGGCGACTGCAAGAAAGAGATGGACATGGTCAACAAGGCGTTCATCGACGTTATGATCGAGGGCGACGCCAACGGCCGCGGCTTCCAGTACCCCATCCCCACCTACTCCATCACCCGTGACTTTGACTGGAGCGAGACGGAGAACAACCGCAAGCTCTTTGAGATGACCGCGAAGTACGGCACGCCCTACTTCTCCAACTACATCAATTCCGATATGGAGCCCTCGGACGTCCGCTCCATGTGCTGCCGTCTCCGTCTCGACCTCCGCGAGCTGCGCAAGAAGTCCGGCGGCTTCTTCGGCTCCGGTGAGTCGACCGGCTCCATCGGCGTCGTGACGCTGAACATGCCGCGCCTGGCCTACCTTGCGAGCGACGAGGCAGACTTCTACAAGCGACTTGACAAGCTCATGGACATCGCGGCGCGCTCCCTCAAGATCAAGCGCACCGTCATCACGAAGCTGCTCAACGAGGGACTGTATCCCTACACCAAGTACTACCTCGGCACCTTTGAGAACCACTTCTCCACCATCGGCCTTGTCGGCATGAACGAAGCCGGTCTGAACGCCAAGTGGCTGCGCTGCGACATGACCGACCCGCGCTGCCAGGAGTTTACCAAGCAGGTGCTCGACCACATGCGTGAGCGGCTGAGCGACTATCAGGAGCAGTACGGCGACCTCTACAACCTTGAGGCCACCCCGGCCGAGTCCACCTCCTACCGCCTCGCCAAGCACGACGTGGAGACCTTCCCCGACATCATCACCGCGGCCGAGCCCGGCGGCACCCCCTACTACACCAACTCCTCCCATCTGCCCGTGGGCTACACCGAGGATATCTTCGAGGCCCTGGACGTGCAGGACGACCTGCAGACCCGCTACACCTCCGGCACGGTCTTCCACGCCTTCCTGGGCGAGAAGCTGCCGAGCTGGCAGGCGGCGGCAAACCTTGTGCGCAAGATCGCCGAAAACTACAAGCTGCCCTATTACACTCTCAGCCCCACCTACTCCGTGTGCAAGAACCACGGCTATCTCAACGGTGAGCAGTTCACCTGCCCCGAGTGCGGCGAGAGCGCCGAGGTCTACAGCCGCATCACCGGCTATTACCGCCCGGTTCAGAACTGGAACGCGGGCAAGACCGAGGAGTACAAGGAGCGCAGGGAGTATGTGATCGAGCGCTCCACCCTCCGCCACGAGGGCCCGCTCAAGGAGGGCGAAGCCGTTCCCAGACCCGGCAAGCGCGAGCCCATCCCCGAGATGGAACCCGTGGCTGTCGCGGCAGCTTCCGAGGAGAAGGCAAGCGAGCCCATCCTCTTCGCCACCCCAACCTGTCCCAACTGCCGCATCGCGTGCAGCTATCTGGACAAGGCGGGCGTGCACTACAACAAGCTCATGGCCGACGAGAATGCCGAGCTTGTCAGCAAGTACGGCATCAAGCAGGCTCCGACCCTGGTTCTTCCCGACGGCACCAAGTACGCGGGCGCCGGCGCAATCAAGGGCTATCTCAATCAGAGACAGTGATTTGAATATGAAATCAGCCTCAACCGACCCGGTTGAGGCTGATTTCTTGTTAAAACCCCATAAGTTCCGAAACGGAGTCGACCGCCTCGCCCATGGTTTTGAGGGTGCGGCCTACAATCGTTTTGACGCCGTTCTTCTTCGGGCGCATGGCGTACATGGCCAGACTGCCCACCATGAGCCCCATCCCCATGCCGACATAGAAAGTGCTTTTGTTCATATCTTCTGCCTCCTCTTTCAATCTGTGGATAGTATGTGCGCAAAGCTCTTGCCGTCGCCATGCAATTTGTGGTAATATATGAAGATGTAAAATTGTTTCATCCTGGGGAGGGTCTGTCTATGGTTGTGAAAATACTGGCGGTTGGTGACGTGTGCGGGCAGCCGGGGCTGGACTGTCTGGAAAAGCGGCTCAAGCCCTTCAAGCAGGAGAATAACATCGCCTTTGCGGTGGTCAACGGCGAAAACGCCAATGTCGTCGGCATCACGCCGAAGCAGGCCGATCTCATTTTCCGCGCCGGGGCCGACGTGATCACGCTCGGCAATCACACCTGGACCCGCACGGAGCTGCAGCCCTATCTGGATGAGCGCACGCGCATCCTGCGCCCGGCGAATTTTGGCCCCCAGTGCCCGGGGCGCGGCATCAACGTCTATCACCGGGACTTCGGGGACGTGTGCGTGCTGAACCTCATGGGCCGTTTTACCCTGGACACCAATACCGACAACCCCTTCGTCATCGCCGATGGCTATATGGCGGAGATCAAGGAGAAAATCATCCTGGTGGACTTCCACGCGGAGGGCACCAGTGAAAAGCGGGCCATGGGCTTTCTTCTCGACGGCAAGGCCAGCGCGGTCTGGGGCACGCACACGCATGTGCAGTCCTCTGACGCGGAGGTGCTGCCCAAGGGCACCGGCTATATCAGCGATCTCGGCATGACCGGGGCGGTGTACTCGGTGCTCGGCATTGACCCGGAGCAGTCTATCGGCAAGTTCATGGGCGACCCGCCCCGGCGCTATGAGTCCGCAAAGGGCCCGACGAAGCTGGAGGGCTGCGTGTTTGAGATCGACACGGAGACGGGCCGCTGCCTGAGCGCGGAGGGGGTGCGCCTGAGATGAGTGAGTTAAAGATCCTCCACGCGGCGGATCTGCACCTGGACTCTCCCTTCGAGGCCCTGCCGGCGGGGAAGGCCGCGCTGAGACGCAGCGAGCAGCGGGAGCTGCTGGGCCGTCTCGCGGAGCTGTCGCGCAGCGAGAAGGTCGGGCTCGTCCTCCTGTCGGGCGATCTGCTCGACAGCGACAACAGCTACTATGAGACCGGGGAGGAGCTGTCGCGCTGCCTCGCC
Source organism: uncultured Eubacteriales bacterium (assembly GCA_900319695.1). Classification (GTDB taxonomy): domain Bacteria; phylum Bacillota; class Clostridia; order Oscillospirales; family Oscillospiraceae; genus Limivicinus. The sequence goes on from ONPN01000008.1 coordinate 97,720, forward strand.
GGGATGGCCGCGCCGGTGTTCATCTCGCCCGGCAACCACGATTACTACTCGCCCCGCTCCCCCTGGAAGCGCTTTAAGCTGCCCGGCAACGTCTGCCTGTTCACCGAAAACCGCATCCGCGGCGTGACGCTGAGCTCGCTGAGCGTGCGGGTCTACGGGGCAGCCTTTACCGAAAAGCGCAGCGGTCCTCTGCTGCACGGCTTCAAGGCCGAGCGCACGCCCGGCGTCAAGAACATTCTGGTCCTCCACGGCGAAGTCGGCGGGCGGGCGGATTCCCCCTACAACCCCATCACGGAGGAGGAGCTTTCCGAGAGCGGGATCGACTACGCCGCCCTGGGCCACATCCACAAAGCCAGCGGCCTGAGGCGCGCGGGGCCGACCTGGTATTCCTGGCCCGGCTGTCCGGAGGGGCGCGGCTTTGACGAGACCGGGGAGAAGACCGTGAGTCTCATCACCCTCACGGACGACGGGGGCTGCGCGCTTGAGACCCGCTGCCTTGCGCAGCGCCGCTACGAAGAGCTGACCGTGGACGTGACAGGAGCCGATCCCCTGCTCGCCGTCCACACCATGCTGCCGGACGAGACCGTGCGCGACGTGTACCGCGTCACGCTCACCGGTGAGGTGGACGAGAGCCTGGATCTTTCACGCATGTATCAGAATCTGTACGAGCTCTTTTTTGAATTGCAGCTGCGCGACGAGACCCGGGCCCGCCGCTCCGTCTGGGAGCGGGCCGGGGACGACACCCTGCGCGGACTGTTTTTGAAAAAGTTAAAGGCAAAATACGACGCCGCGCCTGACGAGGATACCAAGCGCGGCATCGAGCAGGCGGCCCGCTGGGGGCTGGCCGCGCTGGACAACCGGGAGGAGGCGAAGCGCCATGATAATCCGTAAGCTGACGGCCTCCTTCGGCAAGCTGGAAAACGAGAGTCTGAGCTTCCGCGACGGGCTCAACGTCATCTACGCACCGAACGAGAGCGGCAAATCCACCTGGTGCGCTTTCATCCAGGCCATGCTCTACGGCATCGACAGCTCCGAGCGCGTGCGCGCGGGCTATCTGCCGGACAAGCTGCGCTATGCCCCCTGGTCCGGCGCGCCCATGGAGGGCACGATGGAACTGGAAGCCGACCGCTGCGACATCACCATCACCCGCCGCACCAAGAGCAAAAACGCCCCCATGCAGGAGTTCTCCGCCGTCTATACCGGCACCAACGTCCCGGTGAAGGGGCTCAACGGCTCGAACGCCGGGGAGCTTTTAACCGGCGTGTCAAAGGACGTGTTCCGCCGCAGCGCTTTCATCGCCCAGGGCAATGTCGGTGTGACCGGCAGCCCGGAGCTTGAAAAGCGCATCAGCGCCATCGTCACCACCGGGGAGGAGCAGTGCTCCTACTCCGAGGCGGACGACCGTCTGCGCGCCTGGCAGAGGCGGCGGCGCTACAACCGCAAGGGTCTGCTGCCGGAGCTTGAGGGGAAGATGGACGAGACCCAGCGCCGCCTTGAGGAGATGAGCGGCTCGGTCCAGAACGTGGAGGAGCTGGAACAGCGCCTGCGCGAGCGACAGCTCGAGTGCGCCAAGCTCGAAAAAGAGGTGGCCGAGAGCCGCAGGCGTCAGAGGCGCGAGGCGCTGGACCGTCTCGCCAAGGGCAAGGACGAGATGGAGCAGAGCTCCGCGCGCCACGACGAGACCATGGCCGTCCTCTCCCAGCGCCGTGAGGAACTGCGCCGGGGCCGCTTCGGTCTGCGCGACCCCGAGAGTCTGGAAAAGGACGCTGAGGCCGATCTGGCGGAGCTTGCGTCCCTGCGCGTTGAAAACGAAAAAGTGAGCAATTCTCTGCTGGCGGTGCTGTTCATGGCCTTGGCCATGCTGGCGGCGGCACTGTACACGCAGTTTCGCAACATCGCGCTGATCATCGTGTCCGCCGCCCTCTGCGTCGCGGCGCTCTTCTTCCTCTTCCGCTACAGCCGCAGCCGCCGGAACCGCGAGCAGTCGCGGGAGCGGCGGACACGAATACTGGAGAAATACCACGCGCGTTCAGCCGCCGAAATACGCGAGGCGCTGGAGGAACACCGCGCCCTCTGGGAGAGCATGGAGGAGGCCGAGCGCGAGGAGGCCGCCTGTCGGGGCAGCTTTGAAAGCGCGCGCGGCATGCTCTCCGATCTGCAGGAGACGGCGCTGAGAGCGCTGGACTTCACCGACGCCAATTCCGAGGCCGCGCGCCTCGCCCGCAGGCTTGCCGCCGGACGGGCCGAGATCGAGACGCTCTCCCGCCAGCTCGCCGCGGCAAACGGCCGACTCGCCGCGATGGGCGATCCCCTGGTGCTGTCGAGCTCGCTCAACTACATGCGCGGGGAATACGAAGAGCTCTGCGATGAGTTTGACGCGATCTCTCTCGCCATTGAGACGCTCAAGGACGCGGACAACGAGATCCAGCGCCGCTTCTCGCCGGAGCTCGGCAGAGTGGCTTCGAGCTATATGTCGGCGGTCACAGGCGGGCGCTACGCGGACGTGCTTATTAACCGCGACTTCTCCGCCATGACCCGTGTCAGCGACGAGGCCGTCTCCCGCAGCGCCGAATATCTCAGCGCCGGGACTCTGGACATCATGTATCTGGCTGTGCGCCTGGCCGTGTGCGAGCTGGCCCTCCCCGACGGGGAGCCCTGCCCGCTGATCCTGGACGACGCGCTGGTCAATCTGGACGACGAGCGCCTGGAGCAGGCCATGAAGCTCTTAAGTGAAATTGCGCACGAGCGGCAGGTCATTCTGTTTACCTGCCGCAATCCCGAGAGCGGGGAATAATAGAGTGGAGAGTTGAGAGTGAAGAGCGGAGTGAAGGAGTCGCTGCGCGACAATTTTAAAATTGTCCCCGAAGGGGACACCATAACTCCACTCTCAACTCTCCACACTTCAATCTCAATCCGCGTCCTTGTCGGCCTGGGCGCGCCGCTGTTGGTGCTGCTCGGCATCCGATGGCTGTTAAACGGCGGCGGGCTGCTGTGCCTGTTTTATGAGGCGACCGGGCTCTACTGTCCCGGCTGCGGCTCCGGGCGGGCGGCGCTGGCCCTGCTGCACGGGCATCCGCTGAAAGCGTTCGGCCACAATCCCCTGCTGTTTCTGCTGGGCCTGCCCTGCGGGGTGCTGCTCGTTTGGGAGTATCTGCGTCTCGTGTTCCCCGGTCTCGGCCTGCGGCGGATTTCTCTGCCCGCGTGGGCCGGACGGACAGCGCTGGCGCTGATCCTGGGCTTTTGGCTGCTGCGCAACATCCCGGCGTTTGCTTTTCTGGCGCCATAATCACAAGCATTAAAATCACATTTGAGGCAGCTTTGCCGTCTCAAATACACCTCTCGCAATTGACTATAAATGGAGGCGATACAAATGAAACACTGTCCGAACTGCGGCGTCGCCGTTGAAGAGGGACAAAGGTTCTGCGGCGAGTGCGGCGCGAAGCTGGACTTTGAACCGCTGCCCGCGGAGCCCGTCTATACCGAGGACGAGCGCTTGAAAAATGATCCGCTGTTCAGCCAGGGACCGGAGCTTACGCCGAAGAAAAAAGAAGAGGCGGTCCCGGAGCTCACGCTTGAGCCGGATCGCCCGCCGAGGAAAAAGGAAGAGAAGCTCCCGGAGCTCACGCTCGAGCCCGATCTCTGGAGCATGGGCGCTGCCGCCGTCGCCGCCGCGCCCGCGAAACCGGCGGAGCCCGCAGCGGCAGCCGAGCCGGCTTCCGCCGCGCTTGCCGCGGCGCCCGTCGAGCGGCAGGAGACCCAGAGCATTACGGCCGTCACGGAGGATCGCGACTATGAGCGCCCCGATGCCGAGTACCACGGCCCGGCCCAGGGCTCACAGGGCGATTTCCATACGGACAGGGCTGAGTATAACGAGCTGCCCCACGACTACACCATGTCCCGGAAGCCGGACAGGCCCGCGCAGAAGGGGCTGAACGAAAATCTGATGCTGATCTGGAGTATCATCCTGACCTGCTTTTGCAGCGTCTGCGGCGTTGTGGGTCTGGTCAAGACGATCAAAGCCCGCTCCGCAATTGACGAGGCCGTGAAGAACAAGCTGCTGAGCTCCGCGCAGATCTGGCTGATCGTCGGCACCGCCCTGCACGTGCTGCCCTTCCTGGCCGAGTTGTTTTAAAGATAACGAGACCGTAGGGGTCGATTCCCGGATCGACCCGCCTGTTGACGCACATCGGCGTTAAACGGCGGGCCGATGAGGGCATCGGCCCCTACGGTCTGTTTAAAAGGCAACGGTTCTTATCCCACGGACGCGAACATGACCGCGCCGTTTTTCTGGAACATGAGGGTCATGGTCTCCGCATTCTCCCCCGCGCCGAGGCGGAGCTTGAGGGTGTTGAGCTCCGAAAGCGGCGGCAGCTTGAAGGCGAAGGGATCGGCCGCGCCATTCTCCGAGAAGACCGCGCCGCGCAGGAGCACCAGACACTCGGACTGTGCCGGGATCGTCGCACCGCTGTTCACGAAGCTCAGGATACTGCTGTTGAGCATACCCTCGAGGCGATTGCCCGCGAAAGGCAGCTCTGTGTCCGTATCGTTTTTGACCTCGAGCCAGACCGAAAAGCCGTCCATGAGATCCAGACCCAGCAGACGGACGGTGAGGCCGTCCAGCTCGACCGCCTCAAAGGCGCAGGGTTCCTTTGGCTTGAGCTCCGCCGCCGCTTCGCTGTGCCGCGCCGTCGGATGCTGTCCGTAAAGGCGGGCCGGGTTAGCCGCCGGGCCCACGCAGAGGGCAAGGCCGCAGTTCAGCCCCGCCGTGCCCGCATACTCGGTGTAGGCGAGACCGCCCGCGTCAAACAGGCAGGTCATTCCGGCGCCGCCGCAGGCCTCGGTGCGGAGGCCCCCCACGGTCAGGCAGGGCAGCCAGAGCGCGTCGGCGACAGGCCGGAGCGTCAGAGCCAGCGCCTCTCCGGTGAAGCTGCGCAGAACCAGGGGCAGGGCCGTGAGACGCACGCCGCCGCGCTCGATCAGCTGCTCCGCCCCGGCGAGCACCTCATAGCCCGCGCAGCAGGCGAGACTTGCAAGCTCCGCGTCCCGCTCGGGCAACGGCTTCTGATCCGGGTTGACCATATAGACAGGCAGATACTCGTTGTAGGGAAACTCCTTCATCCCCACGCGGGCGATATAGCGCTGGTCGAAGTTTGTCTCCACTTCGTCAGTGAGGGAGATGGTCCAGCGCCCGTCCCCCGCCGACTCCAGGCGGAGCGGCAGCTTGAGCTCTGTCATGTTGACGGGCGGCCAGTTCTCCCCGTCGGCATAAGCGCTGAGGGTGCAGCGCAGATTAAAGGACACCGCCATCGGCGTCTTCTCCAGCGGCATGTCCACGCGGAAGGCCGCGCGGCTGTGTCCCTGAACGTATCCGCTGTTTAGGGTGTATTGTGCGGTCTCGCCCTCCTCCCGCTCGCCGGACAGGCGCAGGGCAAAGGCGTTGTTGTTCTCAAGCAGCAGCCAGGCGGTCAGATACTGCCCGTCACAGCGCGCGCCGAGGGGCCGGATGCGGGCTCCGAAGCGGGCGAAGAACTCCACGTCCTCGCTCTCCGTCCCCGTCAGCTGCGGCGCGCTGCCCAGGCGCAGGCAGAGCCAGTCGCTGAACGCGGGCTCTCCCTCCGCGCCGACAGCGGAGAAGCGCAGGCGGGCGCAGTCCAGGCTCTTATCGGTCAGATCAAAGTACGACAGCGCCGCGAGCGGGACGACCAGCGCCTCCTCCGCGCTCGCGCCGGGATCGAGCGTGAGGCAGAAGCAGGCGGGCAGCTCACAGGAGGCGATCTGGAAGGCCGCACAGCGCAGCGTCTTCACGCCCTCTCCCAGGTTTACGGCCCGGAGGAAGAGCGTCAGTCTGGGCTCCCCGTCCGCGCCGGGGGCAAGGGAACAGCCCGTCGCCGTGACCGTCACGCCGTCAAAGCTGATCTCGTTCGTCTCCGGGGGGATGTCCCCGGCCGACGCCGCCGCCGACAGCGACAGCACAAGGGCCAGGACAAGCAGAATTGATACCAGTTTTTTCATAGAGTCTCCCTTTATGACGGGAACCGCAGCATAGCCGCGGTTCCCAAAGTGTTTATTTCACGCTGAACAGGATTTCGCCGTAGGAGGGGTAGGGCCAATATTTCGCGCCGCAGCGCAGCTCCATCTCATCCACCACGGCGCGCAGGCTCTGCATGGCGGGGAAGACCCGGTCGCGGTAATAGCGGGCGACGGCAAGACTCTCATGCTCGGACTTGAGGCCCTCCATCGCGGTCTCAAGCGCCCGGCCGTGGATGGCGGCGGAGGCGGCGAGCTTGCTGAGATCGGCGGCGGTCTTTGTCTCATAGCTCACGTCCATGGCGGGTGAGAGCTGCTTTTTCTCATTGGCGGCGCGGGCGAGATCCCCGGTGCAGGCGGAGACCGCAGGCAGGATATCCTTCCAGAGCATATCCATCATGGTCAGCGCCTCGATGTGCAGGACCTTGGAGTAGCCCTCCAGCTTCATCTGGCAGCGGGCGCGCAGCTCCGCCTCGGTGTAGATGCGGTGGCGGGTAAAGAGCGCGACATTTTTCTCAGCAAGGTATTCTGGCGTGCAGTCGGGCGTGGAGGGGAAGTTCTGTAGTCCCCGGCGCTCGGCCTCCTTCGTCCACTCCTCGCCGTAGCCGTTGCCGTTGAAGATGATGCGGCGGTGGGTGCGGATAACCTCGCGGATCAGCTCGTGCAGGGCGGCGTCGAAGTCCTCCGCCTTCTCGAGGCGGTCGGCGTACTGGCGCAGGGACTCGGCCACGGCGGTGTTGAGCACCACGTTCGGCCCGGAGATCGACTGGGACGAGCCCAGCATACGAAATTCAAACTTGTTGCCGGTGAACGCAAAGGGTGAGGTGCGGTTGCGGTCGGTGGTATCCTTCGGAAATTTCGGCAGGACGTGGACGCCGACCTTGAAGAGCTCCTTCTCTCTCGAGCCGTAGGGCGCGCCAAGATCAATGGCGTTGAGGATGGCGCCCAGCTCATCCCCGAGGAAGACGGAGACAATGGCGGGGGGCGCCTCGGCCGCGCCGAGACGGTGGTCGTTGCCGGCAGAGGCCACGCAGATGCGCATGAGGTCCTGGTAGTCGTCCACCGCCTGGATCACCGCGCAGAGAAAGAGCAGGAACTGGGCGTTCTCCGCCGGGGTCTCGCCCGGCTCAAAGACGTTGACGCCGGTGTCGGTGGTGATGGACCAGTTGTTGTGCTTGCCCGAGCCGTTGACCCCCGCGAAGGGCTTTTCGTGCAGCAGACAGACCATGCCGTGCTTGCGGGCGATGCGCTGCATCAGCTCCATGGTGAGCTGGTTGTGGTCGGCGGCGATGTTGGTGGTGGTGTAGATGGGCGCGAGCTCGTGCTGGGCGGGCGCGGCCTCGTTATGCTCGGTCTTCGCCATGACGCCGAGCTTCCACAGCTCCTCGTCCAGCTCCTTCATAAATGCCCGCACGCGGGGCTTGAGAGAGCCGAAGTAGTGGTCGTCCAGCTCCTGACCCTTGGGCGGTCTCGCGCCGAAGAGGGTGCGGCCGGTATAGACCAGATCCTTGCGCCGCTCATAGACGCTCTGGTCGATGAGAAAATACTCCTGCTCGGGGCCGACGGTGGTCTTGACGGCGCGCACGTCCTCGTTGCCGAAGAGCTTTAAAACGCGCAGGCCCTCGCGGTTGATGGCCTCCATCGAGCGCAGCAGCGGCGTCTTCTTGTCCAGCGCCTCGCCGCCGTAGGAGCAGAAGGCCGTCGGGATGCAGAGCACACCGTCCTTGATAAAGGCGTAGGAGGTCGGATCCCAGGTGGTATAGCCCCTCGCCTCAAAGGTGGCGCGCAGGCCGCCGGAGGGGAAGGAGCTGGCGTCCGGCTCGCCCTGGATGAGCTCTTTGCCGGAAAACTCCATGATGACCTTGCCGCCGCCCACGGGCGCGATAAAGCTGTCATGCTTTTCGGCGGTCACGCCCGTCATGGGCTGGAACCAGTGGGTGTAGTGCGTCGCGCCTTTCTCGATGGCCCAGTCCTTCATGGCGTTGGCCACCACGGCGGCCGCCGCGCTGTCGAGACGGCGTCCCTCGTTCATGGAGCGCTGAACCTGTCGGAACACGTCCTTGGGCAGACGCTCCCGCATGACGGAATCGTTGAAGACCATGCTGCCGAAAATGTCTGTGACTGTGTTCATAAGGCTTCCTCGCTCTCTGATACTGTTTTTCGTTAAAACGGTTCGTTTTAACGAAAAGGCATCGCGCAAAGCACGCTGCCAGTTTTGTGCCCTTGGGCACAAACACGTCTCATAGGTCTCCGACGCGCCTTTGGCGCTATAAAACGGCTTTATGCCGTTTTATGGGAGACCGGTATGAAAATCAATAAAACGGCGGGAGCTCGACGCCTCCGCCGTTGGCTGATGCTAAATTATATGGTGTATGCCGTGATTTGTCAACGTAAAATCAATCCTCTGTGCCCAGCAGGCCGTCCCATGCGCGCAGACCAAATGCCGTGCAGGCGTTCCAAACGCGGGACATCAGGGGCAGCAGGGCGTCGATCAGGCGATCCCACAGGCGGGCGACGGTCTTCTGCCGCAGCCACTCCACCACACAGCCCGCGGCGAAGAGGCACAGAATGACCGCCACGGCGTGCAGCGGAAGCCACGGCGAACAGGTATACTCGGCGGTATGAAAGACCTTCTGCCAGACCATGGAGCTGAAAAGCTGGTTGCAGTGGAAGAGATAGACGCCGATGGTCAATCCGCCGACGCCCGCAACAAAGCGGTTCTCCCGCGGCTCCCGGCAGCAGTAGGCCACCATGAGCAGCACGGCCCCGACCAAGGCGACCGGGCTGGTATAGCCCATGAACTCGATGGAGTTTTCCAGCAGCGCCGCGTTTCCCGTGCGCTGGCCGATCACGTCAATGCCGATCAGCGTCAGGGCGCACAGCAGCAGCCAGACCAGGGCGAGGATGAGGCTGCGCTTTGCCACGGCCTTGTCCTGCCGGGCGTAGAGGCGGATGTAGGAGCCGAAGATGTAGAGCGTGAAGTACATCGGCATCGGGCCGTTGACAAAGGAGATGTGCAGATACTTCGGCAAAATCAGACAGCACACGAAAAACAGCAGACACAGCGCCGCGTGGGTCTTCCGGTCCATGGCCCGCAGCAGGCTGTTGAACGCCGGCAGGAGCAGCATCAGCAGCAGATAGTAGCTGATGTACCAGTAGTGCATGCTCAAAAGCGGGAAGAAGGAGATCTTGATCGCGGCGCGGTCGGCCGGGATCAGCCCCGAGAGCGTGAAGAGCAGGAAGAAGCCGATGGTGTAAAACCAGACGCTGCCCATGACGGAAAAAATCTTCTTCATCCGCAGCTTCGCACCGACCATAAAGTAGCCGGTTACCATTGTGAGCAGATAGGTCCCCATGTGTCCCCACACGCTGACCAGATCCACAAAAATTTTATTTTGGGAGAAGTTCAGCTCCTCGGCAAAGAAGCCGAAGCTGGCGTAGTGGGCGCCGACGATGGTCAGAATGCTGAAGATGCGCAGGATTTCAATGTTGGCGTTTCTGGTTTTCTTCATGGGCGGGTGTTCCTCTCGGGTATATTACAGGCTCTGTCTGTCGGCCAGAGCGCGGTTTTTGTATACGGGGTCGCCGGTCACCTCGCGGATGACCTCGATCTCGGGCGGGAGCTCAAAGGGTTCGGCCCCGAAGACAAAGAAGATGGCGCGGTCGTCGGTGAAGGGGTAGACGTCCAGTTCCATACGGTGGCCAGTGCAGGTGAAGCGGTGCTTGAGCTTGCGCACGTTCCGAAGCCTCAGGTCCGCCTCCATCAGATAGGCCACATAGTCCTTCTCGGAGATGGGCTTCTCCGTGACCCAGCGGGTGCCGTCCTCCCCGACGCGCTTGGTGGTGTAGAAGAAGAGCTGTTCGCCCAGGCAGGACTGCTGGCGGATGCGGCGCTCCACCTCCGGGTCGGAGGAGAGCAGATAGGTCTGCATCATCTCAATGGGGATGGCCCCGTACTTTCTGCTCAGCGCGTTAAGATCCGGCATCTTCACCAGATACTTGCGCTTGCCGGGCTCCGGCGCGCTCTCACCGATAACGCGGTAGATTTCCGCGACGGCGCGGTTGATCTTGTCCTCGAAGTCAACGGAGTTGTCGATCACGTGCAGGGACGGATGCGCCTTCCAGGCGCGCAGGGTCTCGTCATCCAGCGCACGGGCGTCCTCGATACTCTCATAGCGGGCGGCGTTGCCGTAGTTGAAGGCGTACTCCGCCCCCTTGGCGCAGGACACCAGATGCAGCACCGCGTCGTAGCCGCGCAGCAGCTCCTCCTCCGTTTTGCCGAAGTGGGCCAGGGTCTTCGCAAACTGCTCGTCCGAGATGTAGGCTTTGTCATCCAGCACGGCCCGGTCATAGACGATGAGCACCTTCTCCTCCGGCACGGCCTCCGCCGCGCGCAGGGCAAGCTGCTCCTTATGGAGCTGATCGTCGATCACGAAATACTGGAACTCCTCCATGGAAATGCAGTTGGGGAAGGGACCGATGCCGAAGCCGGAGATCAGCTCCGTCGCGGTCTCGGGGATGGTGATGACCTTCCATCCGTCCTCGCTTTTAAACTCCTTGAGGATGCGGCTGATGAGCGTAGTCTTGCCCGCCGCGGGGCCGCCGGTCAGAACAATGCGGCTGATCTGCTTGGCCATGGTTCGTTCCTCCTGTGTTGTTTTGTTTTATCATTTTATCATTTCCGGCGCTTTTTTTCAATCGGAATCGTAAGATTTCAACGGGCAGGGAAATATGCGCCGACCAGTTTTCAGCTTCAAATGGGGAATAATTGGCCAAATATCCCGCGGCCGTCAAGGATGACGCACCCGGAAAATGTGGAAAAAGTGGGGAATACCTGTCGTAAAATTGCCGAAAAAAGCATCCGCAGAGAGGACAAGTCTTGACGAAACGATAAATTAGATGTATTATCTACGGGTAGTATTGTACTCTCTTGGAATTGAAAGAGAACGGAGGAACCCGTAATGCCCATGATTCCCGAAGTAAAGTGCCGTCGCTGCGGCGAGACCTTTTCTTCCATGCGCAGCCGCTGCCCGAACTGCGGCACCCGCCGGGTAACCCAGAGCAGCCGCACGCCGAGCCCGACGCCTGGGACGGTCAAAGGCACTGCCGCCTATGAGCGCGCCGAGACAAACACAAAGTGGCAGATCATCTTCGGCCTGATTCTCGTGGCCGCTGTTGTTCTGGCCGTTATCGTCATGGTAACCACCAGCCTCGAAGGGGCCGACGTCAAGCAGCAGACCACCGTCATCACGCCCCCTGTCGTGACTGAGTACATCCCGCAGATTGAGGAACCGCCCACGCCGCCTCCCACGCCCACGCCCACGGTTGAGGGCCTGCGCGTCATGTTCTTCACCACCGAGATTCAGACCGACTTCACCATCTGGGTGGACGATCCGATTGATCTCACGGTCCAGGTCATGCCGCTGACGCTCCAGGGTCTGCAGGTCAACTGGGAGTCCAGCAATCCGGACATCCTGACAGTGGACAAGACGGACGAATACGCCGTGCATATCGAATGCCACGACGACGGCAGCCTGCCCAAGTCCTGCAAGCTGACGCTCACCTGCGCCGGCTTCCAGAAGGAGCTCACCGTCTACTGCCGTCCGGCGAAGTGATCCCGGCAAAACGAAGAATGGGCACATCGGAAAGATGTGCCCATTCTTATATCTCCAAGTTTGAAAAGGAGTCCCGCCCATGGAAAACAAACAGGAAGTCTATTATCACGATCACGGCGACGGCGTCGTCCACTGCCACGAGCGGGAGCCGGAGCAGGCGCATGAACACGGCCACAGCCACGAAGGGCCGCATATCCACCACCACGACCACACCCAGACGAAAACCGTGCTCAACCGCCTCTCCCGCGCCATCGGCCATCTTGAGTCCGTCAAACGCATGGTGGAAGACGGGCGCGACTGTACGGAGGTGCTGGTGCAGCTCGCGGCGGTGCGCTCGGCGCTCAACAGCACGGCAAGGATCATCCTAAAGGACCACATCGAGCACTGCATCGCCGGCGTCGAAAACGGCGACCACGCGCTTGAGGAGCTCAACGAGGCGATTGACAAGTTTATTTGACGCCCTCTCAGTCACGCCGCTTGCAGGAGACGCGCCGTGCCAGCTCCCCCGGTGGGGGAGTCAAGCCCCTTGCCCTCCAACGCAGCGATGTCGTAAACATGCTCCTGTCATCCTGAGCGACTCTCAGGGTGATAATTATTAAACTGTCGCGCAGCGACACCGTAACTCCACACTCCACTCTTCAAACTCCACACTATAATAAAAATAATCCTTGACATTTACTCAAAAGAGGATATAATTATTAAGCCTGTCCGAAGGGACGGCTATTCCTTGCTCCCGCTTTGGGCGGGGGCCAAAAGACCAAAAGGAGGTGCAACCATGGCAAAAGCAAGCGAAAAGTACGAAGTGATGTACATCATCAACCCCAACTTCACGGAGGAAGAGACCGCCGCTGTCGTTGAGAAGTTCAAGGCACTTGTGGAAGCAAATGGTACGCTCGAGGAAATGGAGGAAATGGGCAAGCGCAAGCTCGCTTATGAGATCAACTACATTTCCGAAGGCTACTATGTGCTGATGAAGTTCACGAGCGGCCCCGACTTCCCCGCCGAGCTCGACCGTATTCTCGGCATCACCGACGGCATCATGCGTCGTCTGATTACCGCCCGTCCGGAGTAAGAGGTAAGGGAATGCTCAACCACATCGTCATCATGGGTCGTCTGACCCGCGATCCGGAACTGCGCACCACGCAGTCCGGCGTCAGTGTGACGTCCTTCACCGTTGCGGTGGACCGCGATTTCGGCGGCCGCGACGGAGGCGAACGGCAGACCGACTTTGTCGACTGCGTCGCGTGGCGTCAAACCGGCGAATTCGTGTCCAAGTATTT
>ONPN01000023.1 GCA_900319695.1 uncultured Eubacteriales bacterium
GTGGGCGAGGATCTGGACGTGCTGCTCGAGCTGTGCGACCGCATCCTGGTTCTCTGCGGCGGCAAGGTCTCCGGCATTGTGCCGGGGCGCGGCGCGAAGAAGCGCGACGTGGGGCTTATGATGACGAAGCTCGGAGGAAAAGACGATGAATAAGAAAACCAAATCGCCCCTTTTCCATGTCGCCAAGCGCGGGGCGCTGCCCTGGTACAAGAGCTGGGCGATCCGCGGCGCGGCCCTGCTGCTGGCCCTCGTGGTCTGCGGCGTGATCACCAGCCTCGTCACCGGCGAGGACCCCATCGCCGTCTACGGGGCCATCTGGAAGGGCTCCTTCGGCACCACGCGCAAGATGTGGGTGCTGCTTCAAAATATCGCCATGCTGCTGTGTGTGTCGCTGGCGGTGACGCCCGCCTTCCGCATGCGCTGCTGGAACCTCGGCGGCGAAGGCCAGGCGCTCATCGGCGCGCTCGCCTCCGCGGCCTGCATGATTCTCCTGCCGGGCAAGGTTCCAAACTGGGCGGTCATCCCCTGCATGGTGATCGCAAGCCTGCTGGCCGGTGCTGTCTGGGCGGGCATCCCCGCCTTCTTCAAGGCCAAATACAACACCAACGAGACTCTTTTCACGCTGATGATGAACTACGTCGCAACGCAGCTTGTCGCGTTCTACTGTGTGGTCTGGGAGAGCCCCAAGGGCTCCGCCACCATCGGCATCATCAACGCCAAGAGCGAGATCGGCTGGTTCCCTGTGGTCGGCGGGCAGAAGTACCTGCTGAACATCCTGATTGTCGCCGCCTTGTGCGTGGCCATGCACGTCTACCTCAGCTACTCCAAGCAAGGCTATGAGATTGCCGTCGTCGGCGAGTCGGAGCGCACGGCCCGCTACGTCGGCATCAAGGTCGAGCGGGTCGTCATCCGCACAATGTTCCTCTCCGGCGCGCTTTGCGGCCTGGCCGGTCTCCTGCTGGTCGCCGGCACGAACCACACCCTGACGCCCACCATCGTGGACGGGCGCGGCTTCACTGCCGTCATGGTCTCCTGGCTTGCCAAGTTCAACCCCGTCTGGATGATCTTCACCAGCTTCCTGCTGGTCTTCCTCGGCCGCGGCGCCGGGGAGATCGCAACCAAGTTCGGTCTCAACCACAGCTTCGGCGACATCCTCACCGGCATCATCCTCTTTTTCATCATCGGCAGCGAGTTTTTCATCAATTACGAAATCAAGCTCACCCGCGGCGCGGGAAAGGAGGAATAAGCCATGTTTGATATCATTTCCTTCATTCCCCGTGCCATCGTCCAGGGCATTCCCCTCCTGCTCGGCAGTACCGGCGAGACCCTGACCGAAAAATCCGGCAACCTCAACCTCGGCATCCCCGGCATCATGTACGTCGGCGGCATCAGCGGCGTCATCGGCTCCTTCTTCTATGAGTCCGGCAAGACCGCCGCCGAGATGAACCCCGCCCTCGCCATTCTGATCCCCGTAGTCTGCTGCCTGCTGGGAAGCCTCTTGATGGGCCTTTTGTACTGCTTCCTCACGGTCACTCTGCGCGCCAACCAGAACGTCACCGGCCTTGCCCTCACCACCTTCGGCGTGGGCTTCGGCAACTTCTTCGGCGGTTCCCTTATCAAGCTCTCGGGGAGCGAGCTGCCCTCCATCATCCTGACAAACACCTCCAACATCTTCCGCCGCAGCCTGCCCATCGCGGAGACCACGGGCGTGTTCGGCAAGCTGTTTTTAAGCTACGGCTTTCTGGCCTATGTCGCGGTGATCATCGCCCTGTCAATCTCTTATATGCTCAACCGCACCCGCACCGGCCTGCACCTGCGCGCCGTGGGCGAGAGCCCAACTACCGCCGACGCCGCCGGTATCAACGTCACCCGCTACAAATATTTCTCCACCTGCATCGGCGCCATGATCGCGGGCCTCGGCGGCCTGTACTATGTGATGGACTACGCCTCCGGCATGTGGTCCAACAACGCCTTCGGCGACCGCGGCTGGCTCGCCATCGCGCTGGTCATCTTCACGGTCTGGCGGCCGAACGTGGGCGTGCTGGCCTCCTTCCTCTTCGGCGGCCTGTACATCCTGCACATGTACATCCCCTCGGGCATGAACCTCGCCGTCAAGGAGCTCTATAAGATGGCCCCTTACGTCGTGACCATTGTTGTACTGGTGCTGACCTCCATGCGCAACAAGCGCGAGAACCAGCCCCCCGCCTCCCTCGGCCTGCCGTACTTCAGAGAAGAACGGTAAAACGGTTTGGAGAGTGGAGTTATGATGTCCGCTTCGCGGACGGATTGTAATGACGCGCTGACTTTCCAAGCGTAAATAATCCGGGCGATTCCGTATATTGTACGGTTTCGCCCGGATTTTATACTGGTCTCCCATAAAACGGCTTAAAGCCGTTTTATAGCGCCAAAGGCGCGTCGGAGACCTATGAGACGTGTTTTGTGCCCGAGGGCACAAAACCGGCAGCGCGCTTTGCGCGATGCCTTTTCGTTAAAACGAACCGTTTTAACGAAAAACAGTATTATATTTTGCGGGGATCAGCTTTGATTCGCGGAGTTTTCCTGCTCCTGCTCGTGCTCGCGCTCCAGCTTTTTGAGCTCTCTTGCTCTCGCGCGGCGAGGGTTGCGGATGAAGACCAGCACCGCAATGCAGACCAACGTCACCAGAATGGCAGCGATGCAGATGGTACGGATCACCGCGCCGCGCCCCGCGAGCCAGAGACTCACCACACCGCCGATGGCCGCCACGCCGTAGAGCACCAGAACGGTCTGCTTCTGGCTCAGGCCCATCGCCATGAGCCGGTGGTGGAAGTGGCCTTTGTCCGCTTGGAAGGGGCTCTGCCCATGGGCAAGCCGTCGGATCACCGCGAAGCCCGTATCGGCCAGCGGCAGGGCAAAGGTCATCACCGCCTGCAATTTGAAGTGGCCGAGCACCGAGGCTGTCGCCAGGATGAAGCCCAGAAACTGCGAGCCGACATCCCCCATGAAAATCCTGGCGGGGTTGAAGTTGAAGGGGATGAAGCCGAGGCAGGCCCCGATCAGCGCGGTCAGAATGATGGCCGCCGCGGGCTCCGCTGTGGAGAAGAGGATCGACGACGCCAGCAGGAAGAACGAGCAGATCGACGTCACGCCCGCGGCCAGGCCGTCCAGCCCGTCAATCAGGTTGAAGGCATTGGTGCACAGGACGATCCACAGCACCGTGATCGGGGTGCCCCACCAGCCGAGATCAAGGTAGGTCTTGGTCACGGGCCAGCTGACCGCGTCGATCACCAGGCCGAAGCGTACGCACACGAGGGCCGCAAAGATTTGCAGCACCAGCTTGACCATCGGCCTGAGCGACACGATGTCGTCCACAAAGCCCATGCCCGCGATGATGAAGGCACCGATCACGATGCCGTAGACCCTATCCGATACCGGCATAAACAGCAGCACCGACAGGAAAAAGCCCACGATGATCGCAAGCCCGCCCATGCGGGGGATGGGGTGGTCATGGACGCGCCGTCCGTCCTTGGGAATATCCATGGCCCCGATGCGCTCGGCAAAGCGTTTGACCGGCGGGGTCATGCGGTTGCAGACCACCAGCGCGATCACAAAGGCCGCGCTGAACGTGGTCCAAGGGTTGAGATTGGGAAACATTTATGCTTCCTCCAAAAGAACAATACTCGGCTCCCCTGAAAGGGGAGCTGTCACAATGCGTCTCCCGCAAGCATTGTGACTGAGGGGTCTGCTCGTCATGCGTAAAACCCCTCCGACTCGCCCCTCGCGGGAGATCGGGACGAGCCACCTCCCCTTTCAGGGGAGGCATTTTCTTAAAACGGCTTCTCGACCAGGCCGATCTTCTTGTATACCTTCCGCAACGTCCGACGCGCCACCGCGCTCGCGCGCTGGGCCCCGTCGGTATAGACGCCCTGGAGATAGGCCTTGTCCGCGATCATGCGCTCGGCCTCCTCGCGGATGGGGCGCAGCTTCTCAATGACGGCCTCGCCCACGGCGGGTTTGAAGACGCCGTAACCCTGACCCTCAAACTCCTTCTCAATCTCGGCAAAGTCCTTGCCGGTGACAGAGGAATAGATGTTCATGAGGTTGGACACGCCCGGCTTGTTCTCGGGGTCGAAGCGGACGCAGCGCTCGGTGTCGGAGTCGGTGACCGCGCGTTTAAACTTGCGGGCCAGATCCTCCGGCTTGTCCATCAGGAAGACGCAGCCCTGCGGGTCGGACTTGGACATCTTGGAACCGGGATTTGAAAGACTCATAATGCGGGCGCCCACCTTGGGGATGTAGGGCTCGGGCACCTTGAAGGTCTCGCCGTAGAGATTGTTGAAGCGCACGGCAATATCGCGTGTCAGCTCGCAGTGCTGCTTCTGATCCTCGCCTACTGGCACGAAGTCCGCCTGGTAGAGCAGGATATCCGCCGCCATGAGGGCGGGGTAGGTGAAGAGACCGCCGTTGATGTTGTCGGCGTTCTTCGCGCTCTTGTCCTTGAACTGCGTCATGCGGCTGAGCTCGCCGAACATGGTGTAGCAGTTGAGGATCCAGCCGAGCTCCGCGTGCTCATGCACATGGCTCTGCAGAAACAGGGTATTGCGCGTCGGATCCAGGCCGCAGGCAATGTACTGCGCAAGCTGGGCGGTGGAGCGGCGGCGCAGCTCCTTGGGGTCCTGCCGCACGGTGAGAGTGTGCAGGTCCGCCATAAAATAATAACAGTCAAACTCATCCGGCAGCGCGGCCCAGTTTTTCACCGCGCCCAGATAGTTGCCCAGATGCAGATCACCGGAGGGCTGGATGCCCGAGAGCATGACTTTTTTTCTGACATTTTCGTTATCCATACGTTTCTCCTGCTTTCCATGCTTTTTTCTACACTTTTATTTATTCTAACAAAATAACTTGTACTTGACAACTGCCAATTTGCAAAATAATATTATATCCGGAGTGAAGAGTGAAGAGTGGAGAGTGGAGAGTGGAGTTATTGTGTCGCTTCGCGACGATTTTAAAATATCCCCGAAGGGGATACCATAACTTCACTCTCAACTCTCCACACTCCACTCTGATAAAAGTCGGAGGTAAGATATGAAAGATAAAAGCTGGTTTGAAAATATGGAATCCCGCATCCCGACCGGCGAGGTGCGCACGCGCTTCGCCCCCTCTCCCACGGGCTACATGCACGTCGGCAACCTGCGCACGGCGCTCTATACCTACCTGATCGCCCGCCACGGCCAGGGCAAGTTCATCCTGCGCATTGAGGACACCGACCAGGGCCGTTTGGTAGAGGGCGCGGTGGACGTGATCTACAAGACCATGGCCGAGTGCCATCTCGAGCATGACGAGGGCCCGGACGTCGGCGGCCCCGTCGCCCCCTATGTCCAGACCGAGCGCAGGCCGCTCTACAAGGAATACGCCGAGCTTCTGATGGAGCGCGGCCACGCCTACCGCTGCTTCTGCGAGAAGACCGAGTCCGAGGAGGACAGCGGCGAGTTTGACCGCGGCGACGATCCCTGCCGCGCCATGAGCCGCGAGGAATCCGACCGCCTGGCCGCCGAGGGCAAGCCCTATGTCATCCGCCAGCGCATCCCGCACGAGGGCACCACGACCTTCCACGACGAAATCTACGGCGACATCACGGTCGAGAACAAGAGTCTGGACGACCAGGTGCTGTTAAAGCGCGACGGCCTGCCCACCTACAACTTCGCAAACGTGGTGGACGACCACCTCATGGGCATTACCCATGTCGTGCGCGGCAGCGAGTACCTGTCCTCCGCCCCGAAGTACAACCTCCTGTATGAGGGCTTCGGCTGGCCCATCCCCCGTTACGTCCACTGCTCGCCCGTCATGCGCGACCAGCACAACAAGATGTCCAAGCGCCACGGCGACCCATCCTATGAGGACCTGATCGCCCAGGGCTTTCTGACCGACGCGGTCATCAACTACGTCACGCTCCTCGGCTGGAGCCCGAGAGGCGAGCGGGAGATTTACTCCCTGGACGAGCTCAAGGAGATCTTCGACCTCTCCGGCATCTCCAAGTCCCCCGCCATCTTTGATATTGAAAAGCTGCGCTACTTCAACGCCGAGTATATCCGCGCCATGAGCCCCGAGGCTTTTGCAAAGGTTGCCGAGCCCTTCATCCGCCAGTCGGTGAAGAACCCCGCTTATGATACCGCCGCCATCGCCGCCCTCCTGCAGCAGCGCACCGAGGTGCTGACCGAGATCCCGGAGAAGGTTGATTTCTTCGACACTCTGCCGGAGTACGACGCCGAGCTCTTTGTCCACAAGAAGTCCAAGTCCGACAAGGACTCCTCCAAAGCCGTGCTCGAGAAGGTTATCCCCGCCTTTGAGGCCCTGCCCGCGTGGAACGACGAGGGCATCATGGACGTGATGGTGAAGCTCGCCGAGGCTGAGGGCGTCAAGAACGCCAAGGTCATGTGGCCCGTGCGCATCGCGGCGGCCGGCAAGGCTGTCACCCCCGGCGGCGCGGTGGAAATCTGCCGCATCCTGGGCCGCGACGAGTGCCTGCGCCGCCTGCGCATCGGCCTGGAGAAGCTGGCGTAATTGGCACCCTCCATGTTCCGTAGGGGTCGATCCCCAGATCGACCCGCCGAATAACGCACGCCGACAAATATCCGCGGGCCGATGAGGGCATCGGCCCCTACGGAGGCAAGTCAATCATATTTTCCCCCTTTTCGGCCCATACTATAAACACGGCTTTTTGACCGCGTTTATAGTATGCGGGTTATTGCCGTTTTGCTCGCCCTTTACAGGGCAACCGCAAAACATGGCAATTGCCTTTGACGATATCATAATCGTCAAAGGCATATACCCAAAAGGGGGAATTATCATGCCCATCAAATTTAAACGCCTGCTGGTGATCTACACCGCCGCGGCGCTGATCTCGCTGTCCGCCTATGCTTACGCGGCGTCCGGGCAGCTCGACCGCCTGCGCCTCACGGCGGGGTACGAGTCGGCGCGGGCCTTTGAAGAGGCGGTCAGCTCGGTTGCGGATTTGAGCGCGTCGTTCAAAAAGCTCGCCTATGCCACCGATGAGGCCCTGGGAAAAAGCCTCTGCGCCCAGGGCTTTGCCGCCGCCCAATCGGCAGAGACGGCGCTGGCTATCCTGCCCTTTGAGACTCAGGAGCTCGAAAAGCTGCAGGGCTTCTTAGGCCGGGCCGGGGACTATGTCGGGAGTCTCTGCGCCCTGACGGACACGCGCCTGAGCGACGAGCACCGCGAGCACCTGCGCGCCTACGGCGAGGCGGCCGCAGGTTTTGCGGCCCAGCTTGAGACCGTGCAGGCAAAGCTCCACAACGGCAGCATCACCATGGACACGCGCGAAGAACGCCTTTCCAACATCGGCGGCGGGGACGAGCCTAAGCTCTCGGCCCAACTGCTGGACTATGAGGGCGGCTTTGAGGCCCCGGCG
This sequence comes from uncultured Eubacteriales bacterium, assembly GCA_900319695.1. Lineage (GTDB taxonomy): Bacteria > Bacillota > Clostridia > Oscillospirales > Oscillospiraceae > Limivicinus. Next base: position 7,409 of record ONPN01000023.1, read on the forward strand.
GAATTTGCCTATGAGGGCCGCTACAGTCCCGCTCAGGCGGAGGCGGGCGGGACGCTGAATCAGGTTGAGGCGCTGGAAATCGCGGCGAAGGCCGCCGGGGTCGAGGCGCGGGAGCTGCGCGAGGAATTTGATTACGAGGGCCCGGAGGGGCGACGCTGCTACAGCGCGGGCGGCCTCCTGATCGGTGTGAGCAGCCGGGGCCTCGAGTTCATGGGCCGTTCGCGTCTGGTGAGCGAGGCAAAGCTGACGCCCGAGCAGGCGCGGGAGAAAGCCGAGGCCTTTCTGAAAAAGATGGGCTATGAGGACCTGGCCTTCTATGAGGAAAGCGGGACGGGCTTCGTGACGACTTTCCGCTGCGCCCCGACCCAGGACGGCGTCATGCGGCCCGACGACGCGCTGAGCATCTCCATCGCCATGGATGACGGCAGCGTCTATGCCTTGGACGCGACGCATTACAGCAGCAGAACGGTAGAGCTTGACTGGGAGACGGACGAGGACGAGGCCCGCGAAACGCTTCCCGAGGGGGTGGAGGCCGTATCGGCGCGGCGGCTCATTCTCAAGAGCCCCGGCGGGAGCTATCTGCCATGCTGGGAGCTCCGGTGTGAGGATGAGAGCGGCGGCGCGCGCGTCTACGTCGACGCCCGCACGGGCCGCCAGTGCCGCGTGGAGCTCGGCGCGGCGGGCACGATTGGACGGGCGTAAAAAACAGCGGCGGGGAAGATACGGTTCCCCGCCGCTGTTGCGCCCTGTCAAAAAAAGATTGTAAAAAATGCGCGCAGTTGCTATAATATATAGACATATTTTGCAGTTTTACAGGCTCCGCCGTTTTACGGCGTTCAGAGAAAGGACTATATATTATGATCTGCTTTAATGTACCGCCCTGCACGGGCCATGAGATGAAATATATCGCCGAGGCGGTCGCCTCCCACAAAATCTGCGGCGACGGCCAGTTCACAAAAAAATGCAGCGCCTGGCTGGAGCAGCGCTTCAATGCCCACCGCGTCCTGCTGACCACCTCCGGCACCACCGCCCTGGATATGGCGAGTCTCCTGTGCGAGCTCCAGCCCGGGGACGAGGTCATCCTGCCGAGCTTCACCTTCTCCTCCACCGCCAACGCCTTCGTCAACTACGGGGCGCGCCTGGTCTTTGTGGACATCCGGCCCGACACCATGAACATCGACGAGACAAAGATCGAGGCCGCGATCACCGACAAGACGAAGGTCATTGTCGCCATGCACTACGCGGGCGTCGCCTGCGAGATGGACACGATCATGGACATCGCCCGCCGCCACAAGCTGCTGGTCATCGAGGACGCGGCCCAGGCGGTCATGAGCACGTACAAGGGCCGTCCCCTCGGCACCATCGGCGACTTCGGCTGCTTCTCCTTCCATGAGACCAAAAACTACTCTATGGGCGAGGGCGGCGCGATCCTCATCAATGCCCCCCAGTATGTCGAGCGCGCGGAGATCCTGCGCGAGAAGGGCACCGACCGCGCCCGCTTCTTCCGCGGCCAGGTGGACAAGTACACCTGGGTGGACCTGGGCGACAGTTTCCTGCCCTCCGAGCTCAACGCCGCCTATCTCTGGGCCCAGCTCGAGATGGCGGACGAGATCAATGACGACCGTCTGAAATCCTGGAACCGCTACAACGAGGCTTTTGCAGACCTTAAGGCCAGGGGCCTGGTTGAGCTGCCTGTCATCCCCGAGGGCTGTGTCCACAACGCGCACATGTTCTATCTCAAGTGCCGCGACCTCACCGAGCGCACGGCGTTCATCCAGTTCCTCAAGGAGCGGGACATCCTCGCGGTGTTCCACTATGTGCCCCTGCACTCCGCCCCGGCGGGGCTGCGCTTCGGCCGCTTTGAGGGCGAGGACAAATACACCACCGCCGAGTCCGACCGCCTTGTGCGCCTGCCGCTCTACTACGGCCTGACGGACGAGGATCAGGCCAGGGTCATCAAGGCCGTGCGTGATTTTTACGGAGTCTGATATGCTGATTCTGAAACCGTCCGAGCTGCCGGTCATCAACGGTGAAAAGCTCTCTCTGCGGCCCATCACGGACGCGGACACCCCGGACATCGTGCGCTGGCGCAACGACCCCGAGGTCTGGCGCTACTTCCTGTTCCGTGAGCCCTTCACCCCCGAGATGCACCGGGCCTGGCTCAAAAACAAGGTGGAGACCGGCAAGGTCATCCAGTACATCATCGTCGAGCGCGAGAGCGGAAAGAGCGTCGGCAGCGTGTATTTCCGCGACGTGGACGAGAAAAACGAGTCGGCGGAGTACGGCATCTTCATCGGCGAGACCTGGGCCCGCCGCCGCGGCCTGGGAACGGAGACGGCTAAGCTCTTTACCGCCTTCGGGCTGGACGTGCTGCGTCTGCACCGCATCAGCCTCAAGGTTCTGGGCGGCAACGAGGTCGCGCGCCGCAGCTATGAAAAGGCCGGCTTTCAGACCGAGGGCGTCTTCCGTGATTTTGTCAAGCTGGACGGCGTCTATACGGACGTGATTTTTATGGCGAGGCTTGCCGGGGAGGGTGCGTAACATGCCGCTTGTATCCTTTGTGATCCCCTGCTACCGCTCGGCACACACGATCCGCGGCGTCGCGGACGAGCTCAAAACCGCGATGGAGGCAATGCCGGGCTACGACTATGAGCTTATTCTGGTCAACGACTGCTCCCCCGACGACACGTTCAGCGTCCTGCGGGAGATGGCCGAGACCGACGAACACGTCACCGCCGTGGACCTTGCAAAAAACTTCGGCCAGCACGCGGCCCTCATGGCGGGGCTCAAACACGCGGCGGGCGAGATCGTCGTCTGTCTGGACGATGACGGCCAGACCCCCGGCAATGAGGCGGGCAAGCTCATCCGCAAGCTGGAGGAAGGCTATGACGTGGTCTACGCCGAGTATGCCCACAAGCAGCACTCGGCCTTCCGCAACTTCGGCACTGTGCTCAATAACCGCATGACCGAGATCATGCTGGGCAAGCCGCGCGAGCTTACGATCACAAGCTATTTTGCCATGCGCCGCTTCATCGTGGACGAGATGCTGGTCTATAAAAACTGCTACCCCTATGTGGAGGGACTCATTCTGCGCTCCACCCGGCGCATCGGCACTGTGCCGGTCACGCACCGGGCCCGCGAGGAGGGCGAGAGCGGCTATACTCTCGTCAAGCTCTTCTCCCTGTGGATGAACGGCTTTACCTCCTTTTCGGTCAAGCCCCTGCGTATTGCGACTTACTGCGGCGCGTTCGCCGCGTTCCTGGGCTTTATCTACTTTATCGCCATCATCGTCAAGCATTTTGTGGACAGCACCATCCCCGAGGGCTGGGCCTCCACCATGGCGCTGATGCTGCTGCTCGGCGGCGTCATCCTGCTGGTGCTCGGCATGATCGGGGAGTATATCGGCCGTATCTACATGTGTATCAACGCCTCGCCCCAGTATGTGGAGCGTCAGGTCATCCGAAAGCGGTGACGGCATGAGAAAGACGGAGAAATGGGTCTTCCCGGCGCTGCACCTTCTCCTGCTGCTCTTTTCGCTTACGACGGTGCTCTCCAAGCTCGCCGCCGGGGAGGATTTTCTGAGCCTGCGCTTCTGCCTCTTTTTCGGTGGGGAGTTTGTCCTGCTCGGCATTTACGCCCTCGGCTGGCAGCAAATTCTCAAGCGTCTTCCGCTGACCCTGGCCTACACCAACAAGGCCGTGACCCTCGTGTGGTCGATGGTCTTCGGCGTGCTGCTGTTCCATGAGACGGTGAGTCTCAAACAGCTTATCGGCTGTGCGCTTGCGGTGGCGGGCGTGGTGCTCTTTGTCCGCGCGGACGGGGAGGAGGCGGCGCATGAGCCGTGACATGATCCCCTATCTGCTGCTCGGCGTGTTCAGCGTCTTTGTCGCGTCCCTGAGCCAGACCCTTTTAAAATGGGAGTCCGGCCGGGAGCACAAGAACCTGATCCGCGAGTACCTGAACGTCGGCGTAATCGGCGGCTACGGTCTGCTCGCGCTGTCAATGCTGCTGACCATGTTCGCGTATAAAAAGCTCCCGCTGAGCATGACCCCCGCTTTTGAGAGCTGCTCCTATATCTTCGTGACCGTCTTCGGCGCGGCGGTGTTCCACGAAAAAATCACGAAAAAGAAGCTCGCGGCGCTGTGCTTGATCGTCGCGGGAATTTTGGTGTTTACCTTGTAAGCTTGCCTCCCCCTTCTGGGGGAGGTGCCCCAGTGCGCACACTGGGGCGGAGAGGGCCTGCGACGACGTGCGCCCTCTCAGTCACCGCCGCAGGCGGCGGTGACAGCTCCCCCGGAGGGGAGCCAAGTATATGGAGAATGCTTATGAAACCTTCCATCATCATTATCGGCGCGAATGATTTTCAAAACCAGCTCATCCTGGAAGCCAAAGCGATGGGCTACACCACCCATGTTTTTGCCTGGCAGTGCGGCGATGTGGGCGAGCGCACGGCGGACTACTTCTACCCCATCAGCATTGTGGAGAAGGAGCGCATTCTGGAGATCGCCCGCGCCATCCGTCCGGTCGGCGTGTGCTCCATCGCCTCGGACCTCGCCGCCATCACGGTCAACTTTGTGGCCGAAGGGCTGGGCCTTGTCGGCAACGGCATGGTCAGCGCCTACACCGCCACGAACAAGCACCTCATGCGCCTGGCCTTCGAGAAGGCGGGCCTGCCCTCCTGCAAGAGTATCCTGGTCACGGAGGACACAGACCTGAACGCCCTGCCGCTTCGCTATCCACTCATCGTCAAGCCGACGGATCGCTCCGGCAGCCGGGGCATCCGCAAGGTGACAGACCCGGCGGAGCTGCCCGAGGCCGTGGAGTTTGCCCGCGCCCCCTCGTTTGAAAAGAAGGTGCTGGTCGAGGAGTTTGCCGAGGGCCGGGAGTACAGCGTCGAATACCTCTCCTGGCGCGGGGAGCACCGCTTCCTCGCCGTGACGGAGAAGTTCACCACCGGCGCGCCCCTCTTCGTGGAGACGGGACATCTCCAGCCGCCCAGACACATGGACGAACAAACCCTCACCGCGATCAAGGACCTCGTGCCGAAGGTGCTGGACTGCCTCGGCGTCAAGTACGGCGCGTCCCACACGGAGCTCAAGGTCGACACCGACGGGGCTATCCGCCTCATCGAATGCGGCGCGCGCATGGGCGGAGACTGCATCGGCTCAGACCTCGTGCGCCTGTCGACCGGCGTGGACTTTGTGCGCGCGGTGATCGAGGCGGCCTGCGGTATTGAGCCCGCGTGTGAAAAGGACCCCGAGACCCATATCAGCGCCGTGCGCTTTCTCTTCGGCCCCGATGACCTTGCGGCGCTTGAAGCAATTCAGCGCGAGAATCCCGACTGCCTTTACCGCGTGAGTGAGATTTTGCCCTTCGACGGGCGCGAGATCCGCGACAGCTCCACGCGCTACGGCTATTACATCATGACGGCAAAGACCCAGGACGAGATGCAGGCCCTCCTTCGCATGAGCGGGCTTGCGGACGAGCTATTGGAGTGATCGAGATGAAAACGGTATCCTTTGTGATCCCCTGCTATCGCTCGGCCAAGACGATCGGGGCTGTCACGGCGGAGATCGGCGCGGCCATGGCGGCGCTTAAACAGTACGATTACGAGATCGTCCTGGTCAACGACTGCTCCCCGGACAACACCTGGGAGGCAATCTGCGCGCTGGCGAAAGAAGACTCCCACATCGCGGCGGTAGATCTGGCGAAAAACTTTGGCCAGCACGCGGCGCTGATGTGCGGAATGCGCCGGTCGCGGGGCGACTTTGTGGTCTGCCTTGACGACGATGGCCAGACCCCCGCTGACGAGGTGGGCAAGCTCCTTGAAAAGCTGGAGGAGGGCTTCGACGTGGCCTACGCCTCCTATGCCGACAAGCAGGAGAGCGGCTTTCGGCAGTTCGGCAGCAACGTCAACCGCCGCATGACCGAGCTCATGCTGGGTAAGCCCCGGGAGCTGGAGCTGACCAGCTATTTTGCCGCCCGCTGCTTCCTGGTCGACGAGATGCTGCGCTATGAGCACTGCTACCCCTATGTGATGGGCCTGGTTCTCAGAAGCACCAAGCGCATATGCAACGTCCCGGTGCATCACCGGGCACGGGAGGAGGGGCGCTCCGGCTATACGCTCTCCAAGCTCCTCGGCCTCTGGATGAACGGTTTTACCTCCTTCTCGGTCAAGCCCCTGCGCATCGCCACCTACACCGGCGCCGCCATTGCGCTGATCGGTTTTCTCTACGCGCTCATCATCGTGATCCGTTACTTTACGATACACCTGGCCCCCATGGGCTGGAGCTCCACAACGGCGATCATCCTCCTCGTCGGCGGCGTGAACCTCCTGCTGCTCGGCCTTGTGGGCGAATACGTCGGCCGTATCTTCATGTGCGTCAACGCCACGCCCCAGTATGTTGAGCGGGAGTACCGCCCGGCCGGGAAGTGTGGAGTGTGGAGTGTGGAGTGTGGAGTTATGGAGTCGATGCGCGACGATTGATTTTTTGAGCACCGCACAGAAAATCACATCATATGCAAACAGGTACGGCAGACGCGCTATGTATGCGCATCTGCCGTACCTGTTTGCATACTAATACTGTTTTAAAACAGCTCGTTTTAACGAAAAGGCATCGCGCAAGGCGCGCTGCAGTTTTGTGCCCTCGGGCACAAAACACGTCTCATAGGTCTCCGACGTGCCTTTGGCACTATAAAACGGCTTTAAGCCGCTTTATGGGAGACCAGTATAACTTTAAAACCCCAAACTCAAAAATAAAACCAATCGTATCCTCCGACACGGCCAGGTCGGCTCAGACAGTAGACGCCGATGACAAGGTGGCCCAGCAGAAGGACGATCCCGACGGCAGCCCGGATAAGCTCCGGGCGCTTTTTTGTGTCCGCCGTCTCGATCATGCGCAGCAGCAGCGCGATCGCCGCGCCGAAGACCGTCGGAGCCAGGGCGAGACTGCCCCACTCAAAGTTGCCATCGTTGGCGCGAAAGCCCGTCTCGATAAGGGCCAGCGCCTCAAAAATTGCCACGCCCAGTGCGCCCGCGAGGATACGGAGCCGCCCGCGCAGGGTATTGTCCTCATGCCGCCCCTGCGTCGCAAACGTCCAGACCGGCAGCAGCAGACCGCGCAGGTACATCAGCAGCAGCGAAAGCAGCGCCGCCGGGGCGAGGACACGCAGCGCAACACCCGAACTCGTCCCCGCAAAGTCCGCCGCGTACAGGGCGCGGGAGCTCCACACCAGGGCAATCAGCGACGGGATGAACGCAAAGCCGATCAGAAACTCGTTCTTAAAGCCCCGGCACTTCGTCGCGCAGAAGTCCCACACCAGCATCACAAAGACCGCCGGGGCGAACGCGCCGAGAAAGCTGGGCTTAAAGAGCGTCGAGAGCAGCAGACAGAGCATCAGCCCCAGCCAGTCGCCGCCGCGCAGACTCTCCCGCCGGGATTCCCACAGCCGGAAGAAAAACAGAAACACCAGCGGCACGGGCGTGCGGCTGAAAAGCAGGGTCATATTGTGCAGGACATTCCCGTTGTAGACGCCGAGATACATCTCCGTCTGACCCGGAAAAACCCAGGGCCCGCAGAGATGCGAAAGCAGCGCTGCAAGGTACAGATACCGCCCGTCCGTCTTTGGAAACATCTGCCGCAGCAGCAGCCACAGCGCCGCGAGGCCGAAAAGCTGATTGCCCGTCAGCAGCAGGGACAGGGCGGTCTGTCCCTTCGCCTCGCCGAGCAGACTCCACAGCGCGCGCACGAACACGGACGCGAGTGTGTAGTCGTTGTGTCCCAGGGCGAGGCGGACGTGGGCGGGCATGTCGGAGATGATATAGTCGGCGCACATCAGATAGAAGATGCGCTGCCAGCGCCAGCAGAGCGCTGCCGTCAGCACAGCGCCGAAGATCAGCGCCGTGCGCGGCAGGGTGTTCTTTTTGTCAGGCAAAGGCCATTACCTCCTTCGGCTTGGGCGGGTTTGCGTCAATATCGCCAAAGTAGTGCGCCCGCGTCTCACTGTCCAGCCCGAAGGACTGGCACAGCCCCTCAATATTCGCCTGCCGCCAGTCGCTGTCACGTATCATGCTCCTGAGATCCTCAATGGCCTTTTCCCAGGAAGACAGCTCGCGGGAATAGCGCTTAAAATCGCGCTGCACCTCGCTGCGAATCTCGTCGGCCATGCTGTCGATCTCCGCGAGCACCGCCTCGTTTGACAGCGGCCCGCGCAGGAGCTCCGCCGCCCGGCTCAAAAGCTGATCGCGGAAGGCCGCGTTTTTCATCAGCGGCACGGCAAAGGAGGCCACCTGATAGTGCGAAGCGCCGAAGTCGTTGAGCATGTTGGTCTGAATGCTGTAGAAGCTGCGGAAGGCGGCGTCCAGATCGTAGAACAGCAGATGCCACTTCCCGTCGGCCTGATCGGAGCGGGCATAGCGCAGATTGCCGCTGGTCAGGTCGGTATTGGCGCAGAAGCCTTCAAGAATAAGCCAGTCGATGAGACTGTCAATATCCATGGTCTCGCAGAACTGCGCGTAATTCTCGTCAAGGCTCATGTCGTTTTTGTTGACAAAGTCGACCGTAGCGTTATAAAAATCGGACTCATAGGGCGCGGGGGCTTCGATGCACTCCACGCTGTCCTTCTCCACCCCGGCCACGGCGGCATAGAGAGAGGCGTTGGGCCGCTCCTTGACCGTATAGAGACCCGCGTATTTGCCGTTAAGGTAGAGCACGCAGAAGATGCTGCGCTGGTTGATGACGGCGGTGTCCGCTTTCTCGGCGAGGCTCTGGGCCAGCTCGTTGCGGATAACGCTCTGGTACTGGTCCTGCCCGGCCCGCAGCAGCAGGTCGGTGAAGGCGGTCACCCCGCCGCCGAAGATGTCGTGCTCCAGAATCGGCGCGCCGTAGGCCCCGCGGAAGCGGACGGCCATGTTCTTCTTGGGCATGCTGAGACTGGTCTCGCCGTTGAGCGAGACGCCGCAGTTGATGGTGAAATGCTCGTCCCCCCGGTAGAAGGAGAGGGAACCGGGCATCTCGTGAAACTTGCTGCCCGCGTCGTAGTAGCCGGAGAAATCCCGGACGTTCTCCGCCGTGAAGCAGACCACCGGGAGATCGTGCCCCTCGTTGAGAATGTAGCACAGCACCAGCGGACGGCTCGGCAGAGCGCCCTTCTCAAAGCTGCGCACGCTCACCACACAGGTCTCGCTGATCTCAAGGGGTTCCGTGTAGAGCTCACTTTTCTCTGTGGGAGCGGAGCCGCTGATCGTGTAGCGCAGCACGCCGTCACCCGCAAGTTCGAGCATCACGCTCTCTACATCCTCGAACACGCCGTCCTTTGTCAGCGCGACCGGCATGGCGCTGACGCGGCGCTGCCCGCCGAGGTTCGGCTTCGCGGGCGTAGGCGCAGCAAAATAAAAGAATCCGGCCTCCCCGTCCATGCGGCCGTAGCTGCCATCGGCGGGGATGTCGCGCAGGGAGGCGTAGTCGATCAGCTCGCCCGCCGCGCTGGTGAGATAGAGCTGCTCATTTGAGGAATTGAGAGAGAAACCCGTGCAGGGCGTACTGCCGTAAAAGCCGGAGCCGTACGGCTCGCACACAAAGAGGGTGTAAGCGCCGGGGGCCAGCGTCTCTTCGGGCAGCTGCCAGCGGAAGGGCTCCTCGTCCTTGTCGGAGAGAAAGTAGTCGGACAGCAGGACAGGCTGATCGGAGATGTTTTTGATCTCAACCCAGTCGCAGTCATAGGAGCTGCCCGCCACATACTGCGAGAAGTTTTTGACAACGGCCTCGCTGATGGCGAGGGGACCGGCGGGCAAAAGTGTGCGCTGCCAGGCCTCATAGCCCGCGTGGGTGTTGGCGTAGCCGGGGGTGGGATAGAGACTCTGCACCCAGCCCCTGTCCGCGTCAAGCGCCATGACGACGTCCGCCTCGGTCCCGCAGCAGGGGGCGCTGTCGACCACAAGTCCCTCCGCGTCGTAGAGAAGCACACAGTCGTAGGCTGAGAGGGCAAAGTTTGCATGCAGTTCGCTGCCGTCCCGATCCTTGCGGGAGGCAAAAACCAGCAGGCGCTCGCCCGGGTTCAGACTCCGCTCCGGGAAAACCCAACCGAGCCGTCCCTCACGGTCAGCAATACGGAAGCCCTCGAGGGATATTTGTTTGCCCGAGAGGTTGGCAAGCTCGATCCAGTCGGGAAAGTCCCCGTCTCCGTCCCGTAAAGCGGCGCGGTTTTTCTCCATGATTTCCGTGATTGCAAGCTTCCCTGCGAGCGGGGAGGGCGGCGCCGGCGTTGCGGTCGGCGTCGGGATCGGGGTCGGCTCCGGTGTCTCAACAGGTGTCGGGAGAGCGCTCTCAAGCGGCGGTTCAGGAGACTCCGGGAGGCTGCTCTGCTCCAAAAGCGCGACAAAGAACACCGCCGCCAGCATCAGAGCGGCGAGAACATAGAGAAGAGGACTGTTGCGCCTGCGCATGAGAACCTCCGTAAAATCAACTAAAGTTTATATATTATACCTCTTACTGGCGGAGACTGTCAAATAAAGATAGGTCTGTGGAGTGTGAAGTGAAGGGATTCTTGGGGGCGGCTTCAAACTCATGCAACGCCGCGCTTGTGCGAAGCACGGGGATAGCGTATAATAAGAAAAAACACCCGGGAGGGGGCGCGCCATGAAAAATATCCTCATGATCGGCACCGGCGGGACCATCGCCTCGGAGATGACGCCGGACGGCCTGACGCCCGAGCTCACGCCGACGCAGCTTCTGCGCTATGTGCCCGCGATCCGGAATCTCTGCCGCGTGGACTGCCTGAGCCTGTACAGCATCGACTCCACCAACGTGACCCCCGCCCACTGGCTGGGCGTCGCCAACGCGATCCGGGAGAACTACGACCGGTACGACGGCTTTGTCATCAGCCACGGCACGGACACCATGGCCTATACCGCCGCGGCTCTGAGCTATCTGGTGCAGGGCGCGGATAAGGCCATTATCCTCACCGGCGCGCAGAAGCCCATCAACTATGACTCCACCGACTCCAAGCTGAACCTCATGGACGCCTTTGTCTGTGCGGCCTCCGGACAGCTTGCCGGGGTGAACATCGTCTTCAGCGGCCGGGTCATCCTCGGCACCCACGCGCGCAAGACCTGCTCCAAGAGCTTTGCCGCCTTTTCGAGCATCAACTACCCCGACGTGGGCATTCTGCTTGATCACCGCCTTGTGCGCTACATCTCGCCGGTGAGTCTCAACAGGCCGTTGTTCTACGACCGGCTCGACGAAAAGGTCGCGCTGGTGAAGATGGTTCCCGGTCTCGACCCGGGGCTGCTGGATTACCTGCTGACCAAAAACGACGCTCTTATCATGGAGTGCTTCGGTGTCGGCGGCCTGCCCGCCTACGAGGACGAGGGCATCCTGCGCATTGTTGAAAAGCACACGGCGGCAGGCAAGTTCATCGTCGTCACCACCCAGGTGCAGAACGAGGGCTCGGATCTCTCGGTCTACTCGGTGGGCCACGGTCTCAAGCAGAACCCGCTGGTGCTTGAGGGCTACGACATGACCAGCGAAGCCCTCTATGCCAAGATGATGTGGATTCTCGGCCAAACAAAGAATCCCCGCAACGTGGCGCACCTGTTCTATACCCCCGTGGCGCACGATCTGCTGAGATGCCCATGAATTGAGAGTGGAGTTTGGAGAGTGGAGTGTGGAGTTAAGGAGTCCGCTTCGCGGACGGATTAAAATGACTCTCTCCACCACGGCGCAAATGCAATTTTCGTTGTATCAATCGTCGCCGAAGGCGACACCATAACTCCACACTCCACTCTTCACACTCCACACTAAAAAAGTAAAGGATACCACTATGCAAAATGTAATCATCATCGGCGGCGGGGCGTCCGGCATGATGGCCGCGCTGACCGCCGCGGAACTGCCGGGGACGCGCGTCGTCCTGTTTGAGCGGCAGCAGCGCGTCGGGCGCAAGCTGCTCGCCACCGGCAACGGTCGCTGCAACCTTACAAACACCGGCGCGGCGCTTCCAAACTACCACGGGGAGAACCCGGACTTCGCCGCACCCGCCCTCGCGGCCTTCCCGCCCGAGGCGGCGCTTGATTTCTTCCGCTCCCTCGGCCTTGTGACCGTCGAGACCCCCGGCGGGCGGGTCTATCCCCTGTCCGACTCCGCCAACAGCGTCGTGGATGTGCTGCGCTTCGCCCTTGAGGCGCGGGGCGTGGCGCTCCGGGCCGCCGAGCCCGTGCGGGAGCTTAAACGCGACAAGGGCGGCTTTGCCGTCGTGACCGATACGGAGACCCTGCACGCGGACAAGCTGATCGTCGCCTGCGGGGGCGCGGCGGGCGCGAAGCTCGGCGGCGTTTCGGACGGCTATACTCTGCTCAACATGCTGGGCCACAAGCGCACGGCGCTGTACCCCGCGCTGGTTCAGCTTCTGACCGCGCCGGACTATCCCCGTGCCCTCAAGGGCGTACGGGCCGACTGTGCCCTGCGCCTGTTCGCCGGGAAAAACCTCCTTGCGGAGAGCGCCGGGGAGCTGCAATTTACCGAGACCGGGGTCTCCGGCCCCGCCGCCTTCGACGTGTCCCGCGCCGCTGCGACAGGCGGAAAGGGGCTCGTGCTCTCGGCGGATTTTCTGAGAGACTGCGCGGAGGCGGACGAGCTCGCTTTGCTGCGTCAGCGCCGGGAGAGCCTGCCGGAGCTCCCCGCCGCCGATATGCTGACGGGGATGCTGCACAACCGCCTCGGCAAAATGCTGGTCAAGTACGCGGGCCTGAACGCGAGCGCCCCGCTGAAAGAGCTGGGGGAGGTGGAGCTCAAGCGCCTCGCCTCGGCTTGTAAAGACTTCCGCCTTGAGCTGCGCGGAACCGAGGGCTTTGACAACGCCCAGGTCACGGCGGGCGGCGTGAAGACCTCCGGCTTTAACCCGGAGACCTTGGAGAGCTGGTTTGTCCCCGGCCTCTTCGCCTGCGGAGAGGTCCTGGATATCGACGGGGATTGCGGCGGCTATAATTTACAATGGGCCTGGGCCAGCGGCCGTCTCGCGGGGAGGCTGGGAACATGATCTTACTGCGAAATCTGCGGCTTGAAATCGGCGAGAGCCTGGAGGCTCTGCCTGAAAAGGCCGCAAAAAAACTCCGCGTCCCGGCGGGCGACATTCTGGACTGCGTGCCGGTCAAGCGCTCCCTCGACGCGCGAAAGAAAAACGACATTCACTACACCTGCTCCGCCGCCCTGACGCTCCGGCGCGGGGAGGAGCGGGCCTTAAAATTTGCGGGGAAGGACGCCGCGCCCTATGTGCCCCCGGTCTATGAAATTCCCAAAGTGAACTGCACCGAGCGGCCCGTCGTGGTCGGCTTCGGCCCGGCGGGCATGTTCGCGGCCCTGCTGCTGGCGAAGGCTGGGGCGCGGCCCCTCGTCATCGAGCGCGGACAGGCCGTCGAACAGCGCGCCGCCGCCGTGGAGACGTTCCGAAAGGGCGGAGCGCTCGACCCCGAGTCCAACGTCCAGTTCGGTGAGGGCGGGGCCGGGACCTTCTCGGACGGCAAGCTCAACACCGGCACACACGATAAACGTATGTTCTGGGTCCTGCGGGAGTTTGCCTCCCACGGTGCGCCGGAGAGCGTCACCTATGACGCCAAACCCCATATCGGCACCGACGTGCTCGTCGACGTGGTGCGCAGCATCCGGGAGGAAATCCTCGCCCTCGGCGGCGAGATCCGCTTTGAGACGAGACTGGATGGTCTTATCATCCAAAACGGTGCCCTTGCGGGCGTGGAGCTCACCCACGGCGGGCAGCTCGAGACCGTCCCCTGCCGCCGCCTGATCCTCGCGATCGGCCACTCGGCCCGGGACAGCTTTGAGATGCTGCATGGTCTCGGCGTCCCGATGGAGCGCAAGCCCTTCTCCATGGGCGTGCGCATTGAGCACCGGCAGACAGAGATCGACCGCGCCCAGTACGGACGGGAGCGGGGCGCGCTGCCGCCCGCGGACTACAGCCTCAACGTCCATCTGCCCGACGGGACGAGCGCCTACACCTTCTGCATGTGCCCCGGCGGCAAGGTCTTCGCCGCGGCCTCGGAGGAGGGCGGCGTGGTCACCAACGGCATGAGTTACTCGAGGCGCGACGGCGATAACGCCAACGCCGCCCTGCTGGTCACGCTGCACGCGGAGGACTTCCCGGGCGAGGGCGTGCTTGCGGGCATGAACTGGCAGCGGGAGATCGAGCGCGCGGCGTATGCGTACTCCGGTTCCTACCGCGCCCCGGCGCAGCTCGTGGGCGACTTTCTGGAAAACCGCCCCAGCACCGGGCCACGCTCCGTGCAGCCGAGCTATGAGCCCGGCGTATGCTGGGGCGACCTGCGGCAGGTTCTGCCCGCGCGCATCACCGGTGTTCTCAAAAACGCCATCCCGGCCCTCGGAAAGAAGCTCCGGGGCTTCGACGCGCCCGACGCGGTGCTGACCGGGCCGGAGACGCGGTCTTCCTCCCCTGTGCGCATCCTGCGGGACGAGACCCTGCAGAGCGCGGTTTGCGGCCTCTACCCCTGCGGCGAGGGCGCGGGCTACGCCGGGGGCATCACCTCCGCCGCGGTGGACGGCCTGCGCTGCGCCGAGGCGGTCTTAAAGAGTGAGGAGTGAGGAGTGAGGAGTTGTTGCGGCGCGGCTAAATGAAAAATAATGAAAATTAAAATTGCGCCGAAGGCGCTACACAACTCCACTCTTCACACTCCACACTCCAAACTGTGTATATGATGAAACTGACCAAAACCGAAAAAATCATATTCTTTGCGATCCTGTTTCTCGGGGCCTTTTCCCGGCTTTACCGCTTTGGGACAGCGCCGCCGGGGCTCAATCAGGACGAGGCCTTTGCCGCTTATGAGTCCTGGGCCCTGCTGCACGATGGGGTGGACAGCTCCCTGCACCCCTGGCCTGTTTACCTCACCGCCTGGGGCAGCGGGATGAACGCGCTGGAAAGTTATTTCATGCTCCCTTTTCTCGCCCTCTTCGGGGTGAAAACCTGGGTCATCCGCCTGCCGCAGCTCCTGCTGGGGCTGTCCTCCGTCCCAGCGGCTTTCTTGCTGGGACGGCGCTTTTCGGGCACGCGGGGCGGACTCTGCACGGCGGCGCTGCTCGCGCTCTGCCCCTGGCACATTCTGCTCAGCCGCTGGGCGCTGGAGTCCAACATGGCTCCCGGCCTGCTGCTCTGGGGCCTCGTCTTCTTCTGCAAGGGTCTGGAGGACAGCCGCTTTCTGCCCCTGTCGGCTCTGTTTTACGGCCTTTCGCTCTATGCCTACTCCGCAATCTGGCCGGTCATGCCGCTTCTGCTGGGGCTCATGCTGCTCTATGCCAGACCGCGCTTTGACCGGCGGCTGGTGCTCTCCGGGCTGATCCTCGCGGCGCTGGCCCTGCCGCTGGTCGGATTTCTGGCGGTCAACTACGGGCTGATGGACGAGTTTACCATCGGGCCCTTCTCGGTGCCGAAGCTGGTCGCGGCGCGCTCAAATGAAGTTTCTCTTGCAAATTTCGCGCAAAATCTGCGCCGCGCCCTGCAAATTCTTTTGCGCCAGTCCGACGGCCTCAAGTGGAACAGCCCCGGCCGCTTCGGGCTCTTCTATCCGGTCGCCCTGCCCTTCGCCCTGCTTGGCCTTGGGGAGCTGATCCGCCGCCTGATCGTCTCGCTGCGGGAAAAGCGCTTCGACCCGGCGGTTCTGCTGCTTCCCTGGCTTGGCGCGGGAATCTTGCTCACGGCGCTCATTTCGGTGAACGTCAACCGCATGAATTTCCTGCTTATGCCCCTTGCGCTCACCATCGCCCTGGGGGCAGATACCCTGCTGCGGCTGGCGGGAAGGTTCGGAAAAGTCGGCGCTGCACTGCTGCTGACGGCGCTGCTGCTTTCCTTCGGCTGCTTTGAGCGCTATTATTTCACCGATTACACGGACTCCCTGCGCGGAGAGTTCACCGAGGGCTGGTCGGAGGCTCTGGGCACGGCGCTGGAACATGAGGGAACGGTCTATGTGACCCGCGCTCTGCATTATCCGAAGCTGCTGCTGGCGGCGGAGGTATCACCCAGCGACTTTAACGACAGCGTGATCTACGAGTATTACCCGGCGCAGTATCTGAGCCCGAGGATCTTTGACCGCTTCGTGTACTGCGGCGACGCTGTGCCCTTTGACGAGAACGGCGTCTATGTGCTCTGGAACGGAACGGACGTTGAAGCGCTCCGGGCGGCGGGCTTCGCCGAGAAGCATTACGGCTGCTTTGTGGTTTTATATCCTAAAGAGACAGGGGAGAACAAAGGATGAAAGAAAAAACCAAAACGCGCGGGATCGGCTTTTGGGCCCTGCTCATATTGACAGGGCTTGTGTTCGCGGCGCTGCTGGAGCTGAACAAGAACACGCTTACGGCCTGGGGGCTGTGCGCAGTGCTGCTGGCGGGCTGGGCCGTTCTGCGCGGAAAAGCGCTGCAGGGCAAAGGCTTTATGCTGCGGCTTGCGGCCTTTGCGGCGCTGCTTGCCCTGCTGACGGTCGTTCTGCTGCTTGTCGGGCGGCCTTACAAGCTGCGCCCCGCCGTCGAAAAGAGCGGCGGCGAGACCGGTATCGTCACACTGCGCGACGGACAGGTCCGGGGCGTGCTGACAGAGGACGGCGCGGTGGAGGTCTATACCGGCATCCCCTACGCCAAGCCCCCGGTGGGTGAGCTACGCTGGCGCGCGCCCGAGGACCCGGAGCCCTGGGAGGGCGTGCGCGACTGCTCACAGTTTGCGCCCATGGCCATGCAGCCGCGAGACTCGGAAATCTACAGCTCTCTGTCGCGCATCGTGGGCTTCCATGATTACAGGATCAGCCTTGCCGACAACTTCCGCGACGCGGTGAGCGAGGACGCGCTCTACCTCAATCTCTGGAAACCCGCCGGGGAGGCGGAGAAGCTGCCGGTGCTGGTGTACATCCACGGCGGAGCGCTCAAGACCGGGCAGCCCTGGTACGCCGACTATCGCGGCGAAGGGCTCGCGCGCAAGGGCGTGCTGGTCGTGAACTTCGGCTACCGGCTCGGGGTGTTCGGCTTTCTCGCGACGGAGGAGCTGGCCGCGGAGGACGCCCACGGCAGCACCGGAAACTACGGCCTGATGGATCAGATCAAGGCCCTCGAGTGGGTGCGGGACAACATCGCGGCCTTTGGGGGAGATCCGGACAATGTGACGATTGCCGGTGAATCGGCGGGCTCCGTCTGCGTGAGCGCGCTGTGTACCTCTCCCGAGGCGACTGGCCTCTTCCGCCGCGCCATCATGGAGAGCTCCACCGCCTCCGCGCCCGAGCCCCAGCACTCCTTCCGACTGATGGATGAGGCGCTGGAGACGGGGCGCGAGACCATGGCCCGCTTCGGCGCGAAGAACATCGACGAGCTGCGCGCCGTGCCCGCCGAAAAGCTGGCCGCCGCTGCGGACACAAACCACCACCTCACGGTGGACGGGTACATCCTGCCCGTGACCCCATACGAGGCGTATCGAAACGGATTCCACAATGAGGAGGCCGTGCTGCACGGCTTCAACGCCGAGGAGGGCACGCCCTTCATCCTCTTTGCGCAGGCCAATCTCAAAAACTATGAGCAGAAGGTTCGCGCGTATTTCGGGGACTATGCTGACGAGGTGCTGGCGCAGTTTGCCCCGACAACGGACGACGAGGCGCGGACCATGTGGCTCAAGCTCTACTCGGCGGCCTACTTCAC
>ONPN01000076.1 GCA_900319695.1 uncultured Eubacteriales bacterium
CCAGCCGACGATTTTGACCTTCTGGCCGACGTTCTCGATGCGCAGCTCATTGCAGGTATGGGTGCGGGACTGTGTCATGTATACCAACCTTCTTCTATAATTATTTGACAAATTGCAAAAACAGCGTGGATTTTGGAGAGTGGAGTGTGGAGTTAATGTGTCGCTTCGCGACGATTGAAAAGCGCAGAGCGCCTTTGTCATCCTGAGCGCAAGCGAAGGATGACATTTTTATCCGTCCCCGAAGGGAACATATTCACTCCACTCTCAACTCTCCACTCTTCACTCTCTGATGACCGCGCCGCTGTTGAGCTCGGCGATTCGCTTTGCCATATACGCGGCGGCCTCGTCCGGGCAGAGCTTGACCTGCTCGCCGGAGCGCATGTCCTTGACCGACAGCACGCCCTCGTTCATCTCGTCCTCGCCGATGAAGACAGCGAAGGGCACGCCGATCTTGTCGGCATAGCTCATTTTGGCCTTGAACTTTTTCTTCTCGCCGTAGAGCTGCACGCGCAGCCCCGCCTTGCGCAGCGCGAGCTCCTCCGTCATCGGCAGCACCAGCGCGTCGCAGGGGGCCGTGACCAGGTCGTCGGACAAAAGCCCCTGCTCATTGAGGACATAGAAAAGCCTCGTCAGGCCGATGGAGATACCCACGCCGGGAAGCTGCTTGTCCGTGTAGTACTCGGCCAGGTTGTCGTAGCGCCCGCCGGAGCAGACGGAGCCGATCTCAGGGTGGTCGCACATCTCGGTCTCGTACACCGTGCTGGTGTAGTAGTCGAGGCCGCGCGCGATGGTGAGGTCGACGGCAAAGTTTTCCTCCGGCACGCCGAAGTCGCGCAGGTACTTCGTCACGGTGATGAGCTCGTCAAGGCCCTGGTCAAAGGTCGCGTCCATGCCGCGGTAGCGCTCGAGGGCCTCAATGACCTCCGCGTTTGTGCCGCAGATGGCCATGAAGTCGAGGACGTTTTCCGCCTTGCAGGGCAGCATCTTCACCTCGTCGATCAGGAGCTGCTTGACCTTCTCCGCGCCGATCTTGTCCAGCTTGTCCACTGTGCGCATGATCTCCCCGGCCTTCTCGCTCATGCCGTTCATGGCGTAGAAGCCGTTTAAGAGCTTGCGGTTGTTGACGCGGATCTTAAAGCGCGAAAGCCCCAGCGCGTGGAAGGTGTCGTAGATGATGGCGGGGACCTCGGCCTCGTTGAGGATGTCGAGCTTGCCGTCGCCGATCACGTCGATGTCGGCCTGATAGAACTCACGGAAACGGCCGCGCTGGGCGCGTTCGCCGCGGTAGACCTTGCCGATCTGATAGCGGCGGAAGGGGAAAGCCAGCTCGCCGTAGTGCTGGGCAACATACTTGGCCAGCGGGACGGTCAGGTCAAAGCGCAGGGCGAGGTCGCTGTCGCCCTTCTGGAAGCGGTAGATCTGCTTCTCCGTCTCGCCGCCGCCCTTGGCAAGCAGAACCTCCGCCGACTCGATGATCGGAGTGTCCAGCGGGGTGAAGCCGTAGCGGGCATAGCTGTCGCGGAGAATCTGCATCATGCGCTCCATTTTCATCTGCTGCGCGGGCAGCAGCTCCATGAAGCCGGACAGCGTCCGGGGGGATACCTTTGCCATAGAAAATATTTCCTCCCTGAAAAAATGAACGTGAACAACGGGAACTGAGCCGAAACGGCGCAGCCCTCGTTATTCACTGTTATAATTGCGTTTCGCGCCCTTACCTCTTCTGGGGGTTGACGATGTTGCGCCAGTCGAGATCGCCGCGGCGCAGGCCCTGCACCAGTACCTCAGCCGTGGCGGCGTTGGTGGCGAAGGGGATCTGATACTGGTCGCACAGGCGCTCGATCTTGTTGATGTCGTCAAAACCCTTGGGGTTCGAGGGGTCGCAGAAGAAGAGAACCAGGTCGATCTCATTGAAGGAAATGCGCGCACCAATCTGCTGAGAGCCGCCCTGGTCGGCGTGAAGGTAGAGCGTGATCGGGAGCCCCGTGGCCTCGGCGACGAGCTTTCCCGTGACGTGGGTCGCACAGAGGGAATGCTCTGCCAGAATGCCGCAGTAGGCGATGCAGAACTGCACCATCAGCTCTTTTTTTCTGTCGTGTGCCATCAAAGCAATGTTCATCCGTATACTCCGTTTCTCAATACTCTCTAAAATCGCTTTATTATATACATCCTTTGGTGAAAGTGCAATAGAAATTTTGAAATACTGAGAAAATTTTGTGAGAGATTTTTGGCGGTGCAGCGTGTGGAATTTGGAGTGATGGTGTCCCCTTCGGGGGCAATTCAAAATTATCGCGAAGCGATACCTTAACTCCACACTCCACTCTCCACACTCCACACTCACTTCAGCAGCGTCATCTCCGGCTCGGAGGTGTCGCTGTAGCCGCGGATCGTGATGTAGGCGTCCATGATCTGGCGGGCGATAAACTGCACGTCCGCGCCGGCGCCGCCGCGCTCGACCACGACGAAGATGGCGACCTCGGGATCCTTGTACGGGCCGTAGCACATGAAGATGCCGTCGTTCTGGATGCCCTCGCCCTTCTGGGCGGTTCCGGTCTTGCCGGCGCAGCGCCAGGCGCAGGGAACCCAGATGTTGGCGTTGGTCTCGTTGGTGTAGTCGTTCAGCACCAGCCACATCCCCTCGTGCACGGCGTCCCAGTTATACTGCGCGGTCTCAACGGTGGACATGATCTTGCCCTCGCGCTCGTAGAGCTTTTCACTGTAGTCGAAGTTGCGGATGGTCTTGATGATGGAGGCGGAGTGGCGCGTGCCGCCGTTAGCGACCGTGGCGCAGTACTCGGCCATCTGGATGGGCGTAAACACGGAGTCGGACTGCCCGATGGCGGCCTGCAGCGTGTCGCCGATACGCCACTCGGAGCCCGCGTAGTCCTGGTGGTTGGCACGGTTGGACATGTTGCCCTTGGCCTCCACCAGCTCGATGCCCGAAAATTGCCCGAGCCCGAAGGCCGCGGCAAACTCGCCCATGTCGTCGACGCCGAGGTCGTTGCCGACGGTGTAGAAGAAGTAGTTGCACGAGTCGCGGATCGCGGTGGTGACATTTTCCTCCGGGTGGGTCAGATGCTCTTTCTTGTTGGCGTTCCAAATCCAGCACTCAGGGGCGTAGCCTTCGGCCGCGTACCTTGTGTACACGCCCTGGCACTTGACCTTCTTCTCGGTGTTGATGATGCCCTTGGTGAGTCCCGCGATCGCGGTGCAGGGCTTGAAGGTGGAGCCGGGGGCATAGGTGCCGAGCAGGGCGCGGTTGAAGAGCGGAGCGTTTTCCGCGACCAGCAGATCCTGATAGTCCTCAATGATGCGGGAGACGTTGTAGGTCGGCCAGCTCGCGAGGGCCAGGGGCGAGCCGTCCTTCACGTTCACCACCACGGCGGAGGCCCCGGTGATGTTGTCCTTGAGGTCGACATTGTAGTCGCCGCGCGCGGTGCCCTCGGCGCGCTTCTGGGCAATGTTCTTTTTCAAAATTTCCACGCCGTTGCCCAAAATGCGCTCGGTCTGCTCCTGCAAGACGCTGTCGATGGTGAGATAGATATGGTTGCCGGGCACGGGGTCTTTGGTGTAGACCGTGGCGAGGATGGTGCCCTGGGCGTTTCGCGTCTCCTCCACCTCGCCGTCCTGGCCGTGGAGATAGTTTTCAAAGGCGTACTCGATGCCGTCCTTGCCGACCATGGCGTCGGTGGAGTAGTCCAGCAGAGAGTATTTCTCAAACTCTTCCTGGGTCATGAGGCCGACATAGCCGAGGATGTGGGCGGCGTAGTCGGTGGAGTACTGGCGGATATAGGCGCGCTTGACCTCGATGCCGACCAGCTTGTTCTCCATGATGGAGGAGATGAGGTTCATGCTCGCGTCCTCGACGAAGACATAGTCGGCGGTGTTGATGGCGTAGCGTACGTTGATGGAGTAGCGCACGCCTGCGATCAGGCGCATCTCAGCGGCGGAGTAGCTGTTGTCGATGTTGTAGCGCGTGCGCATGTAGCTCATGAGCTCCACCGCCGTGCACTTGGGGTCGAGGCCCTGGCGCGCATAATACGCCTCCAGCATGGTACGCTGGATGGCTGTCATGTTCGGGTCGTACTCAAAGGGCGGTTCCATGGTGATGGGCAGATCGTCCGTATACTCGTCGCCGTAGGAGCGCACCATGGACACAAGCTCCAGAATGACGGCGTTGGGGTCGTCGTTTGCAAAGAGCTTGTCGGTGTCGATTTTGAGGTTGTAGCACTCGGCGTTCGAGACCAGCACACGGCCGTAGCGGTCGAGAATATTGCCCCTCGCCGCGGTGACGGTGCGCGTGGTCTTGGTCAGCTCGTTTGCGCGGTTGTAGTACTTGTCGCCCTCCACGATCTGGAGCTGATAGAGGAAGTATAAATACACGCTCAGCAGCAGCGCCGCCAGTGCCGCCAGCGCCGC
>ONPN01000041.1 GCA_900319695.1 uncultured Eubacteriales bacterium
GGGATGGTCGTGAGGTCGACGGGCACCTCGATAGTCTGGCCGCCTTCATAGCAGCAGAACTTGTCGTTCCAGTCGTACCACTTGCACCCGGCGGGGAGATAGACCTTTTGGGTCTTTACGCCCGGCTCAATGACGTTTGCCACCAGGATGTCGCGGCCGTACAGGAACTCGAAGCTCTCGTCGTAGACCTTCTCGTCGTTCTGGAACTCGTACACCAGCGCGCGCATAATGGGAGCGCCGGTCTGATTGGCCTCGTACTCGGCAGAGTATAGGTAGGGGGTCATGCGGTAGCGCAGGAGGATGGCGTCACGGATGAGGGGCGCGGAGTCGCGGAACATCCAGGGCTCGGTGACGGTGTTGTCGTTGGAGGCGGAGTGGATGGAGAAACGCGGCTGGAAGATACCGTTCTGCACCCAGCGGACAAAGAGCTCCTCGCTCGGGGCGGGTCCGGCAAAGCCGCCGATATCCGCGCCCTCGTTGGGCTGGCCGGAAAGGCCCATGCCGGTGATGATGGGGATATTGTACTGCAGGCTCTTCCAGCTGGTAAAGTTGTCGCCGCACCAGGTCTGGGCGTATTTCTGGATGCCGGAGCTGCCGCTGCGGCAGACCACGTAGGGACGCGCATCGGGGTTGTGCTCCTCCACCGCTTCATTGCCGAGGCGGCACATGATGGTGCACATGAGGGGCTTGAGCTGCCCAATGGTGCCGCCCTTGCCGTCAAAGTCACATTTTGCGTCCTTGTCCAGCAGACTGTCGTATTCGCAGTTGTCGTCCCAGACGGAGTCGGTGCCAACGTCGATGACGTTCTCAATGAGGTAATCCTTCCACGCGCGGCGCGCCTCGGGCTTGGTGTAGTCCCAGAAAGCGCCGTCGCCGCCCCACCAGGAGCCGACGGCATAGGTCTCGGGATTCTCGCTGTCCCTGACAAAGACGCCTTTCTTGTTGAACTCGTCAAACCAGGGGTGGCAGAGAAGGATGCCGGGCTTGACGTTCGGCACGTTCTGTGCGCCCTTTTCGTTCATGGCGGCAAAGTAGGCGCGCGGGTCCTTGAAACGCTCGGTGTTCCAGGTGAAGACGCAGCGCTTGCCGTTTACGCTGGTGTAGCCGGAGGAGAGGTGGAAGCCGTCGATGGGGAAGCCCTCCTCCTTGATGGTGTCGATGAAGTCGAGCACCGCGTCATCGCTGTCCCGCTCCAGCTCCGGGTAGTACATGCTCGATCCCTGGTAACCCAGCGCGCGTTTCGGCAGCAGGGCGGGGCGGCCCGTGAGCAGGGTATAGTTGTCAACGATCCTGCTCAGGGTATTGCCGCCCAGCAGAAACAGGTCGATGTCGCCGCCGTCGGCCTGCCAGTAGGTGTAGCGGGGCCAGTAGTTGGACTTCTCCTTGCCCATGTTGAACACGGACTCGTAGAAGTTATGGTAAAAAAGGCCCACGGCCTTCTTCGTCTCGCGGCTGAGGCGGATGTAAAAAGGTATGTGCTTGTAGAGGGTGTCCATGAGCTCGGCGTCGTAGCCCATGGCGTCGGTGGCGCGCTCGCGCAGGAAGGCCTTGTTCTTGTTGAGCGCCCCGGCCTTTTCGCCGAAGCCGTAGAAGCAGTCCTCCTCCTGCATGCGCGAATAAGCGGTGACGCGCCTGTTGGTATCGAGGGTGAAGGGGCTGCCCGCGAGGGTGGAATAGAGCTCGGTGCCGTCCTTGTCATAGAGGCGGATGCAGATGGGGTCTTTGTCCAGCTCCAGGCGCAGCGCCGTGGTCTCGAAGACGAGGGTCTTGTCACCATCGGTGAGCTTCGGCTCCACGGGCGTAAGGCGCTTGCGCTGGCCTTCGAAGAGAGGATCGAGACGGTCTTCCCATGCGGTGGTCATGAGGATGTAGGATTCCTCCGCCAGTTCCTTGTCAAAGGAGGCGCGCACACGCACGATCTCTTCGGTCACGAAAACGATCTTGATGTCGCAGCAGTTGGTATGAACGAGCGCATAGCCCTCGCGTTTTTCCAGCCCGGTGATTTTTCTGCAAATGTCCATAGGTAGTGCTCCTTTATGTCAGAGTGTTCGCATTTGAATAAAAACGGCGATCTGCCGCGCTGCCGGCGCGAAGCGTGGGCAGGGGCAGACCGCCGCCGAAAGGGGTGACGCGCTTATCAGCCGTTCCAGCCCATGGCCGGGATGAGATTGGTCCAGTAGGGCAGGCTGAGGGAAATCTGCGGGATATAGGTGACGAGGAACAGGGCCACCACCATGGCCGCAAAGATTGGCACAATGTACTTGGTGACGCCTTCGATCTTGACCTTGGCAATGCCGCAGCCGACGAAGAGGCAGGAGCCGACCGGCGGGGTAACGGAGCCGATGCCCAGGTTCATGATGAGCATGAGGCCGAAGTGCACGTCGCTCATGCCGATGCTGCGGGCGATGGGCAGGAAGATGGGCACGAAGATCAGTACTGCCGGGGTCAGGTCGAGGAACATGCCCATGACCAGCAGGAACACGTTCATGATGAGCAGAATCACATAGCGGTTGTCGGACACGCCCATGATCATATCGGAGATCGCGCCCGGGATCTTGGTGCGTGCCATGACGTAGGCCATGATGGAGGAGGCCGCGATCAGGAACAGAATAGTGGCGGAAGACTTCATGGTGTCAGCCAGGAGGTTATAGAAGGTCTTGAAGTCCATCTCACGGTAAATGAGGGCGAGGATGCCGCAGTAGAGGCACATGACAACGCCAGCCTCAGTCGCGGTGAAGATACCGGCCAGGATGCCGCCCATGACGATGATGACCGCGAGCAGGGACGGGATCGCGTCCACCCAGATTTTCCAGGCGGGGTCGGGGTCCTTGACCTCGGACTTCTTGTAGCCCTTCCTGACGGCGAGGACAATGGCGACGATGGCCACGCAGATACCGAGGATCGCGCCGACGAAGTAGCCGCCCATGAAGAGCGCGGCGACAGACACGCCGCCTGCGGTGATGGAGTAGAGGATCAACGGACCGGAGGGCGGGATCAGGATGCCGGTGGGAGCCGAGCAGATATTGACCGCCGCGGAGTAGTTGGGATCGTAGCCCTCATCCGCCTCGAGAGGGGAGAGGATGGAGCCCATGGCGGAGGTGGCGGCTACAGAGGAGCCGGACACCGCGCCGAAGAACATGTTGGCAAGGACGTTGGTTGCGGCGAGGTAGCCGGGGATGCCGCCCACCAGCAGACGCGCCAGACGCACGAGGCGCTTGGCGATGCCGCCCTTGTTCATGATGTTGCCGCCCAGGGAGAAGAAGGGCAGCGCCAGCAGGGAGAAGCTGTCAAGGCCGGAGAAGCACTTCTGGGCCGCGGTGAAGGCAAAGCCCGAGAAGTCCGAGCGACCGGAGGCGCAGATGGCGATGACGGAGGCGATGCCGATGCCCGCGGAGATGGGCACACCCGCCAGCAGCATCACAAAGAAGGAGACAAACAGCACGATTGTAGCGGTTACGACCATTATTTGTTCTCTCCTTTCTTTTCGGCGTAGAGGTTTACGTACTTGAGGATACGGGCCAGCACGATCAGAATGCCGCAGATGGGCTCGATCATATACAGGGTCTTCATCGGGATGTGCATGACGGAGGAGACATTGGTCGCAGTATTGGCGAGCTTGATGCCGCCGAAGATGAAGACATAAATCACAAAGAACAGGATGCAGGCCTCAATGAAAATGTCGAGGATGAGCTTGAAGGGGCCTTTGGCCTTGTCGGTGATAAGGGTGAGGGCCAGGTGCTCGTCGCGGTAGAAGCAGTAGGCGGAGCCGATAAAGCCCGCGATAATGAGCACATAGCGCAAAAGCTCATCGGTGAAGGTGGAGGGGTTGCCGAGAACCCAGCGGGTGAATATCTGCCAGGTACCGAAGACAAGCAGCGTCAGCATGGCCAGCGCCATGAGGAAGCGCATGACGGTATCCAGCACTTTTTCAACTTTTTTCAAATGCTGTCATCTCCTATAATCCTTGATAAAGGAAGCGGCTTTGCACCGCCTGGGTGAAAGCCGCTCCCTGTTCCAGACAAACAGATGTTGGAATATAGTTTACTTGTGTTCAAATCAGCCCGCGGCCTGGATGCGCTCGACAAAGGCGTAGGTCTCGGGGGCGTCCTTCTCGAGGTTCTCGTAGATGCCCTTGACGGCGTCCTGGAAGGCGGCCTTGTCCACATCGGTGACGTACTCGACCTTGCCCTCGACCTGGGCCTTTACGTCTTCCTCAAACTGGGCCCACAGCTCACGGTAGTTGGCGACCATGTCGGCAGCGGTGCTGCGCATGATCTCCTGCTGCTCGGGCGTGAGGTCGTTCCAGATGTCGGCGGAGATGATGATGACGTCGGGGATCATGGTGTGCTCGTCGTAGCAGTAGTAGCCGGTGACGTCGGCATGGTCGCGCATGGCGGTGATGTTGTTCTCAGCGCCGTCGATAACGCCCTGCTGCATGCCGGTGTAGATGTCGCCGTAGCCCATAACGGTGGCGGAGCCGCCGAAGGCGTTCATCATGTCAATGGCCATCTGGGAGTCCATAGTGCGGATCTTGAGGCCCTTGAGGTCGGAGGGGGTGCGGATGGGGGTCTTGGCGGTGTAGAAGCAGCGGGTGCCGGACTCGAGCCAGGCAAGGCCGATGAAGCCGTCGTTCGCAGTGAGGTTGTAGAGGTCCTGGCCGATCTCACCGTTCATGACGTTGTAGAGGTGATCCTTGCTGGTGAAGACATAGGGGACGGAGACGCAGTTCCAGGCGGAGTTGAAGTTTGCCAGGGTGCCGGCGGAGACCTTGGTCATCTCCAGCTGGCCGGCCTGAATCTGGGAAACGCAGTCAGCCTCGGAGCCGAGCGTGCCGCCGGGCATGACGTCGATCTGAATTTCGCCGTTGGTGGCTGCGTCGACAGCCTCGGCCCATGCGACGAGCGCAACGTTGATGGCATGGTCCTCAGCCATGTTGTGGGCGAGGGTCAGATAAGTGGTGCCCTTGGCGCTGGCGGTGACGGGCATGGCGGCGCACAGGGCGACGATCATGACCAGGCACATAACTGCGGCAAGAATTCTCTTCATGTTCTTTCCTCCAAAATGTTTTTTTATTTCCGTATCAGGCGGGCCTGATAGTGGATACGTGGAATTTGATAATAATATACCAAACTTTTGACAGCAGCACAAGCGGCAAGGGGGAAACAGTATCACAAAAAGCGCAGGTCAAATTTAGCCAAAGCGCACAACAGGCATCTTTATTACGCGACCGAAGAACTTGATTTTTTCTTTTCTGTACATATAATAACAAATATAGGGCAAAATCACGCCTGCAATTGTGATAGAATAATCGCAAAATGTGATGCAAGCCGGAAAGGAGCGTTTCCCATGGGCTTCCATCGGGTAGAATCCGTCGTTGACCAGCACCTGACGCAGGATATGGCAAACCTTCAGCTCAGCCGAAATCTCGTTTCCGTGGGCTACTATGTGAACGTGCAGACCCGCTCCTCCATCGCCCACTCCCACCCCTTCTACGAGTTCATCCTTGTGCGGCGCGGCGTGTGCGAGTACCACTCCAGCGGCGCGCGCTTTTTCCTGCATCCGGACGAGCTGCTGATCATTGCGCCTGGAACGGTGCACACCATGCTCTGCCCGGAGGACGCGCCGCGCTATGAACGGCTGATCCTCCAGGTTGACGCGGATTTCATGGCGCGGGTGCTCACCACCTTTGTGCCGAATGTACGTCCCGCTCCCCCGCTGTACATTCTGCGGGCGGAGGCTGTCTGCCGCTGGGGGCTGCGGGAGCTGATTGAGCACATCAACGCGACCTCCTCTGTGTCGGACGCCGCCTTTCGGGAGCAGCTTTACCGCTGCCAGATCGGCGAGCTGATGCTGCTGACCGCCCACATCGCGCGCACCTCTCAGCCTGTCACGCCGAGCGCCTCAAGCGCGCTGATTTCGGATGTTACATCCTATATACAGCGCCGCTTCCGGGAGCCGGAGCTGAACGTTGCAAGCGTCGCCCAACAGTTTTACGTCAGCCGTGAGCATTTATCCCGCGCGTTCAAAACCTACACCGGAGAGAACATCAGCCACTACATCACCGATCTCAGAATGCAGGAGTTCCGCTACGGCCTGCTGATGGGGAAAAACGTCCTTCCCGCCTGCCTGGAGAGCGGCTTTTCCGATTACTCCAGCTTTGTCAAGTCCTTCCGTAAGCTCTACGGCATCACGCCCATGGAGTACCGCGAGCAGCTTAAAAACGCCATGAACCGCGCGCCTCTGGCGGAAGTTGCGGAATAAATCAAAAAGGGGGGCGAGCTTCGATTCAGCGAGCTTCGATTCGCACCCCTTTTTGATTTACGATTATCGTATAGTATAAGGTTTCGTGACAGATAATACGCAATTTGTGATAAAACATACCGAGCAAGTAAAATGTGCCGCCTCTGAAGAGACGGCACAGTGCAAACTTATTATTTTGCCCTCATGTCCTTGAACGCGCGGCGGATGTCGTAAATGCTCATGCTGAGGAAGGATTTTTCCGCCTGCCATTTCCGCCCGGTTTTTTCTTCCAGAAATTTTGCAAAGGCCATGAGATCCGCGGGCTTGACCGAATCCTTTTCCATCATGCACACGGAATTGCGGTTCAGAAACAGGTAGAGGTACTGCTTGTCCTCCACGAGGCGCGTGAGCTTATTATAGGGAATGTCCATACTCCCCTCGCCGGAGAGGTGAACCTTGTCCTGTCCAAAGCTGTAATTCATGTCGGGCAGCTTCGCCTCACGCTCGCTCAGCGCCCGGTCAGCCCGGACAGCGGCAGGAAAGTCCCGGCTCACCAGTAGCCATGCACCCACAAGAAGCAGCAGAGCCTTTCCCCAAGTGGGAAGCCCTGACAACACTGCGGTGACAACCAGCCCGAATCCGATGAGGGCCCGCAGGATCATGCGCGGCTTTTCATACACATAATACTGCATTTTATAGAGTTGTTCCACGGTTTTCTCTGTATGTGAGATCTTCGCACGATAGAAAGAATCTGCCATGTTTGTCCTCCGACAGGTCCGAATTATACAAGTTATTTCAATCTATTTTATAATATACAAGAGGATAGCTGTCAATTTCTTTTTTCTGGCGAAAGAACTTTTGTGCAAATATTCCCGTAGCAGCACTATAGCGGCTGGGAAAAGGAGATATATCCGTCTTCGGAGTTCCTTCGCCTCGCTATTCTGCAATGTTGGCCGCAGTGGGAAGATCCCTGCAGGCAACTCAATTCCCATCGGCATTAGCGGTGGGGGCTGGCCCACTGGGAGTAGGAATTCGGGCGTTTCCATCTGTTTTAATGCCATACCGAAGAAGGCGTTGGACATACTCTGCCATAAGCCGGGTTGCGAGATAGAAAGACTCGTTCGGGTTAAGTGCGAAGAGATAGCGCTGGGGAGAAAGGATTCGTTTTATTGATTTGCATAGAAATCACCTCATAGAATATTTACAAACAGGAAAATGCCGTGTCTGTACCAGCTGAAGGCAATCGCAGAACGGCGGGGATTGCTCCCCGCCGCTGTTTTTCATGAGTAGATCAGATTGCTGTTTCCCGCCTCTATCGCACACTCTCGAATGTTGTTCATCCGCTGCACCCACAGGATTTGATTCTGTGCTTTGAGCTGTTCAGTGACACCCTCACGGGCTGCCATCTGATCAAACAACCGGAGGAACATGGCATCCGCCTGCTCGTTTAGATCTGCCAGATACCTGTTCAGCCTGCCGGAGACCAGCAATTCCGTGTAAAGAGTCCTTCTGTGCTGCCGAAGATAACGAAGGTGACGCTGGCTCCATACGCCGATGGGCCGCTGTTCTTCGGGCGGCACGGCAAGGCACGGGAGATAATAGTCTCCGTGCAGCTCGTACCAAAGTCCGTTCTTTTCATCATAGATGGCGCTCTGCTTCTTCGGAGGCAGGGCGCTTTTTTTGCGTTCAGAAAAAAAGAATGAAAAATTTTGATGTAACCATTGACATTACAACAAGGCTGTGATATATTCTCGTTGTCAGTTGAAACTGCGGTGGTTACATCAAGCCAACGCGAACAGAATTTAAGGAGGATACCATCATGACAAAGATCGAAAAGGCTCTGGCTCTCATCAACACTTTCGCAAATGGCGATATCGAAAAGGCTGCTTCTCTGCTGGCAGAGGGCTACATCCAGCACAACCTCGCTTACGGCACTGGCCGTGACGCTTTCGTGGGCAGCGTTGCTTACCTCGCTTCTGCTCCCGTGAAGACCACCGTCAATAACATCCGGGCCTTTGAGGATGGCGACAAGGTGTTCCTGCAGACAGTTTACAACTTTGCCGGTGCCGGTGAGCAGGTGGCTTTCGACATCTTCCGCTTCGATGAAGCTGGCTTGATTGCCGAGCACTGGGACAACCTTGCTGCGAAGGCTGATCCCAATCCTTCCGGCCACACTCAGATCGATGGCTATGACAGCCTTGAGGATTTGGACAAGACCGAGGAGAACCGTGAGATCATCAAGAACTTCCTTCACGATGTAATGCAGAACAAGGCTCCTGAGAAGACGGCTTCTTACTTTGACGGTGACACGTACATCCAGCACAACACCGGCATTGCTGACGGTCTCTCCGGTCTCGGCGCAGCTCTGGGTGCTCTCGCGGAGCAGGGTATCCAAATGATCTATGATACGATCCATCAGGTGCTTGCGCAGGGTAACTATGTTCTGGCTGTTTCCGAGGGGACATTCGGGGGTGCGCCGACTTCCTATTATGATCTGTGGAGGATCGAGAACGGCAAAGTTACCGAGCATTGGGATGTCATGGAGACTATCGCGGAGAAGGACGCTTGGCAGAATAATAACGGCAAGTTCTAATGTAACCGTTGAAATTACAGCCTGTTCGTAGTAAAATGATGACAGGAGGTGTTGCTTCATGCAGATATCAAGTAGGTTTACCATCGCGCTGCATATCTTCACCTGCGTCGATGTATTCAAAGACGAATACAAGGTAACAAGTGACTTCCTTGCCGGAAGTATCAACACAAATCCTGTCGTCATACGAAAAATCCTGACACAGCTGAAAAACGCAGGTCTTATTACAGTAGCCAGAGGAACCGGTGGTGTGGAACCCACAAGACCGCTTTCGGAAATCACATTTTACGATGTGTATCAGGCGATTGAGCCTGTCGAGAACGGAGACCTGTTCCATTTCCATGAGAGTCCAAATCCGAAATGTCCGGTAGGCAGAAATATTCACGCACTGCTTGACGGTAAGCTGAAGGCCATACAAGGTGCGATGGAAGAAGAGATGCGAAAATATACGCTTCTTGATCTGCGCTCCGGGATAACGGAACTATTGGAAAAGGAAAGCTGACACACAGGCTCCGGAGGACAAATTCTTCCGGAGCCTTTTGCGGGAGGCAATAATATGAAAAAGAAAATGACTCAGGATCAGCGATTGGATTATCTCGTAGAGGAATTCAAAGCCGATTCCGGTGAATACAAAGATTTGCAGACACCGGATGACCGGCAGGGAAAGCAACGCATCCTCCGGTCATTGATGAATATTCGTATGCCAAAATTGATATCCGAGGATGTTCTGTGTGTTCAGAATGAGTACCTGGCAGGCCGCGCTAATGAAAAGGGTATCGTACAACCTTCGGACATCCCGGAAATCAGAAACGGCTTATCCATCTGGCAGGGTGATATCACACGGCTGGCTGTGGATGCCATCGTTAATGCAGCTAATTCACAAATGCTCGGATGCTTTGTGCCGATGCACACCTGTATTGATAACTGCATTCATACCTTCGCAGGAGTCCAGCTGAGAGCGGAATGCGCCAGACAGATGGAGGAGTTGAAAAAAAGATACGGCAGTGATTACGAGCAGCCGACCGCAGTCCCGATGCTGACGGACGCCTACAACCTCCCGGCGAAAAAAGTCATTCACATCGTCGGACCAATCGTGCAGGGCGAAGTGACTTCCTTTTTGGAAGATGATCTGGCGGCTTGCTATCGGAATACACTTGAAATGTGTCTGGAAAACGGTTTGAAATCCGTGGCTTTCTGTTGCATCTCCACAGGTGTCTTTCACTTCCCTAACAAAAGGGCTGCGAAAATTGCCGTAGAGACTGTGACAGACTGGATGGCGTCGCATCCGAGAACTGTAAAAAGAGTGATATTCAATGTTTTCAAAGACGAGGACAAAGCCTACTATGAGAAATTCTTACAGTAATGGTTATCAGGAAACCATTCAGAAGGGACTTTCCGCCGTCCGTAATTTCCACTCTGGTCTTTCTGTCGGTACAGGCAGCAGGGACGAGCAGATTGAGCGGTTGAAGGAGGAAATCGAATGTGCAGATGCCATCGCGATTGGTGCTGGCGCCGGATTGTCGACCGCAGCGGGACTGACCTATTCCGGGGAACGCTTTGAGCGGTACTTCGGTGACTTTGCTACACGGTTTGGCATTCAGGACATCTACTCTGGAGGATTCTATCCGTTCCCGGATGATGAGACGCGCTGGGCATGGTGGGCGCGACATATTTACTATAATCGCTACATCGACCCCCCAAAGGACGTGTACGGGAAATTGCTCTCTCTCGTGGACGGAAAGGACTACTTCGTTATCACCACTAACGTAGATCATCAGTTTCAGCGGGCTGGTTTCGACAAGAAGCGCCTGTTCTATACTCAGGGAGACTACGGCCTGTTCCAGAGCGTAAATCTGGCGAATCAGAAGACTTACGATAATGAAGATTGGGTCATGCAGGCAATGGAGGCTCAAGGATTTGTCATTGATGCGAGTGAGGTCTTCCAGATTCCGCAGAGTGGTGTCTCCATAAAAATACCGACAGAACTGATTCCAAAATGCCCGGATGACGGTTCAAGTGTGACCATGAACCTCCGCGCCGATGATTCCTTTGTAGAAGACGAGGGCTGGCATAAGGCGTCTGCCGCCTATGCAGAATTCATCCGAAGGCACGAAAACCTACATACGCTCTATCTGGAAATCGGCGTCGGAGCCAATACTCCAGTCATCATCAAATATCCCTTCTGGGCAATGACGGCGGCAAATCCAAAAGCGATATACGCCTGCCTTAACTACAACGAGGCTTTTTGCCCGAAACAAATAGAGCAACAGGCAATCTGTATTGACGGTGATACATGGGAACTGTTGAAAGAACTCTGAAAACGAATGGTAACAATGAAGCGTCTCTTCTTCAGAGGCGCTTTTCTATGCCCTTTTTCACCCCCCTTCACCCCCCCTCCGCTCATGCAGGGGGTGAAAAGATGTGTTTGTCGCAAATCGAAGATACTAAGTTTATTAATCGAATAACGAAAAGAGCTACCTGACGTTCGAAATCAGATAGCTCTTTTCGTTATTCGATGGAGTTATTTCAGATGTTGCCAAAACGTCGCCAAACGCCGTTATGAAAGTTCAAAAACCCAGTGTTCATGCGGGTTTGCAGCGTTTTTTGCAATCATTCCCACTCGATCGTCCCGGTGGGCTTGGGGGTGAGATCCCAGAGGACGCGGTTGACGCCCTTGACCTCGTGGGTGATGCGGTCGACGATGTGGGCCATGAGCTTAAAGTCCAGCTCGGCCACCTCGGCGGTGACGGCGTCCACCGTGTTGACGGCACGGATCACGACAGGCCACTCGTAGGTGCGCAGGCCGTCAGTGATGCCGGTGGACTTAAAGTCGGGGACGATGGTGAAGTACTGCCACACCTTGCCCTCGAGACCGTTCTTTTTAAACTCCTCACGGAGGATGGCGTCAGACTCGCGCACGGCCTCGAGGCGGTCGCGGGTAATGGCGCCGACGCAGCGCACGCCGAGACCGGGGCCGGGGAAGGGCTGGCGGTAGACCATGCCGTCGGGCAGCCCCAGCGCCTTGCCGACCACGCGGACCTCGTCCTTGTACAGGAACTTGACCGGCTCAACCAGCTCAAAGTTTAGCTCGGGGGGCAGGCCGCCCACGTTGTGGTGGGACTTGACGGGGCCAGATTCGAGAATGTCAGGGTAGATGGTGCCCTGGGCGAGGAAGCTGATGCCGTCGAGCTTGGCGGCCTCCTCGGCGAAGACGTCGATAAAGACCTTGCCGATGATCTTGCGCTTTGTCTCGGGGTCGGCCACGCCCGCAAGCTGATCGAGGAAGCGGTCCACTGCGTCGACATAGATGAGGTTTGCGTCCATCTGGTTGCGGAAGACCTCAATGACCTGCTCAGGCTCGCCCTTGCGCAGGAGGCCGTGGTTGACGTGGACGCAGACGAGATTCTGACCGATCGCCTTGATGAGCAGCGCCGCGACGACGGAGGAATCCACACCGCCGGAGAGAGCCAGCAGCACCTTCTTGTCGCCGATCTGAGCCTTGAGGGCCGCGATCTGCTCGTCAATAAACGCCTGCGCGAGCTCGGGGGTAGTGATGCGCGCCATGGTTTCGGGACGTCTTGCTTGTTCCATAGTACATTCTCCTTTTCTATTTGCCCAATTTGATGCGGTTATTATACTGCAAAGCTCCGCGCACAACAAGATTTTTCCTCACACGATTCAGAGAAATTCGCCGGTTTGGCCACCTCCGGTTTGTAAAAAATTACCGAGAGTAAGAACGGCTCTTGACTCCCGGCAGTATGAATAGTATGATTTGTATAATCAGGTATAAAGGAGGCTTTGCCATGAGCGATGTAAAGGGCAAGTTTGCGGGAACGGTCACGGTCGGCACAAAGGGACAGATCGTGATCCCGAAGGAGGCGCGGGAGCTGATGGGGATTCAGCCGGGCGACACGCTGATCCTGCTGGGGGATGCGGAGCGGGGTCTCGCCATCCCGCCGAAGAGCAGTTTTGATCATATCTTCAAGCAGATTTTCGGGGGTGAAAAAGAATGAATATCATGTGGTTCTGTATCCCGGCGCACGGGCATACGAACCCGACGATTGAGGTCGTGCGGGAGCTGGTAAAGCGCGGGCATGAAGTGCGCTACTATTCCTTTGAGGAGTTCCGGGAAAAGGTCGCGTCAACGGGCGCACACTATATCTCCTGCGACCGCTTTCTCACGCCGCTGGACAAGGCGAGTGAGAAGCGTATGCGGCAGGTCTCGACCACGGAAATGAGCGTCCGCTCTTTTGAGATCACGGCGCAGATGGACGGGATGCTCGCCGGAGAGATTGCAGAGTTTCAGCCCGACCTCATTGTGTCCGACTCCGCCTGCTTCTGGGGCAAGCTCACGGCGGTCAAGTATAAGCTGCCGATGCTCTGCTCGACCACCACGTTTGCGTTCAACAGGGACTCGGCCAAATACATGAAGTCCAGCTTTAAGGAGCTTGCGGACATCGTGCTCGGCATGCCGCGGGTCAAGAAGGCCATGGCGGCGCTGCGTCCGCTCGGGTACGAGGTCAAGAGCCCGCTGGACATCGTGCAGAATACAAACGACACAGACACCATTGTCTACACCTCCGCGCGCTTCCAGCCCTGCCCCGAGAGCTTTGACAAGGCGCATTACCGCTTTGTCGGGCCGTCGGTGCGGGCGGTTTTGCCGAAGGAAAAGACGGGGCGGCCGCTGGTCTATGTCTCGCTCGGGACGGTCATCAACGATCACCCGGATTTCTATCGCTGCTGCATTGAGGCCGTCCACGGGCAGCAGTTGGAGCTGCTGATCTCCTGCGGCCGGGCCTTTGATCCCGCTCAGCTCGGGGCGCTGCCGGAAAACGTTACGGTGAAGGAGTATGTCGATCAGATGGATGTGCTGTCGCGCGCGTCGCTGTTCATCACACACTGCGGCATGAACAGCGCGACCGAGGGCCTGTACATGGGCGTTCCGGAGCTGCTGTTCCCCCTGACGGGAGAGCAGCGGGCCGTGGCAAGGCGCGTGTCGGAGCTCGGCGCGGGACGGCTGCTCGAGAAAAAGACAGCGGCATCCCCCGAACGGCTGCGCGCGGCGATCCTCTCGGCGCTGAGGGACGAGGGTCTGCGCGCCGCTGCCCTGCGGATGCGGGAGGATTTTCTCTCCTGCCCCGGTCCGAAGGGCGCAGCGGATTTTATAGAGGGGATCGGCGGAAAAGCAAAGCGCTGACGGCGGGTCATATCGCCAAGGTTTTGAAGGCGCGCGGCAAAAAGCGGATCAGGTCGGACGGGGCAAGGGAGTACTCCCCCAGCTCCGCCGCGGCGAGATCCCCGGCGAGGCCGTGGAGGTAAACGGCGCAGCGGGCCGCGAACCACTGGTCAAACCCCTGGGCCAGCAGGGCGCAGAGGACGCCGCACAGCACATCGCCGGCGCCGCCTTTGGCCATGGCCGGGCCGCCGGTCGGGTTGACGCTCACATCCCCGCCCCGGCAGACCAGGGTGCCGTAACCCTTCAGGATCAGGATCGCATTCGGGTGCTCCGCGGTAAAACGCAGGGCGCCCGAAAGTCTTCCCTTGCTCAGATCGCCGCCCAGGCGCTTGAACTCCCCCTCGTGCGGGGTGAGAAACAGGGGCGCGCGGCAAGCAGAGAGCAGCTCCGTCTCCCCGGCGAGGGATGTGAGCGCGTCCGCGTCCAGGATCAGGGGGCCGGCCGCCTCGCGCAGGATGCCCCGAACCAGCGCCTTTGTGCTCTCACCTGCCCCGAGGCCGGGGCCGACGACGCAGGCGCGCGCCTTGCTGAGCTGTTCCAAAATCTGCGGCAGGGCCGCCGGGGAGATTTGTCCTGATTCCGTTGCGGACAGAGGTGTCACAACCGCCCCGTCACAGCGCGCGGCGGCGATGGGATAGATGCTCTCGGGGACCATCAGGTGTGTGAGTCCCGCGCCGCCGCGCTCGCAGGCGTTGGCCGCGAGGGCCGGCGCGCCGGAATAACCGCGCGCCCCCGCGATCACCAGCGCCCGCCCGTAGCTGTATTTGTGGGTGACGGGCTCGCGCTTGGGCAGCGGGAAGTCGCAGGACTCCGCCTCGCACAACGTATAGGGCACGGCTGGGGTCTCTGTCGGGTCAAGGTACTTCTCCCGATAGCACAATAAGTTCATTTCCTTCATGGCAAACCTCACAGCTGCCCCGGCAAAACCTTTTTCTCCTTCGGGGGAAACTGTGCCTCATACGCCTCGAAGGCCTCCGGGTTTTGATCCGCGCAAAAGTAGCCCTCGGGGGGCGCGTACTCGCCGGTGATCCCGCTGAGATAGCCGGGGATCAGCTCTTTGCAGAGGAAGAAGGAGGCGTCCGCCCCCTCGGGCAGATCGTGGTAGCGGATGCCGAAATTGCTTGCATAGGTAAAACCGCTCTTGCCGTAGAAGTCGATATTGCCCTCAAAACAGAGTGCGCCGCAGCCGAGCTCCGCCGCCTTTTCCAGCGAGTAGTCCAACAGCCTCTTGCCGTAGCCCTGCCGCTTGTATTCTGGTGCGATGCAGATGGGCCCCATCGCCATGATGGGGACATCCTGCCCGTCGTCGGCACGGATCACGGCGCGCATGAACATGTTCTGACCGATGAGCTCCCCGTCTTTTTCCATGACAAAGTCCAGCTCCGACACGAAAGCGGGGTCGTCTCTGAGTTTGTGCAGGACATAGTGCTCCACACAGCCGGGGCGATAGACGTTCCAGAACGATTCCCGGACCAGGTTTTCCACCGCGCGGTGATCCTGTTCGGTCTCCCGGCGGATGACGATTCTCGGATTTTCCATGCTGTTCTCCTTTATTTTCTCCAGTTCTTTTCCGGCGTTCTCCAACAGTTCATCTGCCAGGGAGAGCGCCGCCTTTTTGTCCTCCGCGCCGTCGTACACGCTGTACAGTAGGAACATCGGCCCGTAAAAGCCCGCCGCACGCTCCCTCGGGCGCGGGATGTTCAGCGCAGCAAGGAGCGCGGTCACATAGTCAAGCGGGCCGGAGGCAAGGTACTGCCGATAGAGCGCGCCCATCTCCTCTGTGCGGTATTGTTCGAGCGTCAGCATTCTGCGAAAGCTCGCGGCAAACTCATCCTCCGTCCAATAGCGGAACATCGTCTTACTGAAAGCGACAATATCTGTGATGCTCGCCGCGCCGTAGGCCACCGGCGTCTGCTCCGGCGTTCCCTCCGGCAGATCATGCGCGCCCGCCTGCTCGGCGTCCCGCTCTTCCATGCGGCGCAGAATGCTGTCGAAAATGTCACGCTTATTTTTGTAGTGTTTATACAGCGCGCCCTTGGTGAGGCCGAGCGCGTCGGCAAGCTGCCCCACCGAGACGGCCTCATACCCGTCCCGCGCAAAGAGCCGCAGCGCTGTCAGCAGGATTTTCTCTCTGGTGTCCGTCAAATCGCGATCCCCCCTTTTGGTAAACGCTTGTTTACTTATACTATTCCCTAATAGAAACAGCAAAATCTTTCCGGCAGAATTTGTGCCATACTGCGTTGCCTTCCTTGACCATATATCTCCATTATGCTCTGCGGAAGGCGCCTT
>ONPN01000063.1 GCA_900319695.1 uncultured Eubacteriales bacterium
TATAGAAGAAGGTTGGTATACATGACACAGTCCCGCACCCATACCTGCAATGAGCTGCGCATCGAGAACGTCGGCCAGAAGGTCAAAATCGTCGGCTGGATGGAGAACGTCCGCGAGGTCGGCCAGAACTTTGCCTTCGTCGTCGTGCGCGATTTCTACGGCACGACTCAGGTCGTCATCGAAAACGAAGAGATGATGCGCGTCGTCAAGGGCATCAACAAGGAGTCCACCATCTCCGTCGAGGGCACCGTCCGCGAGCGCGACAGCAAGAACCCCAAGCTGCCCACCGGCGACATTGAGGTTGTGCCCGAGAAGATCGAAATTCTCGGCCGCTGCCGTTATAACGAGCTGCCCTTTGAGATCAACCGCAGCCGCGACGCCGACGAGACGCAGCGCCTCAAGTACCGCTATCTCGATCTGAGAAACCCCGCGGTCAAGAAGAACATCATCCTGCGCTGCAATGTCATCGCGGCCCTGCGCCAGGCCATGCTGGAGCACGGCTTTCTGGAGATCACCACGCCCATCCTCACAGCCTCCAGCCCTGAGGGCGCGCGCGACTATCTGGTTCCGGCCCGCAAGCACCCCGGCAAGTTCTACGCTCTGCCCCAGGCCCCGCAGCAGTTCAAGCAGCTGCTGATGACCTCCGGCTTCGACCGCTACTTCCAGATCGCCCCCTGCTTCCGTGACGAGGACGCGCGCGGCGACCGCTCTCCCGGCGAGTTCTACCAGCTCGACATGGAGATGGCTTTCGCCTCCCAGGACGACGTGTTCGCCGTGCTCGAGGACGTGCTGCCCCCGATCTTCGCCAAGTTTGGCACCTATGACATCGCCTCCGCCGCCCCCTTCAAGCGCATCCCTTACCTCGAGTCCATGGAGAAGTACGGCTCCGACAAGCCCGATCTCCGTATCGACCTTGTGCTGCAGGACATGACCGCGCTTGTCAAGGGCAGTGAGTTTGCCCCCTTTGCCGAGGGCAACACCGTCAAGGCCATCGTCGTCTCCGGCTGCGATCTGACGAGAAAGCAGATCGACAAGCTCTGCGCCGACGTGGAAGTTCAGGCGGGCGCGAAGCCCTACTGGTTCCGCCTCGATGAGAAGGGCGAGCTGGTCGGCGGCGTGTCCAAGTTCCTGGCCGACCGCAAGGACGCGGTGGTCGAGGCCCTGGGCATCACCCCGGGCTGCCTTGTCGGCGTCGCCGCGGGCAAGCACGACCAGGCCCTCAAGACCGCGGGCGTCATGCGCAAGATGCTGGGCGTGGCGGTCCCCGGCCACATGGACAAGGAGCGCTATGAGTTCTGCTGGATCGTTGACTTCCCGATGTACGAGATCGGCGAGGAGTCCGGCGAGCTGGAATTCTGCCACAACCCGTTCTCCATGCCCGCGGGCGGCCTCGACATCCTGCTCAAGGCCGAGCGCGGCGAGGTCGATCCCCTCACCATCACCGCCGACCAGTACGACCTGGTCTGCAACGGCGTGGAGCTGAGCTCCGGCGCGGTGCGTAACCACGATCCCGAGATCATGATCAAGGCCTTTGAGATGGTGAGACTCGGCGAGGAGGACGTCAAGAAGAAGTTCCCCGCCATGTACAACGCCTTCTGCTACGGCGCGCCCCCGCACGCCGGTATTGCCCCGGGCGTCGACCGCATGGTCATGCTCCTGGCCGGTGAGGACTCCATCCGCGAGGTCATCCCCTTCCCGATGAACAAGAACGCCCAGGACATCCTCATGGGCGCGCCCAGCGAGGTCACGCAGAAGCAGCTTGACGAGCTGCACATCGCGGTCGTCGGCGAGGTCGAGGAAGAGTAAATTCTTGGCTCCCCCTTTGGGGGGAGCTGTCATCGCCGCTTGCGGCGATGACTGTGAGGGTGTACGTTGACGCACAACCCTCTCCGCCCCAGTGTGCGCACTGAGGCACCTCCCCCAGAGGGGGAGGCAAGCGCTGCCATCCCCATAACGAAAATACGTGCGGCGAATCCGTTGGTTTTTCCAAATTCGCCGCACATTTTATAGGAATTTGTCGCATCCCCGTCTGACCGAGGGGATGCCTGTCCCTGCGGAAAAATTCAATCGTCGCGAAGCGACACCATAGCTTCACTCTCCACACTCCACACTCTCAAAGGAGGGTTCCCCCATGTTTTCATCCGTCATCAGTCTCGGCGTGAGCGGGATCGGCGGTTATCTCGTGTCGGTGGAGGTCAACATCTCCAACGGGATGCCGCATTTTGACATCGTCGGTCTGCCGGACGCGGCGGTCAAGGAGGCCCGGGAGCGGGTCTACGCCGCTGTGAAAAACAACGGCTTCCGATTCACCGCGAGCAGGCTCACCGTGAACCTCGCCCCGGCGGACAAGAAAAAGACCGGCACGGTCTACGATCTGCCGATTCTGGTGGGCATTCTCGCCGCCTCCGGCGACCTCAAAAAACCCGCGCCCGACACGGCCTTCATTGGCGAGCTCAGCCTGACCGGCGAGCTGCGGCCTGTGCGCGGCGCGCTGCCCATGGCTCTCGCCGCCGAGCGGGAGGGGCTGCGCCGTCTCTTTGTCCCGGCTGCAAACGCCGCCGAGGCCGCCTTCGCCGAGGGACTGGAGGTCTACGGCGTGAAGGACGTGCGCCAGCTTGTGCGCCATCTGCGCGGCGAGGAAACGATAACACCGACGCCCGCGCCGAACCTTGCGACAGACGCTTCGGCTCTGCTGGACTTTGCCGATGTGAAGGGCCAGGAGAACGTCAAGCGCGCCTTTGAGATCGCGGCGGCGGGCGGCCATAATATATTAATCGTAGGCCCTCCGGGCGCGGGCAAGTCCATGCTTGCAAAAAGACTCCCCGGTATTCTGCCCGACATGAGCCGGGAGGAGATCATCGAGGCCACCGAGATCTGGTCGGTCGCGGGACTTACGAGCGACGAGCACCCCATTGTCGCGGCGCGGCCCTTCCGCTCCCCGCACCATACGGTGTCGGCGGCGGGTCTCGCGGGCGGCGGCGCGGTGCCGAGACCGGGGGAGATCAGCCTTGCCCACAACGGCGTGCTGTTTCTGGACGAGCTGCCGGAGTTTCGCTCCGACGCGCTGGAGGTTCTGCGCCAGCCCCTGGAGGACGGGATCGTGACGGTCTCGCGCGTGGCGGGGTCGGTGAGCTTTCCAAGCCGTTTCATGCTGGTGTGCGCGATGAACCCCTGCAAATGCGGCTGGTACGGCCACCCCTCCGGGCGCTGCAAGTGCTCCGAGCAGGAGGTGCACCGCTATCACGCCCGCATCTCCGGACCGCTGCTGGACCGCATCGACCTGATTGTGGAGGTCCCGGCGCTGGACTATGAGGAGCTGCGGCGCAGGGCTCCGGCGGAGAGCTCGGCGCTTGTGCGCGAGCGGGTCAACGCCGCGAGAGAACGCCAGCGCGAGCGCTTTTCCGACCGCGCCATGTGCAACGCCCGCATGCAGGCGAAGGAGCTGCGCGCCTGCTGCGCCCTGGACGCTGAGTGCGACGCGCTGATGAAGGCGGCCTTTGAGACGATGAACCTCTCGGCGAGAAGCTATGACCGCATCCTCCGCGTGGCGCGCAGCATTGCCGACCTTGAGGGCACGGACAGCATACGCCCGGAGCACCTCGCCGAGGCGATACAATACAGAACGTACGAGCTGAAAAGATAAATAACGAGAGTGAAGAGTGGAGAGTGGAGTTAATGTGTCGCTTCGCGACGTTTTAAATAGTCCCCCGAAGGGGGACACCATAACTCCAAACTCCACTCTCCAAACTCCACACTGAGATAAAGGAGCAGCCTATGATTAAACTGATCGCGTTCGACCTCGACGGGACTTTTCTCGACGATAAAAAGAACATACCGCCCGAAAATCTGCGCGCGCTGGAAAAGGCCGCCGCGAAGGGCGTCTACATTGTCCCCGCCACGGGGCGGATTTACAAGGGCATCCCCGAGGCCATCCGTGGGCTTCCCTTCATGCGCTGGTACATCACGGTCAACGGCTCGTACGTCTATGACGCCGTGGAGGATCGCGCCGCCGCGAGGGCCGAGATCCCCCTTGACCGTGCCATCGAGTTCTACGAGTACTGCGACACGTTGGGCCTGCTCTACGACTGCTACCAGGACAACTGGGGCTTTATGGGCGAGGAAATGCTGGCTGAGGCCTCCCGCGTGATCCCCGATCCCGGCATCCGAAAGCTGATCGTGACCCTGCGCACGCCCGTGCCGGAGCTCAAACAGTACCTGCGCGAAAAAGGGGAGAACCTGCAGAAGCTCCAGCTCTACTTCACCGACATGGAGCTGCGCGCGCGTATGCTCCGTGAGCTGCCGGAGCGCTTCCCGGATATGAGCGTCTCAAGCTCTGTCCCCTTCAACATTGAGATCAACGCCAAGACCGCCACCAAGGGCCACGCGCTGGAAACCCTGTGCGGCCTGCTGGGCCTTGACCGCGGCGAGTCCATGGCCCTCGGCGACGGAACCAACGACCTCGACATGCTTGTGCAGGCGGGCGTGGGCGTGGCGATGGCGAACGCCGACCCCAAGCTGCTGGACGCGGCGGACTATGTGACCGGCAGCAACAACGAAGCGGGCTTTGCCAAAGCGATCGAAAAGTTTGTGCTGGGGTAATTGTTTTTTCCTGTAGGGGCGACCGCAAGGGTCGCCCCTACAAAATCTGAAAAAACTGATAAAATAATGCTTGACCTCTCTTTTCGGCTATGGTATAGTA
The DNA here is from genome assembly GCA_900319695.1 of uncultured Eubacteriales bacterium. Lineage (GTDB taxonomy): Bacteria > Bacillota > Clostridia > Oscillospirales > Oscillospiraceae > Limivicinus. The sequence goes on from ONPN01000063.1 coordinate 4,700, forward strand.
TGTCTTACCTGTCGGACGAGAGGTTTTCTTTTTGCGCGCGTTTTTTTACAGACGCTCGGGAAAGCGCCGTCCGTCCAAACACAGGGAGGCAATGCCCGCCCTTCGTTGGGCCGGGTAAATAAAATAGGAGGTGCCGAAAGAATGGCTGCAGGCGCAAGAGTTAAAATTACACTCAGATGCGATGAATGCAAGCAGAGGAACTACAACACGGTCAAGAACAAAAAGAATACTTCCGACCGTTTGGAGCGCAGCAAGTATTGCCCCTTCTGCAGAAAGCACACCAAGCATGTCGAGACCAAGTGATGACGGAAAGGAACGCGAATAATGGCTGAAGAAAAGAAAACGAACGCCGCACCCGCGAAGGCCGTCACCGCCGTAAAGAAAGACGAAACCGAGCTGGGCTTCTTCCAGAAGGTCGGCAAGTGGTTCCGTGAGATGAAGAGTGAGCTGAAGAAGGTCGTGTGGCCCACGCCCAAGGCCCTTCGCAACAACACGCTCGTCTCCCTCGGTATGATGGTCGCTTCCGCGATTGTGATCTGGGGCTTCGATGAATTCGCCCAGATGGTAGTTCAGCTCATCTTTAAGATTGCAAGATAACGATGGCTGAAGAGGCGAAATGGTACGTTGTTCATACCTATTCCGGGTATGAAAACGCAGTTGCCGCCGCGGTGATGAAGGCGGCGGAGAACCGCAGAATGACGGATCTGATCCAAGAGGTCAATATCCCCATGGAGACCGTGACCGAAATCACGGAGTCCGGCGAGCAGAAAACCGTTGAGCGCAAGGTCTTCCCCGGCTACGTGCTGGTGAAGATGATCCTCACGGATGACAGCTGGCATCTGATCCACAATGTCCGCGGTGCAACAGGCTTCGTCGGGTCTGACGGCAAGGCCGTCCCCCTCACGGAGCAGGAGATTTACGATCTGGGCGTCGAGCGCCGCGAGATCGTCGTCGGCTACGCGGTCGGCGATGAGGTCAAGGTGACGGACGGCCCCCTGGCCGGCTTCTTCGGTATCGTCGAGGAGCTGGAGCCCGAAAAGGATCGGGTTCGCGTCGTGGTCTCCATGTTCGGCCGCGAGACTCCGGTTGATCTGGAGCTCGATCAGGTCGAGGTTGTCAAAGAGTAAAATAATACTTGCAACGCTTTTGGCCGCACACATGCAAATCCGTTTTTGGGGCAGCTTTGCCGCCGCAAAAACACCCTGAGGCGAGCTGTGCGAGCCCTCGCGCCGACCAACCGCAGCGTCTCACGCAAGCGGAGGGCGATAAGCGCGAGCAACATCGATTCAAAATCGAATTTTGAATCGAAATTATGAAGAAAGAGGTGCTTTCTAAGTGGCACAGAAAGTAGTTGGATACGTAAGATTCCAGGTTCCTGCCGGCAAAGCGACTCCGGCACCCCCCGTCGGCCCCGCTCTGGGCCAGTACGGCGTCAACATCGGTCAGTTCACCAAGGACTTTAACGAGCGCACCAAGGGCGACATGGGTCTGATGATCCCCGTCGTCATCACCGTGTACTCCGACCGCAGCTTCACCTTCGTCTGCAAGACCCCTCCTGCCGCCCTTCTCATCAAGAAGGCCTGCGGCATTGAGACCGCCTCCGGCGTGCCCCAGAGAGACAAGGTCGCGACCATCAGCAAGGAAGACGTCCGCAAGATCGCCGAGCAG
>ONPN01000024.1 GCA_900319695.1 uncultured Eubacteriales bacterium
AAGCTCTGTGAGAACGATCCGTTGCGCCCCTTGCTCTGGCTGCTGGACTTGGTATCAATGGTTTCCTTGCCGAGCTGTTCGGAAATGTACTTGTGGGTACTCTGTTCATTGCCGCCGAGATAGACAAAGGTATCGGCATTGCCGATGATGCCCTCCCAGTCGTCTTTGAACAGGGCTTTAAGCTGGGAAATGTTTTGCAGGATGATGGTTGCCATGATGTTTCTTGAGCGCATGGTAGCCTGCAGGCGGGCGTAGCCGTCCGGCAGGGCGACATTGGCAAACTCGTCGAACATGAGGCGAACCGGCACGGGCAGGCCGCCCATGTGTACCTTGTCCGCCTGGTAGTACAGCTCTTGAAATGCCTGTGTGTAGAGCATACCGACAAGGAAATTGAGGCTCACGTCGTTGCTGTCCGGGATGACACAGAAGATAGCCTGTTTGCGTTCTCCCAGCTTGGAAAGCTCCAGATTGTCCTCATCGGTAATGTCCTGGATCTCCCGCAGCGTGAAGGAAGCCAGACGGACGGCGGCGGACACAAGGATGCTTTTAGCTGTCTTGCCCGCCGCCTGCTTGAAAATGTGATACTGTCGCACGGCGATATGATCCGGCTGTTCTTCCTCCAGCGCCTCGAACAGCAGATCCAGCGCGGATTGAAAATCGTCGTCGTCCTCTTTCGCACCGCCGTACTCGATCATGGTGAGCATCATTTCCATGGTCTGCTCATAGGGAGGAGACTCATGGAGCAGATAAAGCATAAGGGCAGAGTCGAGGGCAATTTCGGATTTCTCCCAAAACGGATCGTTCTGGCTGGCGTTTTTCGGTGTGGTGTTCTGAATAAAGTTGTTGATCAGCCGGAACACATCGGAGTCCTTGCGGATATAACGGAAAGGGTTATAGCTGTCGGAATGGCTCGGCTCGATCAGATCGAATACCTTGACGATATAACCCTGCTGTAAAAGGAATGGGGCGACGGCGCGGACAAGCTCACCCTTCGGATCGGTGCAGATAAAGCTGGCATTGGCGAGCAAAAGATTAGGCTTCACAACGAAACGGGTCTTGCCTGCGCCGCTGCCGCCGACCACGATCTGAAGCAGGTTTCTCATGTGCTGCCGCCCGTTGAGGCTCATACACAGGTGCTTGGTGAGGATCACGTTCCTGGCCGGGTCTTTGTCGCTGTACTTCTTGTTCAGCTCCCGGACGCTGCCCCACTTTGCGGAGCCGTGTTCCTCGCCGGGTCGCCGGTTCATGCGCGAGGAATAATACACAGCGATTGCTCCGGCGTAGATCACAAGAGCGCCCAGCATGAATTTGACGGTGTGCGGCGTCCAGCGCAGAGCAAATGGTTTATTCATGGCGTCGGGAAAGACAGCCATGAACTGAAAAAGATTCATGCCGCCCTCATAGACGCTCGCAGCCAGCACAGCCAGATACAGCACGGCCAGGGAAAACGCCGCCCACATTGGGGCGGCGTCCCGGAAAGACTTTTGGTTTATATAGGCATCCCTCCAAAACTTGTCTGCACAGCACGCACTTCCATACGCGCTGTGCGCTAAGAAATGTGTCTCATCGTGAGACACATTTCTAATGGAAGTAGCGTCACGGTGAGACACAATTACCGTGTCCTGTCATTATTGCGAACAGGAGTTTTCTGCTTTTTCTGCTTGGCTACGCTGTCCAGCTCGGCCAGCTTCTGGCGGGTGGAGGGCTTTTCATCCCTCTGTGGTTGATTCAAGCCAGTCCCGCGCTCTTCGGAGGATCTCTCTTGTGGAGCGCGGGCTTTCGCTTTTTTTACGGCCTGTTCCTCCTGCTTCACTTCCGGCAAAGGGTAGCCCATCGCCTCCATAACAGCGTTGAGCTGGGCGCTGTAATTCACGTTGGAAATGATGTGAAGGACGCCGGTTTCCTTGTTCTCGTGTTTGGCGGCTGCGTACAGGACGCCGAACTGCTTGGCGATCTTCTGGAACTTCTCATAGTCCGCGGCCTTGATTGGGATGATAACGGATTCGGCGTTGCTGTCCTTCATCAGCCGTTCAATGCCGACTTTGCCGACCACCTTGTAATTCTGCTTGACCATAGCGGCCAGCAGCGCCGCCACATGGACGAGTCCTTTCGCGGAAAGCTCGGTGGCGATCTTGGCGGCCTCCAGTCCTTCCTTGACCATCAGATCGGCCACTTCGCCGCTCACTTCCATAGGTCATGCCTCCTTTCCTTGGGTTTCGTTTTCTCGCGCTTGTCCTGTTCCTCGGCTTGCCGGTCGAGCCGGATATGCTCTTGTATTTGCGGTATTCTGTCCGCGACCTGTTGGCAGCATTTCAGCTCCCGGCGGATCGGGCGCAGAGCAAGGGAGATTTCCTTGATCTCGGCGCTTACGTCCGTACAGCTCGCGCCGGGAAAAAACAAGAGAGTCAATATCCGCTTGCAGTGCGTCCGCAAGCATGGATAACTGACTCTCGTTGTTGATACGGTATTTTTGCAGCAGCGCAAACTGCCGCTTGTATTGGTCGAGCTTTCTGACCTCGGCCCGCACAGGGAACGGGACAGGACGGCGGCGTGGCCGAGGCGGTGAAAGCAGATACAGATAATGCAGATACAGACGGCGCAGGCCGGACAGCTTTTGCTTTTTCCCATAGGCCGGGGATCTGCGCTTGACTTTATACCGGCCTTTCGGGATATACAAGGAGGCCGCGGCCTGCGGCTCCGGCGCTGTCGGCTGGGTGCGGCTCCTGTTCAGCCGGTTCCGTATGTCCGCTTCGGTGTAGCCGTCGCCCAGGCTATCCAGCCGGACAAAGCGATCCGATCCAGGCGGCTTGACCGCCGTATGCTTCACGTTAGCACCGCGCTTGACCGTATAGCCCCGCTTCTGCAGAGTGTCATAAAAGGATTGCAGAGTAAAAGCGTCGGCAAGTGCCGCGTCAATGTCCTGCCGGATCAGCCCGCGCACGGTGGGCTTGTCATTCTTCTCGGCTTGCCATTCGGCGTAGTGCTTTCCGCTGCCTTTCGGCTCAATGACAGACAAATTGTTTTCCCGGCTGAGGTCATTGGAGTGACCTCGTATATCTCCAAAATAGGCTTTGAAGTTATCCCGGAACATCTTGCCGTCAGTGCAGGATACAGAGTTGAACACGATGTGACAATGCACATGAGCATGATCGGTATGCGTGGAGACTACAGCCTCGAACCGATCTCCGACAAGGCGGCGGGCAAGCTCCATCCCGATAGCCTGCGCCTGCTCCGGGGAGACCTCGCCGGGGGCAAAGGAGTGAATCAGATGATAGCCCTGTATGGGGCGGTTTACCTTGTCCCAGCGGCGCTTGGTCTGCATCATGTCCCGATAGGCTGTCTCCGGCAGACAGTTGATCCCGCCGACGAGGACTGCGCCGGTAGCGCCGTCCACCGTCTTTTCCTTGTTCATCACATAGCGGATGGAGTTATCCAGCCGGGTATGAATGACACGGATCTTATCATAGGCCATTCTTCACAAGCTCCCAGGCTCTCTTTGCCAACACAGCGGCGTCAACGATCTCCGCTTCATGGATGCTTTTGCGTGCGTTTGCCCAGTAAGCGATCTGATTGACGTTATTGCCAATGGCGGACAGCTCGCGGAGGAGCTTTGTGTATTCATCGGGCGGGCGCGGGCGAAGCTGAACACCGGCAACAAGGGAACGGACAAAGGGATCAATTCCCATGCCCGCAAGCTCGGCCTGCACTTTCAAGTGTCGGTATTCTGCTTCATTCATCCACACGCTGACATGGCGCGGGCGTGTTCTCATGGCATCATCCTTTCCGTTTTTGTGTCTCACGGTGAGACACATTTCGTGCGTGGGGTTTTAGGGGGCATCCCCCTAACAAGGGCGTTTGTGCTACCAAATGCCATACTTGCTTAACAAGCGCCGCAAGCGGCGCTCGCATCTTTGGATGCAAAGATGTTGTTGAGCTAAACGTTGTTACATGATATACTTTTCCTATCAATCTTTTTATAGGTTATAGGAGTAAAAGAATGAACATCAGAGTAAAAGACATGATTAGCATCCTCAGTCTGTTTGACGAAAATGATACTGTGGATATTGGGACAGTAACCAAGTGCACCTTAGGCATATCTCATCAGTTCGGCTCAACACAAGTACAATTCGTTCGTGACGACGATGCAATAAAGTACAGAATTATCAGCACAGAAGAACAATATCAGAATCCAGAATACAAATTTCTCTGAGCAAACAAACATAACACTGTATTCGCCTTGATTGGTACTATCGGGAATGTGTCTTATCTTGAGACTCATTCCCGATATCCTTTTCCTGCGGATCGATGGGCATCCGTGCCAGGGCGGGACAGGCGGCTTCGAGGGCGTCTATCATCTCGGCGGCGGTCGTGCTGATACAGTCCAGCGAGGCTTTCAACTCCGGCAGCTCCTTGTCGCGGCTCCAGCCGGTGACATAGGCAAAGGAATAGTCAGAGGTGTCAATGCCGAAGTGCTGGCAGACCACATAGGCAATGCTTTCGGCCTCCACCTCACGGGTCGGGCCGTCCTTGTCCGGCTTGCCGATGATCTTCCCGTTTTCCACGGGCAGGGCGTGGAGCTTGGCATGGGCTGTCTCGTGGATCAGCGTCTTTAGCGTCTGCACCTGGCTCATGCCCTCGTTGACGTAGATACATTGTTCCAAGTGGTTGTAGCAGCCTTTGGACGCCTGCGCCTCCCGGAAGTGGATCGGCACGGGGCTGAGGGCTTCGACAGCATGAAAAATACTGTCGAAGCCCTCCACGTCGCCGGTCAGTTCATCTACGCCCAGGGAGGGCAGCTCCTTGCCCTCGGTCTGACTCAAATCGAACACATAGGCGATCTTAAACCGCTGGCGCTTGATGACAGCGCTTTCTTTCTCCGGTTGTCCGTCCGGGCCGATCACGGCGTTGCCCTGTGCGTCGAGCTTGTCCTGCTCCATGAGGATTTTCTGCGGGCAAGGCGCGAGGATCTGGATGCCTTTTTCGCCTTTTTTTACCGAGCGTCCCAGCTTCTTCCATGTGGTATATCCGGCCACAGCCTGCGCTTCGGGGCATTGGAAGTAGATCAAGAGGCAGTTGCCGAAGCTGTAATGGTGAAACTTTGACATGGCCTCTAAATACCGGGCGTAGTCCTCGCTTGCAAATACGGCTTTGACGCCGTTTTCCAGCTTCTCCGTCAGCGCCTTGATCCGTTCCTGCCTCTCGGCCAGCGCGTCAGCGTTCCGGGTTGTGGTGTTGTTTTTCATTGGGAGGATTCTCCGGTTTCTTCGGGTGTGAGGACACTTTTAGGGTGTATAGCTTGTCTCCCTCCGCTCCGATCAATATTTCAGAATGAGCATACTCGCTTTTGAAGCGTTCCATCAGATCGGGCGGCAGCGAGCAAAAGCTATCCTCACTTAGTCCACAAATAAAGAACGTACCGAATACGCCGCCGTAGCCGCCGGGAACGCTGCGGTTAAAAGGCAGGCCATTGATAAGTCCTTCCTCGTTGCAGACGATAGCCACTTCCTCGTCATAAGGGTAAATTGCCTCGATCCATCCACCGACGATTTCCTGCAAAGCCCGCAAATGCTCATCAGAATTGAGTGAATCCGAGATTTCCTTTTCGTAGGGAAGAAAGCCAGGCTCAACTACAAGCACATTCATCCGATTACTTCACCGGGCCTTTCTTTTCCTTGCCGAAGATCTCCGCTTTCTGCTTCGCCTTTTCCTGCATCTGTCGGCGCATTTCCAGCGCATCATAGATGCTGTCCTCAATCTCGCGGGGCGTCATGGACACATCGGGGAAATACTTGCGGAGCCGGTCGCCGCGCAGGACGATCTTGGTTTCGTAGCTGTTCTCCCGATCCTGCGCGCCCTCGGCGCTCTTTCCAGGATCGGCGGCAGCGGGTGCGGCAGGGGCGGTCTGTGCTTGGGGAACAGGTGAGGCGCTCTGTCCCGGCGCTGCGGGCGCTGCGGAGGCAGACGGGAACGGCACAACATTGCTGCTCGGCTGTGCGGCGGGCGTAGAAATGTCGGGAGACTTGGGAACACTGGAGGGAGCCATAGGGGGCGTTGTGGGAGCTGCCTGCACGGGAGGCGTGACGGGCTTGGGTTTTTCCACAACTTTCGGCGGGTAGTTGCCCTCCAACACGTCCCGGATCTTTTTCTCCGTCAGACTCTCTTTCTCTGCGACCTTTTTCAGAAGCTGGGTATTCTCATTGTTGACCTTGACATTGATTCCGATCAGATCGGCAACGGTATCTTGCACTTTCGGGGTCAGAAAAGCGATGTTGTAGGCAACAGATAGCGGAATGGTGTTATCGTCTACCAGATCGCAAATCTGCTTGGTGGCCTCGGACAGCTTCATAAGGCGATTGAGTTTTGCCGTGCTCATGCCCATTTCGGCGGCGATGGCCTCGTCTGTGTACTGCTTTTTCGGGCCGGTGTCAAACTTGCTGCGCCGTCCGACCTTGTGCTTCATGCTCTCGGACTTCATTTTCACAGCGCGGGAGAGGTCATAGGTGGAAATGTGCTCACGGTGGAGGTTGCCGTCCGCGACAAGAATACGGGCGTCATCATCGTCGAGCTGCTGGATGATTGCGGGAACGGGATAATTCAGCTCGGAAGCGATCAAATGGCGGCGCTGGCCGGAAATGATCTCCAGCTCGCCGTCTTTGCCAAAACGGGCAAGAACCGGGTCTTTCACGCCGAAACGCTTGATGGACTGAAACAGCTCCTTGAAATCGTCACTGTTGCGGTCAACGGAAAAGGTGTTGATGTCCGCCTTTTTCAGATACGCCGGGTGGAGTGTGACGGCAAAGGCTTCGCCCTCGCCGGGGATCGGGATCGTTTTCTTATCCTTGTCGGTGGGCGGGTTGAGCTTCTCGCCCAGGAGCTTGGTGATCAGCGTTCCCGTCGGGCCAACAGCGGCTGTGCCGACAGGCTTTTCCTCTTTCTTAGCAGGCGCTTTCGCCGGGGCGGGCTTTTTCTCTCTATCTGCTGCGGCGGGGGCAGGAGCTTCCGCCGTTTTTTTCTCTTTCTGATCTGCGGCTTTCGCTTCGGGAGTCGGCTCGGTCTTGGGGGCTTCCGTTTTCTTCTCGGCTTCGGGCGGCTCGGCGCTTTTCTTTTCAGCCGGGGCATCCGCGTCCTTTTCAACCTTTGCGGCCTCGGCCTTGACCTCTGCTTTCTTTTCCTCCGGCTTCGCAGCGGGAGGAGCTGTAGCCTCCGTTTTCTTCTCAGCGGGCTTTTCCACCGTGGCTTTCGCCGGAGCAGGAGGCGCGGCTTCCGCTTTCTTCTCGGCAGGCTCTGCTTTCTTCTCCTGCGGCTCGGCAGCTTTGACGGGCTGCTTTTTCTCAGACTTTTTCTCGTCGGGAACTGCATTGCTGTCCGCTGCTTTTTCCGCTTTGGGCGGCTCTTTGCCAGAGGCAGGCGTCTTAGCCGCCGAGTCGATCAGCTTTCCGGGGATCGGCGGAGGATTCTCTGCGTTCCGCTTCTCGCAGTATGCCATAGCTTCTTTTTCGGTCATGTCATAGACCAGGGCGGGCAGCTCTTTGAGCTTGGCAAGCTCCGCAGCTTTGCGGCGGCGAAAACCGGACACAAGCTGGTATTCACCATCCTCGCGCTGGCGCAGGATCACGGGCTCCTTAATGCCGTCAAGCAGCATGGAAGTGACAAGGCCGCCGTAGGACTTATCCGGGAGCTTGACGATGGGAATGCCGGGAAGATCGTGGATCTTCTCGATGGAAATTTGCTGGGGAATGGGTTTTTCGTTGGGCATTTATGTCCTCCTTCATAGTGTGAGATATGCAAAAATGTGTCTCACCGTGAGACACATTTCAGCCAAAGTCATGCCGCACAGCAGCGGCGTAATACGGGCCGATGGTCAGCGGCGCGTAATAAAGCGCCGTCAACAGATAGCCCCGTATGTTTTTGATCTTCGTGGTGGTTTCCCGGAGGGAGTCCATCACATAGGTAACGTGTTCAAAGTCTAATCGTCGGTATCGCTCCTTGACTTTCGATGCCGGTATCTGTTCATTCCCAATCTTGATACTTTCAGAAGTGCTGCACAGAATGTCACAAATGAGCTGCAAGATACTGTCTGGATCATCGTATGGGTAGCTCTCTGCCAGACGGGGATAGTCAATCTGCTCCCGCACGTCTGCCTCAATCACCGCTCTCTCTACTTTAGGGCAGTACGATAGATGGATAGATGGATCAGTATAGCTATTTTCAGTTTGATTCCCATCAGTATAATTACAGTTCTCTTTGGGAACTTCTTGACTTCCCGATCTGGAACTTCTTGAAGTTTCGGGGTGTAACTTCTGGACTTCTTCTTTCGGAACTTCATGAAGTTCTGTTTTGGGAAGTCTGGGCGGAGCATGGCTGCCCCTCGTCTCCGGCGGCGCTGTGTCAACGAACTGCTTAACGTAGATCATGGTCGGCTTGCCTTGACCCTGCCTCTTACGCTCTATGAGGCCGATGCCGGTTTTCCTGTCCAGCTCCTTGAGCAGACGGACGGCTTTGGCTCTGCCGCATTGGAAATCCTCTTGGATCTCGTCCAGCGTGTAGTAGATATAGACCCGGTTGAGATTGTCATACCAGCCGTTTTTAGCGGACAGCCCCATACGGTCAAGCAACAGCCCATAAAGCAGCTTTGCGTCCGTGGAGATCTCCCGGTAAGCTGCCCCGGTCAAGAGCTGGCGCGGGATGCGGCAAAACGAAAAGTTCTCCGATTGGGAGCCGTAGAAAAAGTCATGCTCCATGTCTTTACTCCTTTACTCGCTCACAGAAAACCAGGTAGCGATATTTCCCGCCGCTGGCATAGGGGTGGCAGGTCAGCAGGGTTATCATGTCTCTGTCCTTCTGAATAAGGATCGCGTTCACGTCATTCGGACTGATGATCTTGATCTCTGTCACAACGTAGGTCAGCGTTCCCCAAATGTTCGTGATCGTCACCTCGTCGCCCACTTCCAGCAGCTCGATCTCCTTGAAATAGGGGTAGCCGCTGTACCCCCGGTGTCCGGCAATCACGGCGTTGCTGTTGACGCCGCCGAGGGGGATGCTGGTCTGTGACAGTACTGCCGCGCCTGCCGCCATGTTCGCCTCTGACGCACCGAGGAACAGTGGCATTTCCAAGTCCATCTTCGGGATCGTAATGATGCCGAATTTCTCATCGGGCAGGCCGTAATCGGTCAGCTTGAACTGTGACAGCTCATAGGCACTCCGGCTGTCCAGCTTGTTCTGCTTGAAAAGATAGAGCTGCCGATTATAGAACTGCATATCCTCGTAGAGCTGGGCGTATGGTATAGGCTCATGCTGTTCCTCGTTTTCTTTGGCTTTCTCTGCTTCCTCCCGTATTTCGGAAATCGTTTCGCGGTATTCCTCCACGGCCTGCTTGACCTCGATACTCTTTTCCGCACCGTCGATCAGCGGCTTTAACGCAAAGGCGGCGCTGGCAAAGGCGAGGCAGATCAGCAGGACAAGCAGAACAAGCCGGAGTTTAAGATGTTTCATGTCGGCCCCTCGCTTTCGTCTGTCGGATGGCTCGCAGCTTTCGACGTGGCCTTTTCACGGCCTTGTATATCTCGTAGCCCGTGATGATCCCGGCTACGGTCAGGCCGCCGTAGATCAAGCCGTGACGGTATTCGTTGCCCCAGGTGGATTCCTCCACGGGCGTAAATTCCGCGTCCTCGATCACGCTGACCGCTTCCTCATACTCGGTGCGCTCTCCGCGCAGCAGCAGACGGTGGCTGTTCACGCCGTAGGGCGTACAAGTGACAAGCGTACAGAGATCGCGCCCGGCGTCAATCGTCAGCTTGCCCGTGTCCTCCGGGAGAACCGTGTAAATGTCCGTGACACGGTAAGCCAGCGTTTCGCCCATCACACGGAGAAAGAACAGGTCGCCAGCTTTCAGCAGATTCAAGTCGGAGAACATCTTTTGTCCGGCAAGGCCGCTATGCCCGGTCAGCACACAGTGGGTGGCTGTGCCGCCCACCGGGAGAGAGGAGCCAAGCAAATGTCCCACACCTCGGTCAAGAGTGCTTTCCTCCGTGCCATGATAAATGGGCAGATTAACACCGATTGCGGGGATCTCCACATAGCCCATCAAGCCGTCCTCCCGCACATTCAAAAGCGTGTCGTAGCTCTCAGCGGCTTTTATGAGGGCGTCCTTCGTGTAAGGTTTTTCCGGGATCGTGACAAGCGTCTTGTTGTATTCCTTCGCTTCGGCGCGGGCTTCGTCCAGCGCCGTGGTGTCCATCTGCTCGATGGCCTCCGTGTACTGCGTCTCAATCAGGCTGCGGTTTTTCTCGGAGAGATAGTTGGCAATCAGCGGGTAGAGAATGACGCCGAGGGAAACGACGAACAGGACGGCCAGAGATAGGATTTTCATTGTCTTATTCATTCTTCCCCTTTACAGGGCAAGAGGGCGGTGTTCCCGCCCTCTTGCGTGTTGGTTAGGTATTCTGTGCTTTCTTCTTGTTCTTGCGGGTAAGGGCAACGATGCCTGCCACGCAGAGTGTCAGCATGGAAAGCCCCGCCACGGGGAACATCCAGTTGCCGTAAGAGCCGGTCTGCGGGAGATCAAAGCCGCGGGTATTGATGACCGTGAACGGTACATAGGCGTTGGCAGAGCTGCCGTCCGGCTCCATGTTGACCTTGTTGCTGTCCACGGTGGCCGAGGCCGTCAGCAGCTTATGCTCCAAGTGACGCTGGGGCATGTTGTGATACAGGCCGGGGCCGACGTCGGCGTAGCGGGGATCGTTCTGAATGAGGCCGAGAACGTCCGTACCGTAGATGCCGCACAGGGTTTCACTCTCAGTCTGCGAGATCACGACCTTGATGCTGTTTTTCAGCAGCGTATAGCCGTTGGCGGTCTGTACTTCCGTCCAGGTGTAGCTATCGTCCTCCAAGCCCTTGAGGATCAGCTTGCCGTCCTTCGTCGGGATGAAGTGGGTGGCGTCCTTTTCCTCGGCTACATGATCGGTCACATACCAAACGCCCTCGGCCTCATTGAGCTTGCCGACGAGGAAATAGCCATCCGTATCGTTGTGGACGATAAACTCCACTTTGGAAAAGTCCCCGCGCCCATCGGAAAACTGCTTCGTCATGTCGATGCCGTAGAGATAGACATGGCAATCGTCCACAAGGGTGTCATAGTAGGAGCTGTTCGTGCGCTTCCAGGTGAGGACAACATCGTTGGGATTACCCGCGTCGCCGTAGGTCACGCTGCCGTCGCTGTTGACTGTGGCCTTGTAGGTAATGCGGAGGGTGCAATCGCTGTACCCGCTGTTGACCATGCTGGCCTCGGTATAGACCGCCCGGCTGCTATTGATCTCCGCAAGGCCGGAGGCGGTCATGGAGATCGTCATAACGCTTGCGCCGTCCGAGGCGGTGTTGTAGCTCACAAGGAAGCGGTCGTCCTGCTCTCTCCAAGAGGTCACAAGATCGGTGCAGCCGTCGTCCCGGAAGAACTCCAACAGCACATCGCCCTTGTTGTAGGTGACGCCTTTGGACAGCGTATCAATGAAAGTGTAGTCCGTCAGATAGGACGCGGCGGAGGTGATGCTGGGCAGCGTGGAAATGATCTGATAGTCGATCACGTCGCCCGCCGAGGCCGTGCCGGTATGGGCGTAGCCGTCGTGAATGTCCCCGGTGCTGCCGTTGTTGTGACCGGTATCTGCCTTGTCCTCTCGCAGCGTCTTTTCGAGACTGGGGATGCCGGTCAAGTTTTTCGGGTACAGGGTCACGTCATAGATCCAGCGGGTGCCGCCGTCGTTGGCGTTGGTGCCGTCAACAGAGGTCATAGGCAGCGAGACGAGGAACGGTGCGGTGGTGTCCGTGACCATTTCCGGGACGCGGGTTTCGATCAGCAGATACAGGCCGAGGGGCAGATCGGAAGCTCCTGTATGGCCGTAGGCGTCCGTCTCCGTCATAGCGACGCCGTGGTTGTCGCGGGCGTAGCGTTCCAGCGCGTTCTTTACTGTGGTAGCGTTGGCGTCCAGCGCAGCCTTGAGGCCGTCAATCAGCACATCGGAGCGGTAGTAGTACACGGTGAGGCCGTCCACCACTTCATCCGCCGGAGCGTAACGGTCATTGGTGCTGACGCCGATAGCGGAGAGAAAGGCGTTATTCTGTTCGGTGGGGGCGATGCCGTACAGCACTTCGATATGCTCCGCGCCGTCCTCGCTCTCGGTAAAGGTGCGGATCGAGGCCACGCGGACGTAGGTGAACTCCACGCCCTTGATAGCGTAGCCGTAAGCGTTGCCGTTGGCGTTCAGCGCGGAGACGCGGGCAGGATCACCCAGCACGGCCTCCACGCCGCTTTCATCCTTGACGCCGGTGCTGACGTAAGAACTGTTCCAAACGCCGTCTTTTTCTGCGTTGGTAAGGTCATACTTGTATATGTCCAGCGAGCCGGTGCGGGTGGTGTCGATGGTCGCCTCGTCCACGGGCGCGGCAAAGGCCGTAATAGAAAAGCTGCTCACTACCAAGATAGCAAGCAGCAGCGCAAAGAGTTTCTTCAAGTTTCGCTTTCATCCTTTCGTTTCGTAATGATGTAGGGCATGGTCATAAAACCCATGAACAGGGGCATCCATGCAAATCCCGCGCCGCCCGTTTCGGGGATGCGGAAAATGGGATCATCGGTGGCGGTGACATAGAGGGTGTAGCAGTAGGTCACGCCGTCCACGGTTTCGCTGTCCGCAGCCTCGCCGCTGATCTCCACGGGCAGCGTTCCGACGTAGAGCGGAGTACCCAGCAGAGAGTGTCCGATGGGCGCTTGCGTCTCGGTCAAGCGATAAAGGATTTTGCTGTCTGCCCGTAGGCCGCTGAAGGTCACGCTACCGCTGCCTCCGGTGGTAAGCTCTCCGTCAGATAGGCCGGTGCTGGTGCAACCGCCCGCCTGGATGTTGTCGCCGTCACGGAAGAAAACCGCCGTCCAGCTCGCGCCGTTGTCCGTAGAGTATTCCAGGAGGAAGGTCGCCCCGGCAAGGGCGCGTCCGTTCTGATCCTGTTTCTTCACTTCCAGCGTTCCCGGCCTGCGGAGGTTGCTGCGCTCCTGCGTGATCGTTACGCCGTGCTCGGTGATCGAGAACGGGTACACGGTATCGTCCAGCTCGTAGCCCTTCGGCGGACAGAACTCTTGATACAGGTAGGAGCCGTAGAGCAGGCTTTCAAAGGTCAGCTCTCCGTTGGCGTCGGTGTAGCCCTCCGCGATTAGGTGGCCTCCGCTGTCAAAGAGCCGGAAGCCAGCACCAGAAAGCGGGGTGTTTTCGTAGGCGTCGAGCTTGACGATTTTCAAGTTGCCTCGGATCGGGGTGTTGTTCGCGGTGATGGTATAGGTCTTTCCGTGTTCGGTGACTTCCACGGGGATCGGGGTACTGTCGAGCACAAAGCCCTCCTGCGTCGCCGTCTCCTGCAGAGCATAGCTGCCGAGCAGAAGCCCGGTAAAGGTCAGCTTGCCGTCTTGGTCCGTGTCGCCCTCTTTGACAAGGTTGCCGCCGCTGTCCGTCAAAATAAAGTGTACGCCGGACATGGGCTCGCCGTTTTCCTCGTTCTGCTTCAGCACAGACACATTCCCGCGGGCAAACTCGTTTACTGCGGACACGGTTACTGTCTGCCCGCCCTCTGTGATCGTCACGGGGTAGAGCATCGGATCAAGGACAAGATGGCGCAGCGTTTCAATCTCGGCATAGTAGTATTCTCCCAGCGGAAGACCATAAAAGCCGATCTTTCCGTTGCTGTCCGTCTTGCCGCCGCTTACCACTTGCCCGTCGCTGTCATAGAGAACGAAACACGCGCCCTGCACGACGTTTCCGTTTTCGTCCACCTTGCATAATTCGATGTTGCCGGTACGGATCGGGGCTTTCGGCGTCCGGACGGTCATACTGGCGTCAACAATGGTGCATTGTGTGTCAATGGTGCAGGTAACAACGCGCTGCTGGCCGTAGGTGGTCGGCGCATAGAAAAACAGCACCGCCTCGGTGCTGTCGTAGATACCGGAGGCCGAGAGCGTGTAGGCACGTTCCTCGTATTCTTCCGGGATTGAGATATACAGGATGTCGCCGCTGTTGCCGGTATAGCCCGTGATGCTTGTCCCAGCGGGAAACGCCGAGGTGTCCAGCGTGTAGCCGCTGGAAAGCCCGGTAAAGGTCACTTTTACGCTGCCGTCGAAGCTGAAATTCGGCTCGTTGGATTCCAGCGTCAGATCTGTGCGGGAGAACGTAATGGAATGGTTTGTGTCCGGGTGTCTGCCGTACTCCAAAAGCTCCAGGCACCACGCGAAAAGCGCCTCATAACCGGGTTTTGCGCGGGCATTACTTGTATCTCTCAGATAAGCGGGCATTTCCTGGATGCCGTTTTCCGCGAGGAAGAAGCGGATCGCGTTGGCCGTAGCGTACTGCGCCTGGTTGTCATTGAAGCCGCCCGTGGATGCCGGATACCCGTGCGCGAGGATCGCTTTCAGTCCGTTCAGTATCTTCGGGCTGTAATACTGCGAGCCGTCGGTATAGTCATATCCGTCACCGTAGGGGCTTTCCATGCTCATTTGCAGGCAGTAGGCAGGCTGGCCGGTTTCCACGACCGAGTGCGGCGGTGTGCCGAGGTCGCCCCATACGCCGTCGTATTTCTCAAAGTACATAAACGGTTGGTAGGCGGTGAAGATATGCACATCGTCAGCAAAAGCCGTTACAGGGATAGCCGCGCATAAAAGCAGCATAGTACAAAGCGTCACGGCAAGCCGCTTTGTCCATTTCGTTTTTACAATAGGCATGATTCCTCCTTGTCTTGGTTTTGCAGGAATAGAAAAGCTATGGGGTGGCCTCACCTCCGTTCCCCGGCGGATTGCCCTTGCCGATGGCGGTCATCCGGCCGGGGGTATAGGGGCACTCGGCGTACTTGCAGTACCGATCCTTCCATTGGGGACGGTGGCAGCGACAACTCCGGCACTCCGGGAAGGGGCCGTCCACGCCGCTGTCGTAGTGGTCGCCGGGCTTGTCCCGCATGAGGCTTTCAAAGGCCCGATGCTCGCCATTGGTAAAATACATAGTTTGCCTCCTTTCGGCTTGAATTAGGGCTTGCGGTTAGGGCTTGCGATATATAAAAAATGTGTCTCACGGTGAGACACATTTCTGACTGATTGATATAGATTGTCGGCTGTGTTATTATCTAAATGCTGATAGACAAGAATTTTTTTCCTCTTTTTTGGTCGGCGCAGAACAAAGTCCGTTTTTTGGGACAGGTATGAGTGTATGCTTATATCAAGGCTCGCAAAAGAACATTGTTCGGTGGGTTATGAGAGGAGGAGAAAAATGCTATTATTTTTGACAGCGTTCTTTATTAGCTTTTTTTATCATCTGCTTTTCAAGAATA
This sequence comes from uncultured Eubacteriales bacterium, assembly GCA_900319695.1. Taxonomy (GTDB): domain Bacteria; phylum Bacillota; class Clostridia; order Oscillospirales; family Oscillospiraceae; genus Limivicinus. The sequence goes on from ONPN01000024.1 coordinate 15,349, forward strand.
ATGATTTTTAGGAAAACATATTCGCATTGTTTTTACAGAGAGGGAATGACAAATGGTACTTGAAAAAACCGACAAGCAGACTCTCCGAGCAGAATATATCTCATATATGGTCAACACCGGCAAATCTGTTAATACTGCGAACACAACCGCTGCCAGCGTATTTGCGCTTTGGAATAAATGCGGGGAAGAATACTTTTGGGAAGCGATAAACACAGACGATGCCTCATTGCGAGATAAGATGCTTGGCTTTCTGGAAACGTACTATCCAAATCAGCTCAAATACCTTTCCGGCTATCTGACAAGTGTTCGCTACTTTAGGAGTTTTCTCGCGGCAAAAACAAATACCGTTCTGCAGCATGAGAATCGACCGACGCAGCGGAAACAAAAAACGTATGTACGCAAGCAGGCACGGCCTGTTCTCTTGCTTACGGGTGAAATGCTGGAAGAAGAACATCAAAAGGTGCTTGCCGATCCTGGGTATGGATCAGATTATGCGCTTATTGACTCTATTCTAAAGCGGTTTCCGGGCAACACCGATCCGGAGCTTGTCGCCTTAAAGATCGCCTTGTTTGATATGACCTATTCAACGAACATCGGGCGTCATAGGCAAAAGATTGTTTTGGAAGAGCTTGCGGGCATTATCGTCGGTATCAAAGACTTTGATGAACGCATACGCCAGGGCGATCCTTCCATCGTTCCTATCATTGCAAGGAGCAACGGCAGGATTAACCTTTTCTCCTTTGCCACAAAGTATTGCACTAATCATGCGGTTTGCGTGTACGGCAATGACGACTATGTGATCTTTGATAGAGTTGTCAAAGACGCCCTCCCGAAGTATGTTTCCGAGCTTCACAAGACGACTATTGAACAATGGAGATCAACCTGCAACTATACCGCCTATAAGGAGTGTATCGACGAGCTACTTGACGCAAACGGCATTGACATTCCGTTCCGGCGCAGAAAGCTCGATCACTACTTGTGGCATACATACAGGAAGCCCACGGAGGAAGAAACAGAGGAATAAATGTGTTTCACGGTGAGACAAGTTTTCCTCGATCACAGGATCAAAGAGACAAACAGGAGAAGAATATATGAAGCTTCAACAATTATTTGCTGGACAAGGTATAGATTGGAAGCGCACAAAACTAATCCGCCACAATCTTACAAACGACATTGTAGCCGGAAATTACGCGGCTGGATTGCTTGACGTTTATCAGTCGGTCCAGGCGCGGACACGATTTCAAGGATGTGACACGTTAATCAGCTTTCTTGGAACTGAGAGGACAAACGGCGTTTATCAAGGCTGTTTTCGCGTGGTAGGCTCTGTTCCATTCGATAAGTCCTTATTGCCCGAAAACTTTGTTTTCGATTCAGGTATGGATGATAACTGCGCGATCTATCAATTAGAGCCATTAGATATTCTTTCTGATCTTAAAGATCGGCTCGTGATTGATTGGGGGCGCGGCACAATCAACTGGTGTCAAAATGGCACAACAGCGAAAGAGATACTTGAAATCAGACCTGCTCAATCGGAAATACGCTTCAAGAGCTATGAAGATGTCATCCTGTCATTTGATACCTTGCATACCATAGTCTACAATCAGTCCGCATACAAAGAATGGTATGATAAACTCTTCGCAGTAGCGGGTGTATATCTGATAACGGACAAAAAAACGGGAAAGCATTATGTTGGCTCTGCCAGCGGTGAACAAGGTGGCATTTGGGGACGATGGAGTGAATATGCCCGGACTAAGCACGGCGGAAATAAGCGTCTTATTGAGCTGATCAATGCTGATCCGGAATACTGTCACAACTTCCAGTATTCTATTCTTGAAGTATTTCCTATAAAGAAAGATAGGCGGGAAGTATTAGAATGTGAAAGGCTTTACAAGAACAAGCTCCTATCCGTTCAGTATGGTTTGAATGACAACTATTGAATAAGGGTTGCTTGCTTTGTGTCTCATAGTGAGACAAGTTTTGAGGGTTCAATATGTGCGGTAGATACTTCTTCACCCGCATCAGCGAGGATGAAAAGCTGGATGCGGTCAACAAGTACATGGAGAAGAACTATCCGGGAGAGTACAAGACCGGCGAGATTTTTCCCGGTGATATTGTCCCGGCGGTCATAGACCGGCAAGGAAAGATCGTTGCTGTCCCGGCTGGCTTCGGCTTTCCGGGCTACCAGGATAACAAGCTGATTATCAACGCTCGCTCGGAGACGGCGGCAGAGAAGAAAACCTTTGCCGACTGTCTCCAGGACCGGCGCATGATCCTCCCGGCCTCTGGCTTTTATGAGTGGAGCCACCACGACAGGGAAAAGACGAAATACCTGTTTACCGTGGACGCTATGCAGACGATTTACCTCTGCGGGATTTACAAGCTCATTGACGGCGCTTATCGTTTTGTGATCCTCACGCGCCCGGCAAACGAGTCCATGATCGAAGTCCATGACCGTATGCCCGTGATCGTCGGGGAAAAGGAAGTCCGGCCTTATCTGACGGATCGGGATGCAGCCGCTGAAATCATTGCCACGGCAGCGCCTATGCTTGCGAGAAAACCCGCATAAGAAAGAGAGAAACATTTATGATTACAGACAGCTTTGATCCCAAAAGCGCAGAGATCGTCAAAGCAAAGAATACCATTCCACAAAAAGATAAAGAATTGGCACACGCATTTTTCATCGACACCTTTATTCTGACCTTCTCAGGGAAATTAATCGACGCTTTGCGAGAGAAAGGGCTGATTGAGCCGCTGGATAAAGACTTAACTATCGGTTCAGCAGCGTATAAAAGCCCTGTTTTTCATATTCCAAACACCTCCGTCGGCGTTGTCCTGTCCGGAATCGGGGCGCCCATGATTGCAGCCATTATCGAAGAGCTGACGACCTTGTTCCATGCCCGCAGCTATATTGTATTCGGCTCCTGCGGAGCGCTGACGGCTCTGCCAGAGGGGCATATCATCGTGCCGACCCACGCTTACCGGGATGAAGGAACCAGCTATCATTACGCGGCGGCAGGAGACTATATTGAAGTCAGAAATGCGGCGAAACTGACGCAGATCTTTGACGAGTTGGGCATTGACTATGTGGAGGGCAGGACCTGGACCACGGACGCCTTTTACCGGGAGACGGAGAATAACCGGGAAAAGCGCGTAGCGGATGGGTGCCTCTGCGTGGAGATGGAGTGCAGCGCGGCACAGGCTGTGTGCGATTACCGAGGGCTGGAGCTTTATCAGTTTGTCTATGCGGCGGACTCGCTGAACGGCGAATGGGCGCGCCGCATCCTGGGCGATCTTGAAATGGATGCCCGGATGAGGTATTTCTTCGTCGCTTGGGAGATCGCAAAACGAATCGAGTAATGTCCCGCATAAGAAAGAGAGAGAAATATGGACGTGAATATAGAAAACTCCGCATGGGACAAGCTGACCTATGCGGAGAAGAACAAGCAATTATTCTTAAAGCAGAAACAGACTCTTGATATGTTCCTGGAGCGTGGGGCAATCAGTCAAGCCCAGCACGATAAAAGTCTCCGTGATCTGATAAAGAAGATGGAGATATATGAGAAAGTTTTATAAGGCTTACTCTTTTAATGCATGGTTATTATGATTTCGTGTCGAAGGAAGGATGGAAAGTGAAACACTATAATAAAGCTTCTATGTTCAAACAAAGTATGAATAAGATAAAACTATTCTTTTCATTACCCGCCGCAATAATGTCTGTGATTTTTTTGGGATTGACAGTATTGATGGGTATTGTCTCATTCAGGCTACATGTGCGAGGACATGAATGGCTACCGGAGATGCTTATTTCGTGCTCGTGCGGGCTTGCTACCGGATTCGCTTTTTATTTTTTATCAAATCTTAGGGCAAACAGTTATTTAAACATAAAGATAGAGTATGACCGAATGAAAGCGGCCTACGATTATGTTTGTCAGCAACAGCGGGATGTTCTTTTTTTTCAAAAATATCAAATTATAAATGAAGAAAATGAAGACTTTTGGCCATTTATAAATAGAATTACATACTCACTTTCAACAGTTGAAAACCTTGTTGAAGAATTGCCAGAACATGTTTTTTTCGGACTACTTGATTACGAGAACACATATCCAGTTTCGAAAGAAAGTGAAGAAAGAATAATTAAAATTTCGGCGGAGATTGAAGATGAAAACGATGAAGAAGCAATAGCAGAGCTTTGCAACGCTCTGTTAAATGAGTATAAAAAGCTGGTAACATGGCTTAAACCGGCCAAAATGACAATCGACGAAAGATATAAGGGCATTACAGAATTTTCAATATAATGCTTGCGTTTCTGGGATCTTTTATTGTGTTCATTTATACAAAAAGTTTCCTTCAAATAAAGCCTTTACATGAGTGCAGACCCATACTGAACAGACTTCACATGCTAACCGGGCATTTGCGCCTCTATTATTGTTTCCATAGAGCTGCTGTCTCACGGTGAGACACATTTCCGGGCAACAAAAAAAGGCCGCTTTCACGATCTTTTGAACGTGGAAACGGCCTTTTTTGGCAGGAGGGGGGATGCTTGAACGGCGGTGGAAGCTGCCAGCATCATCCCAGTATTCATTTTAAGGGAAATAAAAAAGGCTTGTACTTCGTTGAATACAAGCCATGATACATGCTGTGGTAGAGGGCGTTTTCGACACACGGGACAATTAGTGTCCTACCTGATCTATTTTATTCACAAATTCGTCTACTTGCTCTTCAGACAAACATTTTCTGCACCATTCATCAATTAGAATAGACCATACAACATCTTTGCTCTTTTTTATTTTATCGCCGACATATGTAGTCCATTCATGATGATCAGGAATAAGCATAGCATCATCAAAGAATTTGAATAACGTTCCTGCGCCAATACCGAAACGGGCATCAAGATTGTCCCATTCACGTTCTTTAAGATCGTGAAACACCTGCTGCTCTGGGGCCAAGTTCCCCGGCAGGCTGTAACAATGAGGGCAAACTGCGCTTTTATCCCCATCCACAATGGAGAGACTTTTATATGGCAATTTGTTTTGTTCCGCAAGAGTCCCAAGGGTTTCAAGAATATTATAAGCACCAACTGCTTTTGCTAAAACCCTTTTTGATAGTTCGTCAAATTTATCTGGTTTCTGCTTGATGATTTCCCAGAACAAAGAGACCGCTTCGTTATCTTCGAGAAAAATGTGAACTTCCGGATGAATTATATCATCAATGGCTGATAGAGCAAATTCAGTTGATACGTCATAGATTATTTCTTTTCTGTCTGCTAATTGCATCATCATGACTCTTGCAACTGGAGGAAGTTCCTCCAGAATAAAAGGACTATGAGTAGACAATATGATTTGCAGCTTTTTTATTCGCGCGATTTTCAAAAGGTATTTTACAAAACGCCTTTGTGCTTGGGGATGCAGAGAGTTTTCAACTTCATCAATTACTAACAATGATTGCGGAGAAATACTCTGAAGTAGCTTGAATGTATCTAGCATTACATCTTCACCGGCACCTTGGTGAAACTGTGATATTTCCCCGCATGGCTTTGTTAGGAGACCGACTTCTCGATCCGCACGGACATCTGTTCCTGTAAATCGGCCTCTACTATAATCATTACCTAAAACATAAGAGAGCGCCTGCAAACTATCTGCTGATAATTCAGTGTTTTCTCCAGCCTCAGCACTTGCATTTTTAGCTATCTTGGCATAGCCAGCTGTTGCATCCAAAGGAAGAGTACGGGAAATATCCAAAAAGTACACATTGCGTTCAGGCTTTCCACGTTTTGGTGAAAATCCCCAGTCATTTGTTTTTTTCCAGCGCAAGGTCTTTATATCGTCACCTTGGCGTACCTTATACTCGATAATAGCATTATTAATGGCAGCAGAGTCCCACTGGGTTTTTATAAACATATTTGAAGGATAAAAATTATCACCACTTTTATTCTGGTAAGCGCACACAGATGCTTTTAAAAAGGTGCTTTTCCCTATCCCATTCTCACCAACAATAGCAACAACCGGAAAGCGAAATTTGATCTCTTGACCATTCCAACCGTGAATGTTTGTGATTTTAATAGAATTTATAAATTTCTTCCACTCGCCTTCACCATGATTAAACTGTCGAAACAACTCATTTATATCGCTCATGTTGCACACTCCCTATACTACCTTACGACTCAATTCGACTAACTTTATCACAAATAAGGCCATTTGTACAGAAAATACGAAATAATACCCGCCTAAAAAAACTTGTCTCACGGTGAGACACATTTCCGGGCAACAAAAAAGGCCGTTTTCACGATCAGAGAACGTGGAAATGGCCTTTTTCAGCAGGAGGGAGGATGCTTGAATGGCGGTGGAAGCTGCCAGCATCATCCCAATATTCATTTTTGGGGAAAACAAAAAGGCTTGATCTCCGAAGAAATCAAGCCTTTCATAATGCGTCTGGTGGAGATAAGCGGGATCGAACCGCTGACCTCTTGAATGCCATTCAAGCGCTCTCCCAGCTGAGCTATACCCCCGTAGGAGACGCATTATTATTGAATTAGCTCTCTCAAACAGGGGGCTGGTTAAATACGGTGTGCGCTCCCAGCTGAGCTATACCCCCGAATAGGGTACATTGTTATTGAATTATAAGGGTTTGCGGGTTTTGCGTTTACTCAACGATGGGGGCTTGTGAAACATCATCCGGGCTCCCAGCTGAGCTATACCCCCGTGAGCAAGACGAATAATACCAGAAAGCCCCTCAAATGTCAAGAGAAAAATTCAAAAAAATTTGCGTTATTTTCTTAACATGACACATCGGAACAAAATGACAAAAAAGCTGGCTCTTTTGCTGCGTTGTGCTATAATATACTTATCTTTTTAAAGACAACCAAAACGGGGGAGGACTATACAATGTTTATCAACGTAAACGGTGTTGAGCTGTACTATGAAAAACGCGGTCCGGAGGAGGCGCGTCCGCTGATTCTCGTGCATGGGAACGGGGAGGATCACACCATTTTTGAACAGGCCCTGCTCCTTCTGGAAAAGCGCTTCTGCTGCTACGCGGTGGACTCCCGCTGCCATGGACAGAGCGGGGGAGGGCCGCTGCACTACAGCGACATGGCGGCGGACATGCTGGCCTTTCTGGAGGCGTTTGACCTGCGGGACGTGATTTTCTACGGCTTCAGCGACGGCGGCATCGTAGGGCTGCTCACAGCCTCTCAGACAGACCGTATCACCACCCTCATCACCAGCGGGGCAAACCTCAACCCGAACGGCGTCAAGCTCCCTCTGCGTCTGCTTGTCGGGGCGATGAATCTTGTGAAACCGGACCCGAAGCTCGCCCTCATGCTGCACGAGCCGTGGATCAGCGACGACGTGCTCAGACGCATCAAGGCGCATACAATCGTGCTCGCGGGGAGCAAGGATGTGATCCCGGAGAAGGAGACGCGGCACATCGCCGAGACCGTCCCCAACGCAGAGTTGAATATCCTCAAGGGGGAGAGCCACGGTTCGTATATTATTCATAGTGAAAAAATCGCCAAACTGATCATCGAGAGCTGTCGTATCCGGTGAAAAGTAGTGCAATATGTAGAAATCCACCCATTCAGAGCACTACATTATTGATTCTTTTAAAAAATCGTTTATACTGTGTTCATAATCTCCCAAAGAGAGGTGTCAATATTGAATAACAACAGAGAACAATTAGGCAGCCGTTTGGGCTTCATTCTGCTCAGCGCGGGCTGCGCCATCGGCTGCGGCAACGTGTGGAAGTTCCCGTGGATGACCGGTCAGTACGGCGGCGGCGGCTTTGTACTGGTCTATGTGCTGTGTCTGCTCCTGCTGGGTCTGCCCGCCATGACCATGGAGTTTGCCATGGGCCGCGCCGCCCAGGCGAGCCCTGTCAAGATGTACCAGAAGCTCGAGAAGCCCGGCCAGAAATGGCATATCCACGGCTATCTGTGTCTGCTGGGCAACATCGCCCTGATGGCCTTCTATACGGTCGTCACCGGCTGGATGATCTACTACTTTGTGCAGTTTCTCACCGGCAAGACCGCCGATCTCGGCTTTGTCAACATGATCACCAATCCCACCGTCAACGTGACCTACCTCGCCATCGCGGTCGTCGTCGGCTTCGCGGTGCTGAGCTTTGATCTCCAGGGCGGTCTCGAGCGCGTGACCAAGTACATGATGGTCGCTCTCTTCGTCCTCATGCTGGTTCTGGCTTTCCACAGCGCCACGCTCGACGGCGCGAAGGAGGGGCTGAGCTTCTACCTCATCCCCGACTTCAGCAAAATCGACGGCCAGGTGATCGTCGGCGCCATGAACCAGGCCTTCTTCACCCTGTCCCTCGGCATCGGCTCCATGGCCATCTTCGGCAGCTACATCGGCAAGGAGCGCTCCCTGCTGGGCGAGTCCGTGAACGTCATCCTGCTCGACACCTTTGTGGCGATCATGGCGGGCTTCATCATCTTCCCGGCCTGCTTCACCTATGACATCACACCGGGCGCCGGCCCCGCGCTTCTGTTCGACACCATGGCCTCCGTCTTCCTCAACATGGCCGGCGGCCGTATCTGGGGCACCCTGTTCTTCCTGTTCATGGTCTTCGCCGCCTTCTCCACGGAGCTTGCGGTGTTTGAGAACATCCTCGCCTGTGTGCGTGAGATGACCGGCTGGAGCCGCCCCAAGGGCTGCGTTGTCTGCGGCGTCGGCATCTTCCTCCTGTCCCTGACCACCGCTCTGGGCTACAGCGTGTGGGGCGGCTTCCACCCCTTCAACCCCGACACCGCGTGGCTGGACTTCTGGGACTTCATCGTCAGCACCAACCTCCTGCCCGTCGGCGCGCTGGTCTTCTCCGTCTTCTGCTGCTTCAAGTTCGGCTGGGGCTGGGATAAGTTCGTCGCCGAGGCCAACGCCGGCAAGGGCCTGAAGGTCCAGAACTGGATGAAGCCCGTCTTTGCCTACTTCGTCCCGATCTGCGTCGCCGCACTCTACATCTACGGCCTCGCCACCTTCGGCTGGAAGTGATCCAAACAAACCAATAAAAAATCCTGAAGCCTCGGCTTCAGGATTTTTTATTGGATAGGTTTTACTGCTCCGCAGGGGTGAAATCTTCGCGCCCGTGCTTGCACAGGGGGCAGACGTAGTCGGCGGGCAGCTCACCGTCGCAGGGCTCAAAGTGGCCGCAGATATTGCAGACATAGCCCTTCTGCTTGGGCTTTGCGTCGGGGACGACATGCTCAAAATCGTCCTTGCCGTGCTTGCACAGCGGGCAGACGAAATCGTCGGGCATGTCCGCGCCCTCATAGACGTAGCCGCAGACCTTGCAGACCCAGCACTCCTTCTGCTCGGGCGCGGGGTTGTTCTTGGGCTTGATGTGCGCGTGATAGTAGCTGTAGGTGCAGGACGGGCCGTTGGAGAGGACCTTCGCCTCAACGACGTTGGCGATGAAGAGCATCTGGGTTTCAAGCTCCCGGGTCTCCACGACCTCGCAGGAGAGAACGGCGTTGGTGTGCTCGGGGATGTAGCGGATACCGTTTGCGGTGCGATCGCTGTAAGAGACATCCGCGAACTTGTCCACGTCGCGGCCGCTCTGGAAGCCGAAGCGCTGGAACAGGCTGTAGGGCGCGTCCTCCGTGAGGATGGATACGTTGAAGCGTCCGGCCTTCATCACCATGTCGCAGGTGTAGTTCTTCTTGATGACGGAGATCGTGACGACCTTGGGATCGCCGGAGCCGACCTGGCAGGCGGTGTTGATGATGCAGCCGTAGTCCCTGCCGTCGACGTTCGTGGTCAGCACCTCAACGCCGTAGCTGAGCTTGTTGAAAGCATTCTTGTCCACATCCGCGGCCTTGATCTCGGCGGCGGGAGCCGCCTTGGCCTCGGAAGCGACGGGCTTGGGCGCGATCTCGTCGGCGATGGTCTGGGCCAGGGCCTCGAGCTCGTCCATCTGGTTCGCGCTGAGCGCGGATTTGAGGGAGACCTTCTGCTCATAGAACGTAAAGCCCTTGAGGCCGGAGAGAATCTCGCCCATGACCTTGCCGCTGGTGGCGGCCCAGGAGCCGTTTTCGATCAGCGCGACCTTGCGGTTTTGCAGATTGTGCGCCGCAATGTCGTGCAGCAGGTTCTCCATCGTCACGAACACGCCCGCGTTGTAGGTGGTGGCGGCGAAGACCAGGTGGCTGCACCGGAAAGCGTCGGAGACAATGTAGCTTGCGGGGGTGACGGAGGTGTCGTACATGCGCACCTTCACGCCCTTCTCGCAGAGCTTCGCCGCAAGGATGTTGGCAGCGTTCTCGGTGTGGCCGTAGACGGAGGCGTAGGCCAGCAGCACGCTCTTTTCCTCAGGCTCATAGCTCGACCACTGGAGGTACTTGCCGAGAAAATCATTGAAGCCGCCGCGCCAGACAAAGCCGTGCAGGGGGCAGAGATAGTCGATCTCGAGTTTCGCGGCTTTTTTCAGCACCGCCTGGACCTGGGGGCCGTACTTGCCGACGATGTTGGTGTAGTAGCGCCGCGCCTCGTCCAGGCACTCGCCGTAGAAGTCCACCTCGTCGGCAAAGAGTCTGCCATTGAGCGCGCCGAAGCTGCCAAAGGCGTCGGCGGTAAAGAGCATCTTCGTCGTGGGATCGTAAGTCATCATGACCTCCGGCCAGTGGACCATCGGGGCCATGACAAAGGTGAAGCTGTGGCGGCCGGAGGAGAAGCTGTCGCCCTCCTTGACGAGCTGGACGCGGCTCGAAAAATCACCCGGGAAATACTGGGCGATCATGGTCTTGATCTTCGCGTTGCAGATCACCGTCGCCTCGGGGTAGCGGCTGAGCACCAGCTCCAGCGTCGCCGCGTGGTCGGGCTCCATGTGGTGGACCACCACGTAGTCGAGGCTGCGGCCGGAAAGCGTATGGGCCAGGTTTTCAAGAAACACGCCGTAGACGGCCTTGTCCACGGTGTCAAAGAGCACGGTCTTCTCGTCGAGCAGGAGATAGGAGTTATAGGAAACGCCGTCGGGTACGCCGTAGACGCCCTCAAAGAAGGGCAGACGCCGGTCGTCCGCACCGACCCAGATCAGGTCGTCCAGAACCTTTCTTGTGCAGTACATAGAGTATTCTCCTTTGTATCAGTAATCGGGACTCGCCCTTATATTATACGGGGGAAACAGCGCCCTTGCAAGAGGGAAAATAAAAGCCTTGGCTCCCCCCGCGTCCTGTAGGGGTCGATCCCCAGATCGACCCGAAACGCACCGTGACGCGACGCGGCGGGCCGATGAGGGCATCGGCCCCTACGGAGACGTGGCGGCCCATGCAATTCTTGCAATTCCCCTCGCCTTGTATTAAAATAAAGAAAAACCAAAAGGAGCCAAGTATGAAGCTGCTCATCATCCGCCACGGCGACCCCGATTACGAACACGACAGTCTCACCGAGACCGGCAGACGCGAGGCCGAGCTCCTGTCAAAGCGCATCGCGCCCATGACGATCCGGGACTACTACGTCTCGCCCCTGGGCCGGGCGAAGGCCACAGCGGAGCCGACGCTGAAGCTCGCGGGACGCACCGCGACGGAGCTTGACTGGCTGCGGGAGTTTTCCATCCGCGTGCACCGGCCCGATCTGGAGGGCCTGAGCTACGTCCCCTGGGACTGGCTGCCGCAGGACTGGCTCAGTGACACGCGCCTTTTGACCTATGACCACTGGATGGAGAACGAGGTCATGCGAGAGGCCGGAGTAGGGGAGGCCTATGAGCGCGTGACAGAGTCCTTCGACGCCCTGCTCGCAAGTTACGGCTATGAGCGCGATGGGCTTTTGTACCGCGTGAGAGAGGCAAACGAGGACACCCTGGCCTTCTTCTGCCACCTCGGCCTCGGCTGCCTGCTGATGAGCCATCTGATGAACTGCTCGCCCATGGTGCTCTGGCAGGGAACCTGCATGGCGCCGAGCTCCGTGTCCCTCATCCACACAGAGGAGCGCAGACCGGGCTTTGCCGCCTTCCGCGCGGCGACCATCGGCGACGTGTCCCACCTCTATGCCGCGGGGGCCGCGCCCTCCTTCGCCGCCCGCTTCTGCGAGACCTACGGCAACGGCGACAGAATTGATTAAACCCTTTCGGGAGGAACAGCTATGGCAACGGTAAGTTTACATAATATAAAAAAGGTCTATCCCTACGCCACCGTGATGGAGCGCCGCAAGCAGCGCGACGCGCGGGGCGAGGCGCCGGGCCGCGCCAATCTCCAGGTCACGGAGGAGGGCGTCGTGGCGGTGCAGGCCTTTAATCTGGAGATCAAGGACAAGGAGTTCATTGTCCTGGTCGGCCCCTCCGGCTGCGGCAAGTCCACCACCCTGCGCATGATTGCCGGCCTGGAGGAAATTTCGGACGGAGAGCTCTACATCGACGGGAAGCTCATGAACTATGTCGACTCCAAGGAGCGCGACATCTCCATGGTCTTCCAGAACTACGCCCTTTTCCCGCACATGACGGTGTATGAGAACATGGCCTTTCCGCTGACCCTGCGGCATGAGCGGCGGGACGTGATCGACCGCAAGGTGCGCGAGGCGGCGGAGATCCTGGACATCACCGCCTACCTTGAGCGCAAGCCGAAGGCCCTCTCCGGCGGCCAGCGCCAGCGCGTCGCCATCGGCCGCGCCATTGTCCGCGCCCCGAAGGTCATGCTCATGGACGAGCCGCTGAGTAACCTCGACGCCAAGCTCCGCAACGAGATGCGCGCCGAAATCATCAAGCTGCGCAAGCGTATCAACACCACCTTTATTTACGTCACGCATGACCAGACCGAGGCCATGACCCTGGGCGACCGCATCGTCATCATGCGAGACGGCTACATCCAGCAGATCGGCACCCCTCAGGAGGTGTTCAACCACCCGGCAAACCTATTTGTGGCGAGCTTTATCGGTACCCCGGTGATGAACTTCTTTGACGCCAGACTCATCCGCGAGGGCGACAAATACAGCGTGGAGCTCGACGGCTGGCGCGTGCCCCTCAGCGAGAAGAAGCACGCCCGCCTGCTCGAAAAGAATGTGCAGAGCCGCGCCGTCACCCTCGGCGTCCGGCCGGAGCACACCATGCTGTGGCAGGAGGGCGGCGTCAAGGCGAATGTCGAGGTCATCGAGATGATGGGCTCCTCGGTTCACCTCCACGTCAAGGCGGCGGGCCGGGACGCCATCATCGTTGTCCCTCTCTATGACGCCGAGGAGAGCTACGACAGCGGCGACACCGTCCGATTTCGCTTCGCCGGCTCCTCCGCCCACCTCTTCGACCCCGAGACCGGGGCAAATCTGGAGTGGTAGCCCTCTCAGAGGCTGTGAAAAAAGCTCCCTGCTGCCGTAGGGGCCGATGCCCTCATCGGCCCGTGCGGGAAAACTGCGTTGTACTGCCGCGCCCAGGCGAATACAAGTGACCTGCGTCGTACTGCCGGGTCGATCAGGGGATCGACCCCTACGGGAAAAATGTCACCATCGCCGTAGGGGCGGATAGTACCCGCCCGCGCGGCACGACGTGCGCTGTACATATTCGCCCCGACGCGATACATCATCCCGGTTTCTTTTGCCGGGCGGCTGATAGCCGCCCCTACGGTGCATGGACAGACTTTTTTCACAACCCCAGCTCCCCCAGAGTGGGAGCCAAGTCCATCAATCAAACAACAAAAACCTTTGGGCGGTTACGAAACCGAGATGGCCTCGTATCCGCCCATAATAATTCTATATCTGCTTTATTTCCTGCAATACACCGTGATCTCCCGCGCCATATCCCCGCAGCGCACGGTCAGCTTGCAGGTCTGGGGGAGACTGCCGTCGTCCACGCAGGAGACCAGCGCCGTGTCCGCGCCGGTCTTTTCAACCGCGAGCACGGACGGGCGATCGGATTTCCACTCGACTTCCATCCCCGGCCCGATCTCCGGCTGGAGCCGGACGTGCAGCTCAACAGGGTCGCCGGGCCAGAGCGTGCAATCGGTCTTGATTTCGGTCTCATAGAACATCACCCGCAGGGACGGCATCGGCGTCGGCGGGACGGACGGCCCCTCCTTGTACTGATACAATGGCCCGTCAACGCTGATGCAGGTGAGCCTGAGATCGTCCGCGCTGCTGAGCGTGTCGCTGACACAGGCCATGGCCAGACGGTGCGCACAGAAGGTGTTGCCGAAGCTTGAATGTCCATAGGAGTCAAGCTCCGCGTTCTCGATCAGCCTGTAAAACTCGGGCGTGAAAAGAAGCTCGTGCACCATCGCCAGAAAATCCGTCGGGTTGTCTATCACATAGTTAGTGTTTGCGCTGAACACCTGCAAAGGATAGCTGATCTTAGCCGAGAGTTTGACCCAGTCGTGATTCGTAAACAGGCGCTGAACCTCCCGTGCGAACGTAAGTTGGGGCGTACCCTCCGCAAAGGGGATAGGCTGTTCGTCGTCATAAGGATTCTCCGGTATGCCTGGGGAGGTGAGATAGGGCGTCAGCGTCTCCAGACCGCGCTGATCCCCGGCCACACGGCTGGCGGTGAGAAGCAGAGCCGAGACCTTGGGCTCGCCCTCCGGGTAGGTGTTGAAGCACAGAGCATCATCCAACGCTTTGTAGCCCCAGATCGTGAGGTAAAAGTCTCCCATCCCCGCGTTTAACACATAGCGGCGGTAATCCTCATCCAGAATCTTGTCAAGATCCAACGCAAGCAAACTTTCCGCGTCCGGGATATGGGCGAAGGCGCGGTCGCGCTCACCGGGGAAAATGACCTTAAGGGGATAGGCACAGTTTGCGGCCAGGTTCTCCCAATCGCCGTTTACAATGCTCTCCTGCATCGCGCGCACAAAGTCGTATTCCGCCTGCGCATCGGCCAGGGCGTAGCCGACGGCCTCGGGAGGAGCGAACGCTGCCAGCGCGCCGTTTTCGTCCACATCGTACTCCCCGTCGAGACCGACGATGGCCTCGCCGTTCCAGGTCTTGTCGCCGCTCTCGTTAAAGCGCAGGGCGGGGGAGGGCACGTCATGGATGCCGCAGTCGGCAAAGCGTATGCCGTCGCACTGGAAGAAGTTCGCGCCGCCCTGGCTGCACTCGTAGATCTCCGTGCGCAGAATGTTGAGCGTCGCGCACTGGAAAGCTTGGATGCCGAGGACGCCGCAGCCGTAGAGCCGCATTTTCTCAAGCGTGACCTGGCTGCAGTTCTGGAAGTTCAGCACCCCGCCGGAGCAGGAGCCGGGCTCCTTCGTGTGCCCCGCCGTGAAGCCGCCGAGGGTGAGGTTTTCGCAGTTTCTAAAGCTCAATACATCGGCATAGCGCGGGATGGCGGCGAGCGTCGTCGCCCCGGAGGACGTGTCCTTCGCGTAGATCGTGAGGCCGTTTACATCGTGGATCACCAGCTCCGGCCCGTCGTAATCCTCCGCCCAGTAATAGCAGTCCGTTCCGATCCCGCCGTAGTTGGACGCGGTTGAGAGGTCAAAGAGCGCCCCGTCCAGGATGATCGTCCGGTCGGGCCCCAGGGCCTCCAGAAACTCGTCCACGCTTGTGACCGTGACCTCGCCGCCCGCGGGCAGGTCGAGGGCCCCGGAGGGCGGCACGGGCGGCAGCACGTCGTCCGGGTCAATGTCGCGCAGCGTCATCTCCCCGAACAGCGCGGCCTCCAGCGTCTCGCCGCTCACATTGGACGCATAGACGCCGCTTCTTCGGTACCAGCCGCCGCGCACGTCGTTGCCCTCAAAGACGCAGCCATCCACGGTAATGCCGTAGCCCACGAGATCAAAGACGTTGGTGATAAAGGCGTTGCCGCGCAGTTCATTGGTCAGGAAGAGCACCCGCCGCGCGTAATCGCTGTTCAGCATGACCTGGGCACGGTTGTCGTGGATGCGGTTTTTATGGATCGTGACGCCGTCGCTGTAGTTCAGGTCAAAGACGAAGATCGCGTCGCCCTGGCCCGCGCGGGTGCCGTGGTCGTGGATGTCGCAGTCCTCCACCGTCACATCGCGGCAGGAGCCGACGGATACCGCGCCGTAGCTGCACTCGTAGATTTCGGAACCTTTCACTGTGAGCTGATGGCATTCCCGCGCCTGGACGCCGATGGTGCCGCAGCCGTAGAGGCCACAGGCGTCCACGGTGACGCCCTCGCAGCTCTCGAAGCTCAGCACGCCGCCCATGCAGAAGCCCGGCTCCGTCGTGTGCCCGGCGGTGAGCGCTTCGAGCGTCACGTCCCGACAGCCGGAAAATTTCAGCACATTCGCGTACCTCGGCACGGCCGCCAGCACGGTTTCGCCGTTGCCCGCGCCCCGGATCGTGAGGTTTCGCATATTTTGCAGTACCAGTTCAAAGCCGTCATAGGCCCCGTTCCAGCTGTAATAGGCGCTGTGCGTGTCCTGACCGTAGTCCGACGCCGTTGTTAAATCGTAGGTCCCGGCTTCCAGTTCGATCACGGTATCCGGCGCGATGGCGGCCAGCAGCTCGTCCACGGTCGAGACCTTGATAACATGATCGGGCTGATCTTCCGCCGCGGCCCCCGGCAGGGGACCGGCCAGCACCGCGCCGCCAATCAGCAGCACGATGGCCAGCACGGCGGCGAGCAGCCGCTTTCCGTTACGTTGATAGTGCATGATCTGCTCCAATCTCTCTTTCAGGTTTCTCTTCTCGGTCGAGAAGGTGGTGGCGACCACGCCCGCGGGCAGAGCCCCGGAGGCCGCCATGCTCAGCAGCGTATTGCCGTAGGACTGCTTGTCCGCCCGGTCCATGTCCCTGAGCAGCATCTCGTCACAGCTCAATTCGCACGCGCGGTTGAGCTCCCGCCGAATGACATACGACAGCGGGTTAAACCACTGGGTCGACAGCACCGCCACCGCCAGCCACTTGTACAGCGGATCGCGCCGCCGGTAGTGCAGCAGCTCGTGCCGCAGGATGTTGGTCAAGAGCTCCTCGCTGTAGACCCGCTCCGGCAGGGTGATGAGCGGGCGGAATACCCCGAACATCAGCGGCGTGTCACAGGCCGCGCAGCGTCTCAGCCTCGGCTTTTTCCCCGGCAGCAGCTTATATGCCCGCCGGTCCTCATGCGTCGGCAGACTCAGACTGCGCCGTATCCGCACGCTGAACAGCTCGTAGCTCAGTACATAGAACGCGAGACTGACCGCCGCCCCGGCGCCCCACACGCCAAGCCAGAACTGCGAAGATTTGTAGTTTACATAATGTTTCACATTCGCTGCCGCAGGCTTCATGGTCTGCGCCTCCGGCGTACTCATCGGCAGCGGCTCGCTTCCAGGCTCCGTGACGCCCGCACCCATCGGCTGTACATAGCTCGGACGGTCATATGCAACCGGCATGGGGATGTATACCGCCGCAGCGGGTGCGGCGCTCTCGGAAGGCCCGACCGGCACCAAGCCCGGCAGGGGCAGGGCAAAGCGCAGCAGCACCAGCAGCCAGGCGTAGTAATACACCGTGCTCGGCATTTTGCGAAACACAACATAGCGCAGCAGGAGCAGCAGCACGGCGAGGGCGCTGCCGCTCAGAGTGACGCTCAACAACAGTCTCATCGCGTCAGTCCTCCACCCGGAACATGTCCCGCAGTTCTATGAGATCGTCCCTGCTCAGCCCGTCGGAGCGCACCAGCGAGGCCACCAGATCGCGGGCCGAGCCGTGGTAGAGGCGGCTGATGAGATCGTGCGTGGCCCAGTCGCTGTACTCCTGCTCGGTGATCTGCGGGGTATAGTAGAACACCCCGCGCTTTACCTGCCGCAGCACGCCCTTGCTCACGAGGCGCGAGACCAGGGTCTTGACCGTCGTGGCCTCCCAGCCCCGGCTTTTCTGCAAGGTCTCGCGGATGTCGGTGACGGGCAGGGCGTCCCCCGCGCGCCAGAGCACCCGCATGACCTCCAGCTCTGAATCGGAAATCTTCGTCGCAAGCTCCTTATTCATAATCATACCTCCCCAAAGAGATTACACGCGTAGTCTTTACACATACACCATACCACAAGAGACTACAATTGTCAACTATGAGATGAAAAAAACCCGGGAGACCCGTTCAGGTCTCCCGGTCATAGGTGTTGTCTCACCCCATCAGTTCCTCGCTGAGCTGACGGCGCGCGGAAGTCTGCCGGTGGTGCTCGCCCTTGAGCTGATACATGGCCTCGTCGGCGCGCATGAACACCTCGCGAAAGCAGGTATCGACGCCCGGACGGAAGGCGGCGGCCCCCATCGAGATTGAGAGCGCTGCCTTCGGATGGCCCGGCGCCCGGTTGAAGGCCTCGCACGCCTCGCCGATCATCTCCAGGCAGGCCACGCACTCCGACTCGGTCATGCCCCGGTGGATGGCGATAAACTCGTCCCCGCCGATGCGGTAGCAGCGCTCAGCGCCGAACACGCTGCTGATCGCCTCCGCCGCGCCCTTGATGATCTGATCGCCGCAGTCATGGCCGTAGTGGTCGTTGACGATCTTGAGATTGTCGATATCGAACACCGCCGCGCAGAACTCGGCATGTCCGTCGGCGATCTGCTCGTTGAGCGTCTTGATCTCCTCAATGTAGGCGTTGGTGTTCTTGACATGGGTCAGCGAATCCGTGTAGGCCTGCGCGTGCATGAAGTCAAGATAGCGCGCCATCTCCCGCTGCATGGCCTGGATCTTGACGCCCAGCGCGTCAATTTCGTCGGTAATGACAGAATCCTCGATGTGTTTGGAGATGGAGTCGCTCTCCGCGCCGTCCTTCGTGCCGGAATTGGCGCTGATCTCCTCGGCCAGCTCGTCGACATTCTTGACGAGCTCCGACATCTCTCGGTCGAGCGTCTTGAACTCTCCGCGCACCTTGCCGGTGATGAGCGCCATGACCGCCGCGCCGATGATGACGGATACAACGGAGATGACGCCGACTGAGATGCTGTGCTTATAGAGCTCCTGCTCGTACCACTCGGCGCTGAAGTCCACGCCGATGATGGCCGCGACATGGCCCTCAGAGTCGAACACCGGGCTGTAGGCGCTGTAGAAATTGCCCCAGCGGTCTTCGGCGGGGGAGTCATCCACCGTGGCGACGCCCTTTCCGGCCTGGATCACGGCGTTGGTGACCACGATCTCCTCACCGAATGCGCCGGGCTCCACCGGGTCGGCGTCCACGAGAAAGCCGTAGCTGTCCTCGCCGAGCTGGCGCACGGCATAGATGAACTCAATATCGGCGTTGCGCTGGAAGGCGCTGAGCTTGTTGAGAGCGTCCTGCCACGCGTGGGAGCCGACGTCCTCCTCGGTCATCGCGCCCATCACGTCGCCGTCCAGCAGCTCCGCCGCGGTGTTGGAGATGTCCAGCATGTTCTTGCGGATCATGGTGCGCAGCGCGTTTTTGGACTGATTGATGCTCACAAGGCCGAGGATGATGTTCGCCACGAGCAGCAGCACGCCGACGACCACAACATAGCGCGTCGTAAGGCTCAAACGTCTATGCTTCTTCAATAAAAATCACCACCAGAAACTATGGGTGACGGCGCAGAACGTCACGGCTTCTTCAGATAATGCCGTATCGTCTCCACCAGAAAGTCAATGTCAAAGGGCTTGGCGACATGGTTGTTCATGCCGCTGTCCATACTCTTTCGCCGGTCCTCCACGCGGGAGTTGGCGGACAGGGCGATGATGGGCAGGGCGTCGGCGTCTGCTCCCGGCAGGGCGCGGATGGCCCGCGTCGCCTCATAGCCGTTCATGACCGGCATCTGAATGTCCATCAAAATGAGATCGTAATACCCGGGCCCGTGTTCCCGCACGGCCTCTACCGCGTCGCAGCCGTCGGGCACGGATTCGACCAGAAACCCGACCTCCTGCAAAAGCGTCTCGGCCAGCTCCCGGTTAAAGTCGATATCCTCCACGATCAGGATACGCGCTTTTTTCCCGTCCTGTTCCTCCGGCGCTTTCTCCACGCAGACGGCAGGGGAGGGGATTGTCTCGCTCGGCGCGAGGCGCAGCGGCAGTTCCACGGTGAAAACAGAGCCCACGCCCTTCTCGCTCTCGGCGCTGATGCTGCCGCCCATGAGATCGAGCAGGGTTTTCACTATGGTCAGCCCCAGCCCCGTACCTGTGCTGCTGGAGACGGTGGAGCTTTGCTCCCGTTCAAAGGAGTCGAAGATGCGCCCCAGAAACGCCTCGCTGATGCCGACGCCCGTGTCCGCCACCTTGAACATATAGCGCACAAAGCCGGAGTCGGAGACCGGGCCCCGTGCGGCCGACACGGTGATCGTCCCGCCGGGGGGCGTGAACTTGACGGCGTTGGACAGCAGGTTTTCAAAGACCCGCAGGAAACGCCCCTGGTCCACCAGAACCTTCTCGTCCGGGATTTTGAGCTCTGTTTCGATTTTGAGCCTTTTTTCCGCGGACTGAATACGGAACATGTCGAGGGCGAGGGAGAGCGCCGACCTGATGTCGGTGGGCTCCGCGTGCAGGGTGACGCTGCCCTGGAGCTCGTTGAGCTCCAGCATGTCGTCAATCAGCCGCAGCAGTTCCCGCCCGGAGACGACGGTCTTGTCCAGATATTCGTCCAGCTTTTGGGGATCGTCCCGGTGACGCCTGGCGAGCTCCGAGAAGCCGATGATCGCGTTCATGGGCGTGCGGATGTCATGGGACATGTTGAACAGAAACTGCGCCTTGATCTCGCTGCGCTCCTTTTCCGCGGCGAGCTCCAGCTCCATGCGCTGGCGCTCCTCACGGGCAAGCTGTCTCTCGGTCGCGTCCGTGATGAACACCACATACACGTCTCCATAGCTCGGCATGGACGCGAGGCGGCCGTAATCGCTGATCCAGCGGATCGCGCCGTCCCGACGCCGGATGCGGTATTTGACGTAGTCGACGCGGTCGTTTTCCGACGAGGCGATCTGCCTGTCGATGGAGCTCTGCGTGGCTTCAAAATCCTCGGGCAGCACCAGGCCGCGGAAGGTGTTGCCGGTTAAAGCCTCAAACTGCTCGCGCGTCTCACAGCCGAAAATGCGCAGGGTCGCGTCGTTGGCATAGATGAGCTCCATCGGCTCGGCGGCGCGGTAGATAAACAGGCCGCCCGGCATCAGCTCGCCCAGCCAGGACAGCGTCTTCATCGCCTGGGGCGTAAAGACAAACTCAGAGGAATCCAGGACTTCCATCAGTTTCATCGCTTCACCCCCGGGCCTGGTCCGTCCGTTTGACCGCGAGCCTGCGCAGCGTCTCATACAGGCGCTCCGGCTCAACGGGCTTGGACAGATGCGCGTTCATGCCCGCCTGGAGCGAGCGCTGCACATCCTCGTCAAAGGCGTTGGCGGTCATGGCGATGATGGGGACGGTCTTCGCGTCGGGTCTCGCCAGGGCGCGTATCCTGCCCGTCGCGGAAAGTCCGTCCATGACCGGCATTCTTACATCCATCAGGATCGCGTCATAGTATCCCTCTGCGCTGGCGGAGAACATCTCCAGCGCGATTTCGCCGTTCTCGGCGCGCTCGGCGCTGACGCCCTCCATGTCCAACAGATCGGCCAGAATCTCGGCGTTGAGGTCCATGTCCTCCGCAATCAGGACGTGCAGGCCCTCAAGGGAAATCTCCGGGGTCTCCGCCTCGGATTCGGCCGGGTGCGCCTCGGCGTCCTTTTCCAGGATCGTGTGGAAATCGCGCAGGATGCTGTCGGTAAACAGGGGCTTGGACATGATCGCGTCCACCCCGGAGCTATGAGCCTCTTCCAGAATGTCGTCCCAGTTGTAGCCGGTCATGATGATGATGCCGGTTCTTCCGCCGTCAAACTCCCGCACAGCCCGCGAGAGCGCGAGACCGTCCATCTCCGGCATTTTCAGATCGCTCAGCAGGAAGCGGTAGGGCATGCCGCCGTCCAGCGCTTCCCGCATAAGCGACAGCGCGTCGATTGCGCTGTCCGTCGTCTCGGCGTCCACGCCGACGTCCCGCAGAACCAGCTTCGCGTGCTCCAGGGCGACCTCGTCGTCGTCCACAACCAGCACGCGCAGGTTCGCCGGCAGGCGGTGGGGATGCTCCGCGCTCACGCTGCGTGCAGAGGATTTGAGCGTGACCGTGACAAGAAACTCGGTCCCGACGCCCTTCTCGCTCTCCACATCAATGTTGCCGTTCATCATCTCCACCAGGTTTTTCGTGATCGCCATGCCGAGACCGGTGCTGCCGTAGCGGTTGGACGTGCCGGAGCTCTCCTGCGAGAAGGCATCAAAGATTCTGGGGATGTATTCCTTGCTCATGCCGATGCCGGTGTCCTTGATGGAAAAGCGCAGCGTGCGGTACTCCTCGAACGCCGCCGTCTGCTCCACGGTGAAGGCGACGCTGCCGCCCGCCGGCGTGAACTTGACGGCGTTGCCGAGGATGTTGATGAGCACCTGCTTGAGCTTCATCGCGTCCCCGACGTAGTAGTCGCAGACTTTGCCGACAATGTGGCACTCGAAGTGCAGGCCCTTGTCCTGGCACTGACCGTTGATCATAATGTTGATCTGATCCAGAAACTCCTGGAAGGGGAACTCCTCATCCTTGAGCGTCATGCGTCCGGACTCGATGCGGCTCATGTCCAGGATGTCGTTGATGAGCCCCAGCAGATGCCGCGCGCTCGTGCCGATCTTCTCCAAATGCTCGCGTGTGCGCGGCGGCAGATCGGGCTCCTTGAGGGCGATGTTGTCAAGGCCGATGATCGCGTTCATGGGCGTGCGGATCTCGTGGCTCATATTGGACAGGAAGCTGGTCTTCGCGCGGCTCGACTCCTCGGCGAGAATCTTGTCGCGCTCGAAGTTCTTCTCACGCTTGTGGATGATGGAATAGATATTGAAGAGCGTGGCGACGGAGATGACCACAAAGGCGATCTGGATCAGGCTGCTCTTGGTGAAGGAGTCCTGCAGGCTGCTCAGCTGTTCGTCCAGATAGCTGCGGGCCTCATAGAGCTTTGCAGGCGGCAGCTGCACATTCTCCTCGCGGTGAAGCTCCTCGTAGTATTCGTGTATGTTGTTGACGGTATCGCTTGCCGTCTGCGTGGCAGACTGCCGCATCCAGACAAGCGAGGTGAACAGGGTCAGCGACAGCATGACAATCCAGACGACGGTGGAGCGGCCCATGTGCTTCGTGCGATCCTGCAGCAGGAGATTGCGGAAGACGATGAGGCCAAGCACGCTCCACAGCGTGAGGATCAGATAGGATTCCCGCGACATGGCCGTCACGGCCAGCAGGTTCGGAACCAGATAATACAGCAGGAAAATCAGGGAGATCACAAGCCCGATCAGACCCGTGGCGGTGACAAGCGCGTTGCTCTCATCGTGCGCTTTTTTCATCGCGCAGGCGGAGACGTAGGCGTAGACGATGGCCGCGCCGACCGTGGTCACGTCCACGATCCAGCCGACCGCCGTCCGCCCGAAGAGGGGGATAAAGACGGACACGGCCATGATTGCCATGATCGCATACCGGGGCACCCCATTTTTGTCGAGTCTGCCGAGTTTTTCGGGCATCATCCCGTCCCGCGCCATCGCGCTGACCAGGCGCCCGGCGGCAACTGTGTTGCCCACAAGGCCGGTGACCACACCGCCGAGCACGGTCAGTACCAGCACCGGCGTCCCAACGGGGCCCATCGCCGTGCGCACCGCGTAGAACACGGGCGCGCCCACGCGCGTATCAAGAGAGCCGAGCGCCGCGATATAGCTCGGCCAGTCCTCAAAGCCGGCGGGCAGCGTAGTCACCGCGATGACCGCAAGCACGGCGTAGATCGCCGCGCCGAACAGCAGCGCCACGGCCATGATCGGCAGGGCCTTTTTCACCGGGAAGCGGAATTCCTCCGCCGAGTGGGAGATCGACTCAAAGCCGACAAAAGCCCACGGCCCCATGGCCACGATCGTGAACACGGCGGCCATCGGCTTCTTGCCCGGCATGAAAGCCGGACCGAGGGAGGCAAGCCCGCCCTCAAGACGCGAGAAGACGGAGACGGAGCAGACGAGCACGCCGACGCACAGCACCAGAACCATTACGATCTGGACATGAATGGCCGCCCTGCCCTGCATGCACAGCAACCCGAACAGCACCAGCGCCCCGATGGCCAGCATCAGCTCGCCTAAGTAGATGTCAAAGCCCGCGATCTGATAGTGCAGACCAAATTTGAACACGTCTCCCAGCAGGAAACGACCGATGAGCGGCAGGGCGGTGGCGTTGGCCCATACAATCGCCACATAGGTCAGCAGCAGAAACCACGCCGCAACAAAGCCGTGGTCGGCGTCGAAGGTTTTTTTGACATAGCTCAGCGCGCCGCCCGCGTCCGGACAGGCGCTGAGCATGTATTGATAGTTGACCGCGACGATCAGCATAATCAGAGCGCCGACCGCAATGCCGATCACGGTGCCCAGAGGGCCTGCGACCGGCAGAAAACTGTTGCCGGGCATCATGAATGCGCCCCAGCCGACGGCGCAGCCCAGGGACAGGGCCCACGCGCCGAGCGTGGAGAGCCTGCGCTGATATCCGCCTTCTCCGGCGTTAACGTTGTTGTTCAAGTCGAATCAAACTTCCTTTCGATGCTCCGGAAGGGGGAGCGGAAATCACTGCTGCTCGTATGCGTGGATGCCTTCGACGGTGCGCCGATACATGGCGTCCACCTCGGCGAGTTTTGCGCGGATCTCATCATCGGAGATGCCGCGCGCGTTGCCGGGGCGAAACTCCTCACAGATTTCGCCTGCGGCGGCGGACAGCTTGTCCAGGCCCATGTTGGCGCACACGCCCTTCATGGCGTGGGCGGTCTCAAACATCTTCGCTGGCTCCAGCGTCTTCCCGGCTTCCTGCAGCGCCTCGTTGACGCCGGTTTTTGGAAATTTGGAAATGTAGCGGGCAATCAGTTTTTCCATCCGCATGATCTGCACAGCGTGGTCGTAGTTGCCGTCGATGTTCTGATAAAGCTCCTGAAGCGTCATGATTTTCTCTCCTTTGCAGCCTCGATTTCTTTTATAATCAATTTTTCAAATTCCTCCGCGGGCAGCGGACGGGAGAAGTAATAGCCCTGTACATACTCGCAGCCGGCGTTCTGCAGAAGCTCCATCTGCTTTGCCGTCTCCACGCCCTCGGCCACGACCGGCACGCCGAGATACCCGGCGATGTCGAGAATCAATTCGATAAGTCGGAAATTCTTGCTGTCCTCCTCCACATTCTGGATGAACTTCATGTCCATCTTCAAAACGTCGATCGGCAGGCTCGAAATCGTGTTGAGCGAGGAGTAGCCCGAGCCGAAGTCGTCCATCTCAATTTCAAAGCCGTACTCTCTGAGCTGGCCGATCACGGAGACAAGCTGATCGGCGTCGTCGGTGTAGGCCGACTCCGTCACCTCCAGCTTGAAATCCTTCGAGCTGATTTTGTACCGCTCCAGAAGCCGGAGCAGGGTCTTTTCCAGCGCCGGGTCGAAGACCTCCATGCGCGAGAGGTTGACCGACAGGGGAAGGGTAAAGTCGTATTTGCTCCGCCACTCGGCGATCTGTGCGGCGGCTTCGCCCCAGACGTAGTTGTCCACCACATGGATCAGGCCGTTTTTCTCAAACAGCGGGATAAAGTCGCCCGGGGAGACCATGCCCAGCTCCGGATGCTTCCAGCGCACCAGGGCCTCGGCGCTGTTGAGGCGCGGCGGGTGGCACTGAATATCGTACTTGGGCTGATAATACACCGTGAACTGCCTCTCCTCGATCGCCTGGCCCAGATCGTTGAGCAGGCGCTGGGAGTATAGCTCCCTCTTGTGCATCTCCTCGTCATAAATCATCAAATGCCCCTTATAGCTGCCGCGCACCATGTTGCATGCGGTGCGGGCCCTGTCAAAGAGCATACCCGGCGTTCTGTCACCTGTCCCGAAACATACGCCCATGCGAAGGCGGATCGCCACACGCTTGGAGAGCTCGTTGACACTCTGCTGAAAGCGGTCAAGCATGGCGCGGTAGTCTGTGCACTGGCAGAAGAGGAAGAACTGGTCGGCCTCCGCGCGGCACGCGATGCCCTCCGTCCCGCTCAGGCAGTCGCGGATCTCGTCGCCCAGCCTGCGCAGGATCCTGTCGCCGAATTCCCGGCCGTTGAAGTCGTTGACGGAGTGAAAGCGCTCTATGTTCATGACCACCGCGTCCATGCGCAGGTCATGGTGATAGCGGCGGATCTGGTCGGCGTATTCAAAGAAGAAGCCGCGGTTGTAAAGCCCCGTCAGCGGGTCTCGCTCGGCCGCGCTGATGAGTCTGCGTCCCTCGCTCAGCTCGATGATCCTGCCCACGCGGGCCAGGATGATCTCGTGCATATCGAAAGGCTTGGTGATAAAGTCCGCCGCGCCGAGCTGCAGAGCCTTGAGCTCCGCCTTCTTCTCGGCGGTCAGCACAATGATGGGGATGTGGCGCAGCTCCTCGTCCTCCCGCACCAGCTCGAGCACTTCAAAGCCGTTCATCACCGGCATCATCAAATCCAGAAGGACGATGGACAGCGTCTCCCTGTGCTCCCGCATGCAGGCTACGCCCTCCGCGCCGTTTTCGGCGTAAAGTACGTCATAGTACTCCTCCAGGATCATCCCGAGTATATCCCGGTTGAGCTCCTGATCCTCGACGACGAGCACCTGCCGCCGCCGATGTATGGCTGTTGACTGGATCATGGTTTTCTCCTTTCCCAGTCCTACCGTATTCTAAAGATTACCGCAGCAGCTTTCTCAGCGTGCGGCACAGCAGATCAATGTCCGCCGGCTTGGGGAGATGGACGTTCATCCCCGCGTCGAGCGAGGCCTTCACGTCATCCTCAAAGGCGTTGGCCGTGAGGGCGATGATCGGGATCGTCTTTGCGTCCGGCCGGTCCAGGGCCCGGATACGCCTCGTACACGCAAGGCCGTCCATCACCGGCATGCGCAGGTCCATGAGAATCGCGTCGTAATAGCCGGGCGCGCTCTTCTCAAACAAGTCCAGCGTGACCTGGCCGTTCTCGCCCCGCTCGGAGCTCATGCCCTCCATCTCCAGCAGGTCGGCCAGAATCTCGGCGTTGAGGTCGATGTCCTCCGCTATCAGGATGCGCCGCCCCTCCAGGCTGATCTCCTCCTCCGCGTCAGGAACGCTTTCCTGCGCGGCCTCCTGAACGACGGCCTTGAGCTTCACCGTGATCGTCAGCACAGTGCCTTTGCCCTTCTCACTTTCGACCTCAATGTGACCGCCCATCATCTCCACGATGGTCTTTGTGATGGACAGCCCCAGCCCGCTGCCGCCGTAGGTGTTGGTACTGCTGAAATCCTCCCGGGAGAAGGAGTCAAAGATGTGCTCCATAAAGTCCGGGGCGATGCCGCAGCCTGTGTCGGCGATCACAAAGCGCAGCGTGCGCTCCTCGCCCTCGTGTTCAAGCTGCTCAACCGTACAGTTGACGCTGCCCGGCGCGTCGGTAAATTTGACGGCGTTGTCGGCCACGTTCAGCAGCACGTTTTTGAGCTTCATCCCGTCGCCGATAAACTCCTCGTCGATCTCGCCCAGACTCTGGCAGTTATAGCTCAGACCCTTGTCGTGGCACTGCTGGCCGATGAGGCTGTTAAGCTGCATCATCACCTCGCGGAACGAGAAGCGCTCCTCCCGGAGCGTCAGCCGCCCCTCGCAGATGTCGTTCATATCCAGCACGTTGTTGATGATCGAGAGCATATGCCGGGCGCTCGCGTCGATCTGCTCCAGATGGGCCTGGGTCGACAGCGACAGCCCCTTGTCCTCCTGAGACAGGCGCGCAAGCCCGATGATCGCGTTCATGGGGGTGCGCATCTCATGGCTCATATTGGACAGAAAGCTGGTCTTGGCGCGGCTGCTGGCCTCGGCGGCCATGAGCTTGCCCTCCAGATGCTCGTTTTCCTTGATCCGGTCTGTAATGCGCCTGAGCAGATAGACCATCATCGCGACATAAATGCTGCCGCCGAAGAGGATGCCGGAGATGATCAGATCCGGCTTGCCGAGAAAGCCGACGGCGAGGTAGCCGAACAGAAAACAGACCAGAAGGATGAGCGGAAGATTCAAAAGCCGCCTCTCCGCAGCCCAGTCGCCGGTCATCCGCACATGCCTTGCATAACGGATGTAGGCGATGATATTGTAGACCATCAGGGCGCTGCCGAGATAGATCATGCCGTATATACAGATACTGAGCATAAAAACCTCCTCTCTCCCGTCTGTTTTGAAAGATAAAAGCATAAGGAACACTATTCTTTTCCGATCATATATAATACAGGAAAAACGCTGAGATAGCAAGCAGTTTTTCCCGCACGGAAATAAACAAAACTGCAGCTTGCGCGTGCAGGCGGGCTCTGATATAATCAAAGACACAAAGGCGAAAAGCCGCAACAAAAGGGGAGTACAACATGAAATATAAAGGCGTCATCTTCGATCTGGACGGCGTGATCTGCTCCACCGACCACTACCACTATCTGGCCTGGAAAGCCCTGGCGGACAGGCTCGGCATTTACTTTGACGAGACCATCAACAACCGTCTGCGCGGCGTCTCCCGCATGGCAAGCCTGGAGATCATCCTTGAGCGCTATAACGGCACGCTCAGCGAGGAGGAAAAGCTCGCCGCGGCGGAGGAAAAAAACAATCTCTATCGTGAACTTTTAAAGGAAATGACCCCCGCCGACCTCTCGCCCGAGGTGAAAAACACCCTGGACGCCCTGCGCGCCAAGGGCCTGCTGCTGGGTATCGGCTCATCGAGCAAGAACACCAAGTTCATCCTCTCCCGCATCGGACTCGGCGACTACTTCGACAAGATCTCCGACGGCACCAACATTACCCGCTCCAAGCCCGACCCGGAGGTCTTCCTCAAGGGCGCTGAGTATCTGGGACTCGGGCCGAAGGACTGCCTCGTGGTGGAGGACGCCAAGGCCGGTATCGAGGCGGCCCTCGCCGCCGGGATGGACGCCGCCGCCATCGGGGACGCGACCTCCTGCGGCCTGGCGACCTACAATCTCAGCGCCTTTTCGGACCTTCTCAACTGCGTCGAATAAGAGAGGAGAATCATTATGCAGCCGAAATTCCCCTATGAGCCCTGGCGCGTCACGGAGCATGGCTTCTCTGCCCGTGACCTCCGTGAGAACGAATCCGTCTTCGCCCTCGGCAACGGCTTCATCGGCCTGCGCGGCAACCTCGAGGAAGGATGCGCGACAGGGGCCGAGACCATCCAGGGCAGCTTCCTAAACGGCGTCTTCGATTCCGAGCCCATCGTCTACGGCGAAAAGGCCTACGGCTACGCCAAGAACCACGAGACCATCTGCAACGTCATGGACGCGAAGAGCCTCGTCCTCACCGCCGATGGGGAGCGCCTGGATATGGGCGCGTCCGAGATTACCGATCACAGCCGCATCCTGGATATGCGCGCCGGGACGCTGACGCGCTCCTTCATCTGGAAGGCAAAATCCGGCGCGGTTCTTGCGTGCGAGTTTGCCCGTCTCGTCTGTCTCGAGCGGGAGGAGCTCGCCGCGACGAGAGCGATCATCAACTGCGTCAGCGGCTCCGCCAGGCTCTTTATTGAAAGCGCCGTCGCCCCCGCCGTCATCGCCGAGGGGGACCCGAACGACCCCCGCAACGCCGCCGGCAAGGACCGCAGCCTCGCCATCTCCCGCCTGTTCGCTGACGGCCCTGTCCTCGCCATGGAGCAGAAAACCAAGAACAGCGGCTACACCATTGCCTGCGCTGTGCAGCACCGCGGCCTTGAGGGCCAATCTGAGACGAAGGAAAAATCCGCCGTCTGGACCGCCGAAGTCAAGCTGAACGCGGGTGAATCCCTGCGCCTGGACAAGAGCGTCTGCTATGCCGCCGCCCGCTATGACGAGGACCCCGCCCTCCTTACCCGCACGATCGAACAGGCGAAGGCCGCACCGGACTTCGACACTCTCCTCAAAGAACAGCGCGCCGCGCTGGACGCCTTCTGGGCCGTCGCGGGCGTGGAGATCGAGGGGGACGACGCCCTGCTACAGGGCCTGCGCTTCAATCTTTTCCACCTCTTCCAGTCCGCCGGACGTGACGGACGGCGCAACATTGCCGCCAAGGGCCTGACCGGCGAGGGCTACGAGGGCCACACCTTCTGGGACACCGAAGCCTATATCCTGCCGGTCTTCATCCACACCGATCCCGCCCTTGCGAGAAAGCTGCTGGAATACCGCTACGCCATCCTGCCGAACGCCCGCGCGAGAGCGAGAGAACTGGGCCACCCCAAGGGCGCGCTCTATGCCTGGCGCACCATCGACGGGGAGGAGTGCAGCGCCTACTTCCCAGCGGGCACCGCCCAGTACCACATCGACGGCGACATCGCCCACGCAATCTGCGACTACTACGACGCCACCGGGGATCTGGACTTCATGGCCAAATGCGGCGCGGAGATCCTGGTGGAGACCGCCCGCCTCTACTACGACCTCGGCTTCTTCAGCGCGGCGAAGGGCGGCCAGTTCGTCCTCAACTGCGTCACCGGCCCGGACGAGTATAACGTCATGGTCAACAACAACGTCTACACCAACTGCGTCGCGGAGGAGAACTTCCGCAGCGCGGGCGAGATGATGGAGCTGCTGCGGCTCAACTGCCCGGAAGACTACGCGAGACTTTGCGATTCAACAGGCTTTGAGCCTTCGGAGGCGGAGGCCTGGCGCAAGGCGGCGGATCTCATGTATTACCCCGACGCCGTGGACGGCATCTACCCCCAGGACGACGATTTTCTCAATCGCAAGCCCTGGCCGCTGGACACCATCCCGGCCGAGAAGCACCCCCTGCTCATCCACTACCACGGTCTCACGATCTACCGCCACATGGTCTGCAAGCAGGCGGATCTGATCCTCGCCATGACCCAGTACGGCGAATGCTGGACACTCGAGGAGAAGCGCAAAAACTTCTTCTTCTACGATAAGGTCACCACCCATGACTCCAGTCTCTCCATGGCGGTCTTCTCCATCCTCGCAAACGAGATCGGCGAGGTGGGCATCGGCTACGACTACTTCATGTCCTCGGCCCGCCTCGACCTGGACGACATGCACCACAACACCAAGGACGGTCTGCATATGGCGAACATGGCCGGAACCTGGACAGGCCTTGTGCGCGGCTTCGGCGGCATGAGGAACCGGAAGGGGAGACTGAGCTTCGCCCCCGTCTGCCCGCCACAGTGGCAGGGCTACGCCTTCTGCGTCCGCTACCGCGGCAGAACGATCCGCGTCCACGTCACCGCTGAGGGCGCGGAGTACAAGCTGCTCGAGGGCGAGCCGATCACCGTCTATGATCACGGCGACGCGCTTGAGCTGAACTGATAAAAAGGGCGCGCTGCAAAATAGCGCGTCGAAAAGCAAAAGCACCAGTTGGGTCCGAAAAAGACTTGGCTGGTGCTTTTGCTTGTGTTAAGGCAATACCGCACAATTCGGCAAGAGCAGATTCTGAGAAAATTTGAGTTCTGATAAAGGCACTTTTTCGCAGATGTACTTTGTGTACCTCAAGAAACTTTGTGTACCTCAAGAAAAAGTGGCGAAATCAGGTCGCAAATTTTCCGGAAGATGCCGAAGGCGGATCGTGCGGTGTTGCCTTAATACTGTTTTTCGTTAAAACGGTTCTCCCATATCCAAAATTAAATTGAGTACACATGAATAATCAAAAAAGGAGCAGACAATATTTCAGCATACTGTCTGCTCCTCTGATCCTTATTGAGGCAACTTTCTATTTAAATGTGTGTAAGTTCCGTGTAAGCTCATTGTAAACGTTCTTTAAATGTTTCGCATAACGCCATTAATGTCGACAATCGTCACTTATATTGTCTGAAAAGTTTGACTTAGTACATGCCGCCCATGTCGGGAGCTGCGGGCATCGGGGGATTCTTCTCCGGAATATCAGCGACCAGGCTCTCGGTGGTGAGAACCATGGAGGCCACACTGGCGGCATTCTCGAGCGCGCTGCGGCAGACCTTGGTCGGGTCGACAATGCCGAGGGTCATCATGTCGCCGTACTGGTCGCCGGCGGCGTCGTAACCGTAGTTGGCATCAGAGCTGCCGTAGACGTTGTTCAGGATCACGGCGCCTTCCATACCGGCGTTCGCGGCGATCTGCATGATGGGGGCCTTCAGGGCCTTTGCGACCAGGGCGGCGCCGGTCTTCTCATCGCCCTCGAGAGTCGCGGTCAGCTTGTCGGCGGCCTTAGCTGCGACGACGTAGGCGGTGCCGCCGCCGGGGACGATGCCCTCGGCAACCGCGGCGCGGGTAGCGTTCAGCGCGTCTTCGATGCGGAGCTTCTTCTCCTTCATCTCGGTCTCGGTGGCAGCGCCGACCTTGATGACGGCTACGCCGCCGGACAGCTTCGCCAGGCGCTCCTGCAGCTTCTCACGGTCGTAGTCGGACGTGGTGGTCTCGATCTGGCGCTCAATCTGGGCGACGCGGGCGCGGATCTCGGCGGGATCACCGGCGCCGTCGACGATGACGGTGTTCTCCTTGGTGACCTTGACCTGGTGGGCCTGGCCGAGCATGTTGATATCGGCGTCCTTGAGCTCCATGCCGACGTCGGAGGAGATGACCTGACCGCCGGTGAGGATGGCGATGTCCTGCAGCATCTCCTTGCGTCTGTCACCAAAGCCGGGGGCCTTGACACAGATGCAGGTGAAGGTGCCGCGCAGCTTGTTGAGCACGATGGTGGCAAGGGCCTCGCCCTCAACGTCCTCCGCGACGATCAGCAGCTTGCGGCCGGCCTTGACGATCTGCTCCAGCAGAGGCAGAACATCCTGAATGTTGCCGATCTTCTTGTCGGTGATAAGGATGAGCGCGTCGTCGATGACGGCTTCCATCTTGTCGGGATCGGTGACCATGTAGGGGGAGAGGTAGCCGCGGTCAAACTGCATACCCTCGACCACGTCGCTGTAAGTCTCGGCGGTCTTGCTCTCTTCGAGGGTGATGACGCCGTTCTGGCTGACCTTTTCCATGGCCTCGGAGATCAGGGAGCCGATCAGCTCGTCGCCGGAAGAGATGGTGCCGACGCGGGCGATGTCCTTGGAGCCGGACACAGGGACGGAGATATCCTTCATCGCGCCGACAGCGGCGGAGGCGGCTTTCTGGATGCCCTTCTTCATGACCATGGGGTTGGCGCCCGCGGCCAGGTTCTTGAGGCCTTCGGCGATCATGGCCTGGGCCAGGACGGTGGCGGTGGTGGTGCCGTCGCCGGCGACGTCGTTGGTCTTGGTGGAGACTTCCTTGATCATCTGGGCGCCCATGTTCTCAAAGGCGTCCTCAAGCTCGATCTCCTTGGCGATGGTCACGCCGTCGTTGGTGACCAGGGGAGAGCCGAACTTCTTGTCCAGCACGACGTTGCGTCCTTTGGGGCCGAGAGTAATCTTGACGGTATCGGCGAGCTGATTCACGCCGCGCTCGATTGCTTTTCTCGCTTCTTCACCATAAATAATCTGCTTTGCCATAATCTTAAAACCTCCTGATATTACTCAATAACGGCCAGAATGTCGGACTGACGGACGATGGTGTACTCCTCGTCCTCGAGCTTGACCTTGGTGCCGCTGTATTTGCCGACGAGAACCTTCTCACCGGCCGAAACGATCATCTTGACCTCGTTGCCGTCCACCAGACCGCCGGGGCCAACCTCGACGACCTCGTAGACCTCGGGCTTTTCCTGAGCGGAAGAGGTGAGGAAAATGCCGGAGGCGGTGCGCTCTTCGGCCTTGTTCTGCTTGAGAACGACTCTGTCAGCCAAGGGTTTGAGTTTCATGCTTCTATACCTCCAAATAATTATATTACAAAAATCAGCATCGTTAGCACTCAAACATCCTGAGTGCTAACGATGCATACTATACCACACTTTTCCGATTTTGCAAGAGGCAGGCGGGAAAAGATTTTAAATTTTTTATGACCTGCGCGTCCCGATCATACCGGATTGTCGAAAAAATGCATGCCAGCGGGGACGATCAGGCGCATGGCGCGGGGGACCAGCTTCATGTCGACGGACTTTGCGAAAATGGCCTCGCCGTCGATGTTGACGACGTTCTCCTCATCGAAGTCGATGTGGAGCTCGCTTCCCCTGAGATGGCGGATGACCTTCGGATAGCGGTCCGCCTTGCCGCCTGCATACTTGCCGATATAGCGGGCAAGGGTGAAGAGACTCACACCGGGTACGACAAAGATCTCCAAGATTCCGTCGTCCAGCCTGGCGTCTGGGCTGGGATTGAAGCCGCCGCCGTAATAGCGCCCATTGCAGGCGCAGAGCAGGGCGTATTCCCCCTCGGACACCGTGTCGCCCACGCGCACGCGCATATGTCGGTTGATGCCCTTGAAGACGTTGACCACAGCCGACACCACATAGCCGCCCGCGCCGCCGATGAGCGGCAGACCGCTGTATTGATGTACCTCGGTACCGATACGCGCATCGATGCCGACCGAGCAGATATTGGCGCTCCAGCGGCCGTTGCAGTTGATGAGGTCTATGGGGTGCTCCGTGCCGTCGAGCAGGGCGTCGAGGTTCTGAAACAGCGCCTTTTCCTCGCCAAACATGCGGCAGAAGTCGTTGCCCGTTCCGATGGGGAAGGGGGCGGCCGCGACGTTTGGAAGCTCCGCCGCGCCGCAGACGCACTCATTGAAGGTGCCGTCGCCCCCGCAGGCATAGACCCGCAGGTGATCGCAGCGGGCGGCCTCCGCTTTTATCTTCACCGGCGCGTCCATAGGGCCCTTCGTGACATAGACCTCGTATTCGTCCGTCCGATTTTCAAAAGCGGCTCTGACAGCGCGGCTGACTGCAATGCTCTTGTCCTTGCCACCGGCTTTGGGATTGACGATGAACAGATGCTTCATAATCGACGCTCCCGTCATGCTACTTAAAATACATATACAAATCGCACTTGATCATGCCGTTATAGAGCTTGCGCTTCTTATCAGCCGTGCGCCCGAAGCAGCGCTCAAACTCCGTGTGGGAGGAGAGCAGATAGAGCTGCCAGTTGGGGCACCCGGAAAGGGCCTGACCGAAGCCACGGTAAAGAGTCTCGGCCTCCTGCTTTTCCATGATGCGCTCGCCGTAAGGGGGATTGGTGACGATGACGCCGCGCTCGGTCCGTCGGTCAAAGGACATGGCGTCCGCGACCTCGAAGCGCACCACGTCGGAAACCCCGGCGCGCTGGGCGTTTTCTTTCGCTATCACGACGGCTTTTGGGTCGATGTCCGAGCCCACGATACGGTATTCCCCGTGGTACTCTCTGGCCCTTGCCGCCTCGCGCTCGTCAGCCCAGACGCGGCGGTCGATCTGCTTCCAGCCCTGGGAAGTGAAGGAGCGCTCCAGACCGGGGGCGCGGTTTTTGGCGATCAGCGCCGCCTCTATGGGGATGGTGCCGCTGCCGCAGAAGGGGTCGCAGAAATCGTCCCGTCCGCGGTAGCGCGAAAGCGTCACCATGGCGGCGGCCATGGTCTCCTTGAGGGGGGCGGCGTTATGGGCCGGGCGGTAGCCGCGCTTGTGCAGGCCGTCGCCGGAGGTGTCGATGCAGAGGGACACGCGGTCCTTCATGATCGAAAATTGGATCTGATACAGCGCTCCGCTCTCCTGAAACCAGTCAATGTGATACTTTGCCTTGAGACGCTCGACAACAGCCTTCTTGATGATCTTCTGGCAGTCGGAGACCGAGAAGAGCTGGGAGTTGAGGCTGTAGCCCTTGACGGGAAAGGCACCGTCGGCGGGGATGATGCTCTCCCAGGACAGGGCTTTGGTGCCTTCAAAAAGGGCGTCGAAGGTTTTCGCCTCAAAGCTGCCCACCTCGATCAGCACACGTTCGCCGATGCGCAGACAGATGTTGGCGCGGGCAAGCTCGCTTTCGCCGCCGGTAAAATAGACGCGGCCGTTTTCCGAGCGCACGCCCGGAATGTTCAGTCTTTTCAGTTCGTCCGCGATCGGCCCCTCAAGGCCGAGCAGACAGGGGACACACATGGTATAGTTCATCGTGAATAATCCTTTATAAAAAAATTATAGAATACTCGCGGGCACTCAGAACAGTCCAACCGCTTTCGCCAGCGGGACAAGCACGAGCGGAAGGAATAGGCAGGGGAGCATGTCGCCGATCTTGAAGCGCTTTTCCGAAAATCCGATCATGTTGCAGGCCATGGCGAGGAAGATGGGCCCGCCGACGCCGGACATCTCGCCCACCACGTCGGCAGTCAGCACCGGCTCTACCGCCGCGGCCAGCAGGGTGATTGCGCCCTGGTAGAGCAGAATGGGGATGGCCGAAAAGATAACGCCCGGACCGAAGGCCGAGGCAAAGGCCATGGCGCTGATGCCGTCCATCACGCTCTTGGTCAGCAGAATGCTGTAGTCTTGGTCGAGGCCCGCTCGGATGGAGCCGAGGATCGCCATGCTGCCGGTGCAGAAGAGCAGGGTGCAGCTCACAAAGCCCTCGGAGAAGGGGCCCTTGCCGAGGGGGGTATCCTTGAGCCTGTCCCTGGCCCAGTCGCCGAGCGCATTGACCCGGTCGTCCAGCTTGAGCAGCATCCCGATCAGGGTGCCGAAGGCCATGGACAGGACGACAACCAGAAAGCTCCTGATTCCGACGGCGCTCTGAATGCCGATGGCGGCGACGGTGAAGCCCATCACGGTCATAATGCCGCGGACATAGTCGTCGCGTATCTTGCTGCCGAAAAGACTGCCGAGCAAACCGCCGAGCACGATTGCAGCGGCGTTGATAATGGTACCGAGCATAGCGCAAAACTCCCAAATGTGTAAAACTGGATAGATTTTAGCACAGCCCGGGGTATGTTTCAAGCGTCAGAGCGCAGAAATGGCCGAATTTGGACAAATGGCGCAGTGTTCACGAATTGCGCCTTGTTTTTATCCGCACTATCAGCTATAATTTTCAAAAACAAATGGGGAGAGATGACGATGGCCTATACCATTTCGCGCGTTTATCCGGACGATAAACGCGCTCTCGCGCAGGTGGACGCTCTGCTGGAACAGGAGGGCATACAGCGCGACGGCAATCTCGACTATGTTGCCGCCATGTTTGATGAGGACTACCGCGTCATTGCCACCGGCTCCTGCTTCGGCAACACCCTGCGCTGCTTCGCCGTGAGCCGCGAGCACCAGGGCGAGGGACTTCTGAATCAGATCATCACACACCTGATCGAGTTTCAGCAGGAGCGCGGCAATTTTCAGCTCTTCCTCTATACAAAGATCAACTCCGCCAAATTCTTCGGCGACCTGGGCTTTTATGAGATTGCCCGCGTGGACGGTACTCTGGTCTTTATGGAGAACCGTCGGGGCGGCTTTGAATCGTACTTAAAGCGCCTTGCGAAGACAAAGACGGAGGGGAAGTCCGCGGCCCTGGTTATGAACGCCAATCCCTTCACCCTCGGTCACCAGTATCTGTGCGAGACGGCCTCGGCCGGCTGCGACAGTCTGCACCTGTTTGTCGTGAGCGAGGACGCAAGTCTCGTGCCGTTTGCCGTACGCAAGCAGCTGATCAAAGCGGGCACCGCCCATCTGCCGAATGTGATCCTGCATGACAGCGGCCCCTACATCATCAGCTCAGCCACCTTCCCGAGCTATTTTCTAAAGGATGAGACAAAGGTCATTGAAGGCCATGCGCGCCTCGACCTCGAAATCTTCAAGAAAATTGCCGCGGCGCTGAATATCTCCGCCCGCTACGTTGGTGAGGAGCCGACAAGTCAGGTGACGGGGCTCTACAATCAGATCATGGCCGAGGAGCTGCCCAAGGCCGGGATCGAGTGCCGCGTTATCCCGCGCAAAAAAATCGGCGGGCAGGTCATCAGCGCCTCCACTGTCCGCAAAGCCTTGCAGGACGGCGACTGGGAGACTTTCCGCCGCCTTGTCCCGGAGACGACCGCCGCCTGGTTTGAAAGCCCGGAGGCCGTGCCGGTCCTGGAGAGAATCAGACAGGCGAATAATGTCATCCACTACTGAGAGAAAAACAAAACCATCCCCGACGGGATGGTTTGTTCCATGGCACCCACGAGAGGATTCGCCTGCATCGTCCGCCTCGCGGGGGATCGGCGTCCGATAGAGGAATTCGCCAAGTGTGCGCACTGGCTCATGCACAGGCCACCGGCCTGTGCGGACATGGTTCGAATCCTCCCGCAGGATGAAAAAACCATCCCCGACGGGATGGTTTGTTCCATGGCACCCACGAGAGGATTCGAACCTCCGACCCCTCGCTTAGGAGGCGAGTGCTCTATCCTGCTGAGCTACGTGGGCCTATACAAGCTCGGTTATTCTACAGCAGATGAGTCCCAATGTCAAGCACGAAAGGATACCACATGCTTAAACTCAGCCAAATCAAAAAGGATTACGAGGCGGGCGATTCCGTCGTCCATGCGCTCAAGGGGATCGATCTTGAGTTTCGGGAAAACGAGTTTGTCGCGATTCTTGGCCACTCCGGCTGCGGCAAGACGACGCTGTTGAACATCATCGGCGGCCTCGATCAGTATACTTCGGGCGACCTTATCATCAACAACAAGTCCACCAAGCGCTTTACGGACGCGGACTGGGATGCCTACCGCAACCACTCCATCGGCTTTGTCTTTCAGTCTTATAACCTCATCCCGCACCAGACCGTGCTGTCAAATGTGGAGCTTGCGCTGACGCTTTCGGGCGTGGGCGCGGCGGAGCGGCGGCAGCGCGCAACCGAGGCGCTGCAGAAGGTAGGACTCGGCGATCAGCTCCAGAAAAAGCCGAGCCAGATGTCCGGCGGCCAGATGCAGCGCGTCGCGATCGCAAGGGCCCTGGTGAATAACCCCGACATTCTCCTCGCGGACGAGCCGACCGGCGCGCTCGACACCGAGACCTCAATCCAGATCATGGAGCTTTTGAAGGAGATTTCTCGGGACAAGCTCATCATCATGGTCACGCACAACCCGGAGCTCGCCCTCGATTATGCCAGCCGCATTATACGCCTCAAGGACGGTCATATCACCGACGACAGCGCCCCCTATGACTCCGGCTCGGGAGACGAGGCACAGTCCGTGCGCACCGCGCGGAAGGATCGCACCTCCATGAGCTTTCTGACAGCCCTGTCGCTGTCCACAAATAACCTTCTGACAAAGAAGGCGCGCACCATCCTTACAGCCTTCGCGGGCAGCATCGGCATTATCGGCATTGCCCTCATTCTGTCCCTCTCGAACGGCATCCAAAACTATATCGACAAGGTCCAGGAGGACACGCTTTCCAGCTACCCCATCACCATCCAGGCCGAGAGCGTGGACATGGCCAGCATGATGACCTCTCTTATGGGCATACAGGCCGAGGCGGAGGAAAACCGCCACGACACGGACGCCGTCTATTCCAGCACTATCCTCTACGACATGATGAACTCCATGGTCTCCGCCGAGAAGCAGACCAACAATCTAAAGCCCTTCAAGCGCTTTATCGACGGCGACGAGTCCGGGATCGCCCAGCACATCAGTTCCGTGCAGTATTCCTATGATCTCGACATGAACATCTACGCCCAGGACAGCGACGAAAACATTGTGAAGACGGACGTGACCGAGCTTATGCAGCGCGCCATGAGCGCGACCTTCGGCGGCGACTACAGCAGCTATTTTTCCACTTTCGGCGGGGCCTACAATACGATGAACGCATGGCAGGAGATGCTGCCCGGCGAAAACGGGGAGTCGGTCAACCCGCTTATCAAGCAGCAGTATGATGTGCTCTACGGAAAATGGCCGGAGGAATATGACGAAGTCGTGCTTGTCGTTGATAAGAACAACGAGATCTCGGACCTTGTCCTCTATGCGCTTGGTCTCAAGTCCAGCAGCAACCTGTCGGAGGATATGGAGGCCTTCATGAATCAGGAAAACCTCAAGACAGAGCTTGAAAGCTGGAGCTATGAGGAAATCTGCGACATGGACTTCCGCTACATCTATCCCGCGGACGAGTATCAGTACGACGAGGAGGACGAGAAATACATCAGCGTTGCGGACGGAGATATCGGACTTCGCACACTGTTCAAAGACGGTCTTCCCATTCGCATTGTCGGCATTGTCAGACAGAGCGAGGACGCGGTATCCGGTATGATGTCCAGCGGTGCGGTCGGCTATACACACAAGCTGGTGGAGCATGTGGTGCAGGAGGCCGAGAAAAAGGACCTCGTGCGGCGGCAGCTTGACGATCCCGATACCGACGTGTTAAACGGCCTGCCGTTTCTGGACGAGAACGACGAGACCATGACCAAGAGCCGCAAGATTCAGGCGGCAAAGGACTATATCAGGGACGCAGACGACGAAAAGCTTGCCAAGCTCTATGTGGAGTATATGACCATCCCCGAGGACGACTACATTGACGAGCAGTTGGATGAGCAGATGAAGGACACCACGCGCAAGGACGTGGAGGACATGGTGCTCGAATACTATCCGGGCTACTCCTCCTTCCTCAAGCAGATGGACGATGACACGCTCTTTGACTATGTGCGGCGCATGATCGCAGAGCAGGTGAAGGAGGCGTATGCCTTCCAGATGCGGCGCATGTACGGCTATCTGCCGGACCAGGAGCTTGCGGAGGATTTCGCGCTTTTGTCCCTTGAGGACGACGACTATCTCTGGCTCTACGACAATGCCATGCCCCCGGCCTATTCCGACAGCACGCTGCGCCGGAACCTTAAAGCCCTCGGTTATGTCGATCTTGAGAGTCCCAGCGTCATCAATATCTACGCCTCAACCTTTGAGGATAAGGACGCCATTGCCGACGCGATCAAGGCCTACAACGAGAGCGTGCCAGAGGACGATCAGATCGAGTACACGGATTTGGTTGCCCTGCTGATGAAGTCTATCTCCACCATCATCAATGCCATCAGCTATGTGCTGATCGCGTTTGTGGCGATTTCCCTTGTGGTCTCGTCCATTATGATCGGCATCATCACCTATATCAGCGTTCTTGAGCGCACCAAGGAGATCGGCATTCTCAGGGCCATCGGCGCCTCCAAACGGGATGTGTCCCGCGTATTTAATGCCGAGACCTTTATTATCGGCCTCTTTGCGGGCCTCATCGGCATCGGCCTGACGCTGCTGATGATCATTCCGATCAATATCATCGTACACGATCTGACAGGGATCGTCTCAATCAACGCAAGACTCCCTGTCCTCGGCGGGATCGGTCTCGTGCTTGTGAGCGTATTTCTGACCTTTGTCGCGGGTCTGATTCCCTCGGGACTCGCAGCCAAGAAGGACCCGGTCGAAGCGCTGAGGAACGAGTAAACCTCGCGCTGACGTGAGCAGAAACATGTTCTGCACGGTGAGAGTCAACGGATTATTGTTAAGGCAACACCGCACAATCCGCCTTCGGCATCTCCTGGAAAATTTGTGCCCTGATTTCGTCACTTTTTCTTGAGGTACACAATCCGATTCGCTTCGCTCACATGTATAAGTTCGCGTAGCCAAA
>ONPN01000052.1 GCA_900319695.1 uncultured Eubacteriales bacterium
GCGGGCCGCACCGAGCTTGCCATGTCCATCTTCGGCCGCAGCTACGGCACGGAGATCTCCGGCACGATCGAGATCCACGGCAAGGAGGTCAAGCTCCACTCCCCGCGCGAGGCCATCGACGCCGGCATCGCCTACGTCACCGAGGATCGCAAGGGCAACGGCCTGATCCTCTCGAATCCCATCTACATCAACACCACGCTCGCAAACCTCAAGGGCGTCACCAAAAACGGCGTCATTGACCGCGACAAGGAGCTGTCCGTGGCGGAGGAGTACCGGGTCAAGCTGCGCACCAAGACGCCCAGCGTTCAGCAGAACGTGGGCAACCTCTCCGGCGGCAACCAGCAGAAGGTTTTGCTTGCCAAGTGGATGTACGCTGACCCCGACATCCTGATCCTGGACGAGCCGACCCGCGGCATCGACGTGGGCGCAAAGTTTGAAATCTACTGCATCATCAACGACCTTGTGGCGGAGGGCAAGTCCGTCATTATGATCTCCTCGGAGCTGCCGGAGGTTCTGGGCATGTGCGACAGAATCTACGTGCTCAACGAGGGACGCATCGTCGGCGAATTTGAACAGAAAGAGGCCAGTCAGGAAAAGATCATGGCAAGCATCCTCTCTACCGACTCGGCAGCAAAGGAGAAAAAGCAATGATGACAAAGACGAAAGTTCTGAACTTCGTTCAGAAATATACGATGATTATCGCGCTGGTGCTGGTCACGGGCTTCTTTGCCTGGCGCACCAACGGCAAAATCCTCATGCCCCAGAACATCACGAACATCATCTCCCAGAACGCCTACGTGTTCGTGCTGGCCACCGGTATGCTGCTGTGCATCCTGACCGGCGGCAACATCGACCTGTCCGTCGGCTCCGTGGTCTGCTTTGTCGGCACGGTGGGCGCGGTCGCCATGAGCAAGGGCATG
This sequence comes from uncultured Eubacteriales bacterium, assembly GCA_900319695.1. GTDB lineage: Bacteria > Bacillota > Clostridia > Oscillospirales > Oscillospiraceae > Limivicinus. Next base: position 921 of record ONPN01000052.1, read on the forward strand.
AACATGTGGCTGGCCGTGCTGGTGATGCTGGCGGTCGGCCTGCTCATCGGCTCATGGCAGGCTTTCTGGATCGCCTATGTAAAGGTCCCGCCCTTTATCACCACGCTGGCCGGCATGCTGATCTTCCGCGGCCTGTCGAACGTGGTGCTGCAGGGCAAGACCCTGGCGGTCAAGAACGAATCCTTTGTCAAAATTTTCGGCGGCGGCGCCAAGTGCTACGTCCCGGACATCTTCGCCAAAGAGGGCGTCGAGATCAACATCCTCTGCCTCGTGGTCGGCATCATCGCCTGCGCGCTCTATCTCTTCTTTACCCTGCGCAACGCGAGATCCCGCAAAAAGGCGGGGCTTGAGACGGAAGCGCTGTATGTGACGATCGTCAAGGCCGTCGTCATCGTGGCGGTCATCATGTTCTTCACGCTCCGCCTCGCCCAGTACAAGGGCCTGCCCATGGCGCTGATCTGGGTTGTGGCCGTGGTCATGATCTACACCTATATCACTTCCAAGACCACCGTCGGCCGCTATCTCTACGCTATCGGCGGCAACGAGACCGCGACCAGGCTCTCCGGCATCGACACCAAGCGGATCTACTTCTTCGCCTACGCGAACATGGGCCTGCTTGCCGGTCTCGCCGGTATCCTCACCATCGCGCGTCTGACCTCCGCCCAGCCGACCTACGGCCAGAACTATGAGATGGACGCCATCGGCTCCTGCTTCATCGGCGGCGCCTCCGCCTACGGCGGCGTCGGCACGGTGCCCGGCGTTATCATCGGCGCGCTGCTGATGGGCGTCATCAACATCGGCATGAGCATCATGGGCGTCGACGCCAACTGGCAGAAGGTCGTCAAGGGCCTGGTGCTGCTGGCTGCCGTCATCTTCGACGTGGTTTCCAAGAAGAAAAACAGCTGATACGTTATGAACGGACGGCCGGAAAACCTGTCGTCCGTTCTCTCTTAAGGGGGAATGGAACATGGACAGAAACGATACGCGCTCCAGAGCGGTCAACATGGCGACACTGCGCGCAGTCGTGGCCGGGTATCTGGTATACCTGGGCGGTTCTGTCATCTGTGATCTCCTGAAGGGGCGCACAAGCATGTCCCCGGCGCTCGCCTGGGCGGCGGGACTGCTGTTCATCGCGGCGGGCCTCGGTTACGGGCTCTATATCTGGCGGCGCTGGCAGGCGGATTCCAAAGCTTCGGACGATCCGGCGGAAAAATAATAAGCGCCTGTCATCCGACAGACGCTCAAAAAAGTTCCCATTTTTGCATAGATTAAACGTGAAGGGGGGCTCCCCGCCCCCCTTCACAGAACCCTCTTGCGAGACCAACTTGGTTCATGTGGGCTCGCCTACAGTTTGAGCACTCCGTCTCAGCAGAAGCGCTTGACCGTCTTTTCAATGATTCTTCCGTTGATCGGCAGGAAAAAGCCCGCCACCGGGCCGACCAGAAACATGCACACCAGGGTTCCGACCCCGGCGGTGCCGCCGAGCAGGAAGCCGATGACTAAAAAACAGGCGTCGACCGCCACGCGCGTCACGCTGAATTTCCATTTCGTCTTGTCGCTGATCACCACGGCGACGAGGTCGTTCGGCCCCGTCCCCGCGTCGGAGCGGATCACGATGGTCATGCCGTAGGCGAGGATCACGCAGCCCGCCACCAGCATGCACACGCGCACCGGCAGGGAGGCGCCAGCCGTCGGCCCTTCAAGCAGGGCGTTGAAGACGTCAATGATCGGCCCTCCGAAGAGCATGCACAGCGCCGTGCCGATCTTGATGTAGCTCCTGTCCACAAAGAGCAGAACCGCCACAATTACCAGGCTGATTGCGACGTGGACACGGCCGTGGGTCAGAAAGCCCCAGCCCGTGAGCTTGTCGACACTCCGGTACAGCCCCTGCACAAACACGTTGAAGGGGTCCGACCCGAGGTCCGACAACAAAAACAGCGTCACACCGAGATGGGCGATACAGAGCCCCAGCATCAGGATGACGACGCGCAGCACCCATTCCTTCATACTTCTTCTCATACGATATACCCCGTTTCCTTTTTCCTTTATTGTACAGGAACCTGAAGCCTCCCGCAAGGGGAGAAACAAGCAAAAGCACAATAAACACGGAGGTGGTACACACGAAGCTGTTTATCGGAATTGATCTCGGCACGTCCGCCGTCAAGCTCTCGCTGGTTGACGAGAAGGGCGCGATCCTCAAAGAGGTCAGCCGGGAATATCCGCTCTATTTCCCGCAGCCCGGCTGGTCGGAGCAGGATCCCGCGGACTGGTGGAAGGGCTGCTTCTTCGGAATGAAGGAGCTGCTGGCCGATGTTGACGCATCGCTTGTCGAGGGCATCGGCTGCGGCGGCCAGATGCACGGTCTGGTTGTCCTGGACGAGGACGACACGGTCATCCGCCGCGCGATCCTCTGGAACGACGGCCGCACCCAGGCGGAGGTCGACTATCTCAACAACGAGATCGGCAAGAGCAAGCTCTCAAAGCTGACCGCCAACATCGCTTTCGCCGGCTTCACCGCGCCGAAGATCCTCTGGATGCGCAAGAACGAGCCGGAAAACTTCGCGCGGATCAAAAAGATCATGCTGCCGAAGGATTATATCAACTACAGGCTCACGGGCGTGCACTGCTGCGACTACTCCGACGCAAGCGGCATGCTCCTGCTCGACGTGCAGCATAAGTGCTGGTCGAAAAAGATGCTCGAAATCTGCGGCGTCACGGAGGAACAGATGCCCAGACTCTTTGAGAGCTATCAGGTCGTCGGCACGCTGTCGCCTGACGTCGCCGAAGGTCTTGGCCTCAGCCCCTGCGTCAGGGTCGTGGCCGGAGCGGGCGACAACGCCGCGGCGGCTGTCGGCACCGGCGTCGTGGGCGAGGGCGGCTGCAACATCTCCCTCGGCACCAGCGGCACGCTCTTCATCTCCTCGAAAAACTTCGGCGTCGATCCCAACAACGCGCTGCACGCCTTCGCGCACGCGGACGGCGGCTACCACCTGATGGGCTGCATGCTCTCGGCGGCAAGCTGCAACAAGTGGCTGTGCGACGAAGTCCTCAAAACCACCGACTACGCGGGCGAGCAGAAGGACATCACCGAAGACAAGCTCGGGCGCAACCACGTCTTCTTCCTGCCCTACCTCATGGGTGAGCGCAGCCCCATCAACGATGTCAACGCCCGCGGCACCTTCGTCGGCATGACCATGGACACGACCCGCTCCGATCTGGTGCAGGCGGTATTGGAGGGCGTGGCCTTCGCCATCCGCGACAGCTTTGAGGTGGCCAAATCCCTCGGCCTCAACATCCCGCGCAGCATGGTCTGCGGCGGCGGCGCAAAGTCCCCGCTATGGCGGACGATCTTTGCCAATGTCCTCGGTATCCCGCTGGACATGGTCAAGACCGAGCAGGGCCCCGGCTACGGCGGCGCGATCCTCGCCATGGTGGGATGCGGCCTCTATCCGAGCGTGCAGGCCGCGGCGGACGCGCTGGTAGAGCTCGCCTCCACGACATTTCCCGACCCCGAGCTCACCGCCCGCTATGAGGCGCAGTATCAGAAATTCAGAAAGATCTATCCGGCGCTCAAGAGCGTTTTCCCGGAGATCCAGTGAGGAGAGTCCCAATGAAAATCTATTCCGTAAGCGATCCTGAATTCAAACCCTACGGCCAGGTGCTCGCGGGCTATGACACCGCCGAGCTGTGCAGGGCGATGGAGGCCATCCCCCAGCCCGATGGCGTGGCGTACGAGCCCGGCATCGCCAGTCTCGAGGCCTGCGCCATCTTTGACGAGCTGCGCGACCGCGCCTACGGCGGCATGCCCATCCAGCTCGGTATGTGCTGGGGCCACAACACGAAGCTCAACTGCCTGGAGTACCACCGGGACAGCGAGGTGAACATCGGCTGGAAGGACTTCATTCTCCTTCTCGCAAAGCAGGATGAGATTGTCGACGGTGTGCTCGACACAGCGAAGGTCAAAGCCTTCCGCGTCCCCGCCGGGGTGCCGGTGGAGGTCTACGCTACTACGCTGCACTATGCGCCCTGCCACACCTGCCCCAACTGCGGCTTCCGCGTGGCGGTTGTGCTGCCGAAGGGCACCAATACAGAAAAGCCCGCCTTCGATCCGAAGAACGAAGAGGACACCTGGATGACCGCGCGCAACAAGTGGCTGCTCGCCCACCCCGAATCCAGCGAGGCACAAAACGGAGCTCACGTCGGGCTGACCGGCGTTAACATCGATATCAAGGAGGATCTTTAAAAATGCAGAACATTCCCGAAGTCAAACTCGGCATCATCGCCGTCTCCCGCGACTGCTTCCCCATCGGCCTGTCCATCGCCAGACGCGAGGCCATTGTCAAGACCTGCGGCGGCAACATCTATGAGTGCCCCGTCACCGTCGAGAACGAGGCCGATATGCTCAAGGCTGTTGAGGACGTGAAGACCGCCGGCTGCAACGCCCTGGTCGTTTTCCTCGGCAACTTCGGCCCCGAGACGCCCGAGACCCTGATCGCCAAATACTTTGACGGCCCCTGCATGTTCGTGGCGGCGGCCGAAGGCGACGGCGACCTCATCAACGGCCGCGGCGACGCCTACTGCGGCATGCTCAACTGCTCCTACAACCTGGGCATGCGCAAGCTCAAGGGCTATATCCCCGAGTATCCCGTCGGCACCGCCGCGGATATCGGCAAGATGATCAAGGAATTTTATCCCATCGCCCGCGCCATCATCGGCGTGAAGAACCTGAAGATCATCACCTTCGGCCCGAGACCCCAGGACTTCTTCGCCTGCAACGCCCCCATCAAGGGCCTGTACGAGCTGGGCGTCGAGATCGAGGAGAACTCCGAGCTTGACCTTCTGGTCTCCTACAAAGAGCACGCCAACGACCCCCGCATCCCCGCCGTCTGCGACGACATGGCCAAGGAGATGGGCGAGGGCAAGTACTTCCCCGATCTGCTGGCCCGCATGGCGCAGTTTGAGCTGACCCTCCTTGACTGGGCCGAGGCCCACAAGGGTGCGCGCAAGTACGTCGCCTTTGCCGACAAGTGCTGGCCCGCCTTCCCGCAGCAGTTCGGCTTTGAGCCCTGCTTCGTCAACTCCCGTCTCGCCGCCCGCGGCATCCCCGTGAGCTGCGAGGTCGATATCTACGGCGCGCTGAGCGAGTACATCGGCGCCTGCATCTCCGGCGACGCGGTCACCATTCTGGACATCAACAACTCCGTCCCCGCCCAGATGTGGGAGGAGAGCATCAAGGGCAAGTATGACTACACCCTGACCGACACCTTCATGGGCTTCCACTGCGGCAACACCCCGAGCTGCAAGATGTGCGCCGACCGCGCCGTCAAGTACCAGCTCATCCAGCACCGTCTGCTCGAGCCCGCCGGTTCCGAGCCCGACTTCACCCGCGGCACACTCGAGGGCGACATCGCGCCGGGTGAGATCACCTTCTACCGTCTCCAGTGCGACAGCGAGGGCAAGCTCCGCTCCTACATCGCCGAGGGCGAGGTTCTGCCCGTCGCGACGACCTCCTTCGGCGGCATCGGCGTCTTCGCCATCCATGAGATGGGCCGCTTCTATCGCCATGTCCTGATCCAGAAGCGCTTCCCGCACCATGGCGCGGTGGCCTTCGGCCACTTCGGCAAGGCCCTGTTCGAGGTCTTCAAGTTCCTGGGCGTGGAGGACATCGGCTACAACCAGCCCAAGTCCCTGCCCTATCCCACGGAGAATCCCTTTGCCTGAGCGGGGGAATTTCCTGAGCGGACTGCGGGAGCGCTACCGGAGCTATGAGGAGACGGTCGAAGAGCTGGAGCGCAACCGCAAGTTCGGTGAGGGCATGTTCGGCATGAAGGGCGGCCCGGCGGACAACCCCTGCCATGACCGCTTTGCCGAGGAACTGCGCGGCGTCTTCGCGGATTACGCCGCAGGCCGCCCCGGCTCCGCGGAGGTACGCGAGGTTCTGGACTTCGTCTTTAACGAGCCGGTCGCCTATCGCGGCCCCCAGTGCGCCTACTGGATGCTCACGGCGGTGCAGGGTCTGACCGACGTGCTGATCCCGCTGCTGAGCAGGGAGGACGCGGCAGCGCTGGCGGCGTCCTACGGCAAGCGCTACCCCCGCTGGAAGCGCCTGCCAAACCAGGATCAGCTCCTTGCCAAACTGAAAAAGGCAGCAGAATAAAAAATCGTAGGGGCCGATGCCCTCATCGGCCCGCCGGTTAACAGCCATGTGTGTTGATCGGTGGGTCGATCTGGGGATCGATCCCTACGTTTGTTTTTTCACCTTTCCCGCAGAAAATGCAGCAGCCAGCACAGGGCCAGCAGATCGGCGCTGCCGCCGGGGGAGAGCCTTTCGGCAATGTACGCCCGATCCAGCACGGCAAGCGCGGCGGCGTCGGGGTAGGGATTTTCAGCCAGCAAATCAAGCAGCTGTTCCCGCTTGGCCGCGGCCGTCTCGACCCCGCCGCGCGAGAGCATGTTCGTGTCCTCCGTATGGGCGAGGATCGCGAGCAGGGCGGCGGCCCCGGCCTCGTCTTCGCTCCGGCCCTCCGCAAGTCCCGCTTCCAGCACCGGCAGGCCGCAGGCCAGAACTGTCGGAAATCCGGCGGCGGCCTGACCGCGCACGCCGGTGACGCCGCGAAGCCGATAAAAACGCCGCCCCGCGGTCTCGGCGGCGGACTCGCCCGGGGCGGAGAGCTCCTGCTCGACCCCCGCGGTCATGGCAGCAATCTGGTGAAGCACCGCCTCCGGCTCCGGCCAGCTTGCCCGGTCAAGTCTTCCGAGCGCGGCGCAGGCGAGGCCCATTGTGAAGATCGCGCCCTTGTGGGTGTTGACGCCCTTGGTCGCCGCCAGCATCCCGCCCTCGGCGAGCTTGCCGGGAAAGCGCAGCGCGGCGAAGGTCTCCGGCGCGGGCCGGGATGCGCTCTCCCGCCCGATACGGACACACTCATAAAAGTACGGCCACAGACCGGATGCGCTGGTCAGGAAAGTGTAGACGTCCATATCGCTGTGACTGCCGCTGTTGAGACGGTCCACCAGCCCCGGCTTGGGCGTCACGGCCACCTCGTAGAGAAGCGCGCGCACCGTGAGCGACGCGGCGTCCTCCGCGTCCTGCCGGTCGATCGCGGCGGCGAGGATCGCGTGAGTCTTCTCCTGGAGCTCGGCCACCGCGTGGCGGCGGCTCCGGGCGCAGTCCTTCGCGGGCCCGCCGCAGAGCAGGCAGAGTCTGGGCCGCGGCCTGTCCAGCTTCCGCCCGTCGGGGCAGAGCACATCCAGGTCAAAGAGCCGCCCGAGTTCTGTCCGCTCCTCCAAGCCGCAGCACAGCGCCTTGAGCGATTCCGGCGACAGATCGACCACATACAACCCCTCGCAGCCGGTGTCGGCGTCGACCTCCTCCCGGTGAACGATCCGGGCCCTGACCCGCTCAAGCTGGCCGAGCAGCAGCGCCCGCCCGATCTCAAAGCCTCTCCGGATGGAGGGGCTGTTTTTGACAGGCCCCGCAATGTTCATCGTAAAGGACACCAGCGGCAGCTGGTATTCCGCCAGCAGCGCGTCCTGCCTTTCGACCCGGCGGTCCCGCGCGGCGAGCATCTGTGTCAGTTCGACAAGTCCGGCCATGTTCGTACCCCCTAAAAATTCATGCCCCTATCATACAACAAAACAGCAAGTTTTGAAAAGCCCCGACTTGCCTTTTTCGCTTTACTGTGGTAAACTAACGCCATTCTTAACTATGAAAGCTGGCGCTTCCATAGTTAAAATTTGATTCAAACGCGTCATTCTCGCCCCTGCGGGGCAACCGAATGACATGCGTGAAAATCCCCATGCCGACAGGGCTTTCATTTATCGTGGCGAGGCTTGCCGTATGGGAATTTACAAGAGAGGCGCAACGGTATGCGGCGTTTGACGGCTTCACAGAAAACCATCCTGCTCCAGTGGCTCCAAATTGTCGGGGGCCTGGCGGTGTTCGCCTTCGGAGTGCATCTCACCATCTTTGCCAACATCGGCCTTGCGCCCTGGGACTGTCTCGGCATGGGTATCTCCTACCACACGCCGCTCAACTACGGCCTGTCCATGACAACAATAGCGGTGCTGGTGCTCTGCATCGACCTTCTGCTCTGTGAGCGCATCGGCTTCGGCACCATCATCGACGCCTTAATTACCGGCAATCTGGTTCAGCTCTTCAACGACTTAAACCCGCTGCCGCTCAATAAAGGGCTGTGGTCGGGCGTGCTCATCATGCTGCTGGGTTTTGTGTTCATGGCCCTTGGCATGTGGATTTATATGAGCGCCGCCCAGTGCTGCGGGCCGAGGGATTCTCTGCTGGTCGGCCTCGGAAAGCGCCTGCCGAAGGTCCCCATCGGCATCGTGGAAATATTGCTGTGGACGGCGGTCGTCGCCCTCGGCTGGCTGCTGGGCGGCCCGGTCGGCCCCGGGACTCTGCTCGGCACCTTCGGCGCGGGCCTTGTGATGCAGGCGGTCTATTCGATCCTGCGCTTTGACCCGCGGGACATTAAGAACAGAGATGTCCTGGAGGTCTCGCGGGAGCTTGCCGGGAAGGAAGCATAAAGAGTAAAGAGTGAAGAGTGAAGAGTGAAGAGTGGAGTGATGGTGTCGCCTGCGGCGACGATTGAAACAGCGCGAAGTGTGCGTTTTTTCGCCAGAGCGCCAGCGAAAGATCTTTTGCCGGGTGTATGAATTATTAATCCGTCCGCGAAGCGGACTCCTCAACTCCACTCTCAACACTCCACTCTCCACACTGAAAAAGAGGGGGAGGGTATACACATGTTCAACATCATGGAAGCTGCCGACGCGGTCAGACTCATTCCAGACGGGGCCGTGATCGGCCTCAACTCCTTTGTCGGCACGGCAAACCCCGAAAAACTGCACGACGCCATCACCGAGAGCTTCCGTCAGACCGGCCATCCCCGGAACCTGACCATGGTCTCGTCCGCGGGCTTCGGCCTCTTTGACCCAAACCGGGGCGCGGAGAACTACATCCGCGAGGGTGCTGTCGGCAAGATCATCTGCGGCCACTACGGCGCAATGCCCAGCACCAAGCGCCTTGTACTTGAGGATCGCTTTGAGGCCTACAACCTGCCGCTCGGCCCCATGTCCCACGCCATGCGCGCCCAGGCGGGCGGACACGACGGCTATATCACCAAGGTCGGCCTCGGCATTTTCGCCGACCCCAGGGTCGAGGGCCCCGCGCTCAACGGCATTTCTCACGACGACACGCTTGTCAAGGTGGTCGAGATCGACGGCGAGGACTACTTGCGCTATCGCCTGCCTCCCTTTGATATCGCCCTCATCAAGGCGACCAGCGTGGACGCCAAGGGCAACGTCTCCTTCGAGGGCGAGTACAGTACCATCGACGCCCTGTCCATTGCCCAGCTTACGCGGCGCAACCACGGCAAGGTCATCGTCCAGGTCGACCGGGTCAAGTCGGATTTCAGCCGCCCGCGCGACATCATCCTCCCGGCGGTGCTGGTGGATGTCGTCGTGGTCTGCGAGCCGGACCGCGACAACGAGGCCTTCGGCACCCTCTCCGGTGACATCCACGTCCCGGCGACTCATATGCAGTACTGGTACCGCCGTCTCGAGGCGGAGAACAGCAAGAGCGGCAAGGTCCGCGCCGACTTCTCCGCCGACATCATTGGCCGCCGCGCGGCAAAGGAGCTGCGCCGGGGCGACATCATCAACATCGGCGTCGGCGTCCCGGAGAAGGTCAGCAAATACGCCGCGGCGGAGGGCATTTTGCAGGATCTCACGCTCTCCGTGGAGTCGGGCGGCGTCGGCGGCCTCCCGGCGGGCGGCCTCGAATTCGGGGCCATGATCGGCGCGGACTCGATCTGCGACATGTCCATGCAGTTTGATTTCTATGACGGCGGCGGTCTGGACTGCTGTTTCATGGGCGCGCTGGAGATGGACCGCCTCGGCAATGTCAACGCCCACCGGGGCGTGGATCAGGCTTCCGGTATCGGGGGCTTTGGCAACATCACCGCCGCGACGAGGAACGTGGTCTTCTGCCTGACCTTCAATACCAAGGGCCTGGACGTGACTGAGGAGGACGGCAAGGTCAAAATCAACCGCGAGGGTACGATCCCGAAGATCGTCGACCATGTGCGCAGCATCAGCTTCTCCGGCCCGCGCGCGGTGCAGAACGGACAGCGCGTCCTCTACGTCACGGAGCGCTGCGTTTTCGCCCTCCGCCCCGAGGGCCTGGCCTTGATTGAGGTCTACCCCGGCGTGGACAAACAGCGGGACATCCTGGACAGACTCCCCTTCGCGGTCATCGACGAAAGCGGAGTATGACCTGACAAAAGACTCGCACAGGCCGGATACTACAGTATCCTTGACCGGTGCGAGTCTTTGCACATATGCGCTTGAACTGCCGTGTACCGAACAGCATACACAGCAGTGGGAGAGGGGGGAAGCCCCCTCTCTCGCTTGCTTTTGATACTATTTTTCAATAAAAAGTCGACACTTTTTATTGAAAAGATGCCACCTGCGGCGGCATACAGTTGCTGACGCAACTGACGTCTCATACGATTATGAATCTTTATCTGCACACAAGCTCGTCGTTTTCCACATCGACGACGATGGTGCTGTCAGGCAGGACTTCGCCGGAGAGGATGCGGCGGGCGATCAGGGTCTCAACACTGCTCTGCAGATAGCGCCGCAGGGGACGCGCACCGTAGAGAGGATCGAAGCCGCGGTCGATGATGAGGCTCTTGGCGGCGTCGGTGATCTCCAGACCCAGGCCGCGGTCCGCGAGACGCTGCCGCAGGGAGGCGACCATGATGTCGATGATGCCGTTGAGGTTGTCCTTGGTCAGCGGACGGAAGAGGATGATCTCGTCGAGACGGTTCAGAAACTCCGGGCGGAACGAACTCTTGAGCTCGCCCATCACAGCCTCCTGCGCGTCCTCGCTGATGCTGCCGTCGGGCTGAATGCCGTCGAGCAGATACTGGCTGCCGAGGTTCGAGGTCAGGATGATGATGGTGTTCTTGAAGTCCACCGTGCGGCCCTGGGAATCGGTGATGCGGCCGTCATCCAGAATTTGCAGCAGGATGTTGAACACATCCGGGTGGGCCTTTTCGATCTCGTCGAAGAGTACCACGCTGTAGGGCTTGCGGCGCACGGCCTCGGTGAGCTGGCCGCCCTCGTCATAGCCGACGTATCCCGGAGGCGCGCCGATCAGACGCGAGACGGAGAACTTCTCCATGTACTCGGTCATGTCAATACGCACGATGTTGTGCTCGTCATCGAACAGACACTGGGCCAGGGACTTGGCCAGCTCCGTCTTGCCGACGCCGGTAGGGCCGAGGAAGAGGAAGGAGCCGACGGGGCGGTTCGGGTCTGCGATACCGGCACGGGAGCGCAGGATCGCCTCGGAGACTTTCTGTACGGCTTCGTCCTGGCCGACCACACGCTCGTGTAGCTGCTCATCCAGGTGCAGGAGCTTCGAGCGCTCACTCTCCATCAGCTTGGCGACCGGGATACCGGTCCACTTTGCCACAATGCCGGAGATGTCGTCCTCGGTCACGGACTCGTTGACCAGCGTGTTCTCACGTCCTGCGGCGGCGCGCTGCTCGGCTTCCGCAATTTTGCGGTCGATCTCAGGGATTTCCTGATACTGGAGCTTGGCCGCCCGCTCGTAGTCGTAGCGGTGCTGCGCGTTTTCAAACTCAAATTTCAGCCGCTCGCGCTCCTGCTTGAGCATACTGATCTCGTTGACGGCCTCCTTCTCGCTCTCGAGACGGGCGGTCATCTCATGCTCGGACTCCTTGAGATTCGCCAGCTCCTCGCGCAGCTTGGAGAGGCGATCCTGACTGAGCTTGTCATCCTCCTTGGTCAGCGCGCGCTCCTCGATCTCAAGCTGCGCCACCTTGCGGCGGATGTCGTCCAGCTCGGCGGGGACGGAGTCCATCTCCGTGCGGATCATGGCGCAGGCCTCATCCACAAGGTCGATGGCCTTGTCGGGCAGAAAACGGTCGGAGATATAGCGGTTGGAGAGTGTCGCCGCGGCAACAAGGGCGTTGTCGTGGATGGTGACGTGGTGGAAGTTCTCATAGCGTTCCTTGAGGCCGCGGAGGATGGCGATGGTGTCCTCGACGGTCGGCTCATCCACCTGTACGGGCTGGAAGCGGCGCTCGAGTGCGGCGTCCTTTTCGATGTACTTGCGGTACTCGTCCAGCGTGGTCGCGCCGATGCAGTGCAGTTCGCCGCGCGCCAGCATGGGCTTTAAGAGGTTGCCCGCGTCCATGCTGCCCTCGGTCTTGCCCGCACCGACGATGGTGTGCAGCTCGTCGATGAAGAGGATGATCTTGCCCTCGGACTTCTTGATCTCCTCCAACACGGCTTTCAGCCGCTCCTCAAACTCGCCCCGGTATTTGGCGCCCGCAATCAGCGCACCCATATCCAGGGAGAAGATGGTCTTGTCCTTGAGCCCCTCAGGCACGTCCTCCTTGACAATGCGCTGGGCCAGACCCTCGGCGATGGCGGTCTTGCCGACGCCGGGCTCGCCGATCAGGACGGGGTTGTTCTTGGTCTTGCGGGAGAGGATGCGGATCACGTTTCTTATCTCCGTGTCACGGCCGATCACGGGGTCAAGCTCGTTTTCCCGCGCGCGCTTGACAAGGTCCGTGCCGTATTTGGTCAGCGCGTCGTAGGTGCTCTCGGGGTTGTCCGAGGTCACGGGGCCGGATTTGATCTTGCTCAGCTCCTTGGAAAACTCGCCCTTGGTGATGCTGTGATCGGAGAGGATGCGCTTGACGGCGGGCGTCGCCGCGGCAAAAATGCCGATCATCAAGTGTTCGACCGAGATATACTCGTCGCCCATGGACTTTGCGGCTTTCTGGGCGGCGTTGATTACGCGACTGGTCTCGTTGGAGGCATAGACCTGGGGCGTGCCGCCGACCTTGGGGAGCCTGGAAATTTCAGTGTTCAGCTCGGCCAGGATCTGGTCGCAGTCCGCGCCCAGCCTGCGGAATATGGTCTGGATCGTGCCGCCGTCCTGGTCAACCAGAGCGTAGAGCAGATGCTCGGGCGTGATATAGTTGTTGCTGTTCTCCTGCGCCATGGCCTCTGCGGTCTGGATGGCCTTGACGGAGTTTTGCGTGTAGTTATATTCGTTCATTACAATCCCTCTTTTCATGGGGTAGTGGTTTTAAATATGCACGGGTGAATTTCGCATCTGCGAGAAGTAGGCGGCCTCCACGTCATGCGCATCGAGGCGGCCCGCAAGATAGGCTTTCATCAGCTTGTCGAAGAGCTTGATATACTCCGACAGCGCCGCGGCCAATTCGTCGGTGGTGCAGTCGCGGTCAGGCGCGGCGATGGAACGCACAAATTTGCCGTCGTACAGGGCATAGTCGATGGCCGCGCCGGTCAGAGGCTTGAGGTGCGCGTCCTCAATCTGCTTCCACAGGCGGAAGAACTCGGTCATCGCCTGAATCAGCGCGATGGACTGGGTGCGGAACACCACGGAAAGCTGTCCGATACAGTCCTCCTGCCCGCGGTAGAGCTCCACCTCATACTTGACGGTCGGGCGGTATTTGTATTCCAGTGAGCTTTTGAGCGACATGGACAGACTGTTCGGCGCAAAGAAGGGCACCAGCTCCCGCGAGGGCTGCATCAGCGCCTCAATGGCGGAGAGCACGTCGTTGATCCTGCGCTCCGGCGTGGTGTAGTTGACGTATTCGGCGAGGATCTGGTTGATGAGCGCCGAACGGTTTGAGCCTGTGCGGTGGGCGAGACGGTCGATCTCCCGCACGACCTCGTCGTTAAGCATCAGGCTGTATAAAGTCTTTTTCATACGCGGTCATCCTTTTCTCAATTCTTGTCTACAGTATAGACCTCACATCTAACTTTGTCAAGTGAAATATATAAAATAATCATCAAAAGATATAAAGAAAACTAAAAAATAATTCTGGCCACGGTATCGGAATAAGTCTTGCATTTTCCGGGCTGATCCGCTATAATAGCAAAGCACCTGTAAATTGCATATGGACAGGTATCGAAGTGGTCATAACGGCCCTGACTCGAAATCAGGTAGTCTCGCAAGAGGCTCGTGGGTTCGAATCCCACCCTGTCCGCCATTTATCGCCGATTTAGACAATAAATCGGCGATTTTTTGAACTTTTAGAGGATGTTTACAAGGCTTCAAAAATTCCAATTATTATAATTGGAGAGAAAACCGACAAATCAGGGGAGAATTCTATGTAACGCAGGGCGAAAGGCCCTGCTTTTTTTGGAGCTTCAATCTCAGCTTTTCGTGAGATTGAGCTCCGGGAGCTTGAGGGCACCCTCTATGGTGCTGGCAGAGAGGACCTTCGAGCTGTAGTCGAGGTGCGCGTAAATGTTGGAGGTGGTGCTGATGTCGCTGTGCCCCAGCCACTCCTGGATCTGCTTCATGGGGACGCCGTTTTTGAGCAGAAGGGATGCGCAGCTGTGGCGCAGGTCGTGCAGGCGGATGTGCCGCAGACCCTTCTCCCGCAGGAGCTTTCCGAAGCTGTTGGAGACATAGCCGGGTTTGAAGATGTTGCCCATCTCATCGACGAACACATAGCCCAGATACTGTGTGTTGTAGCTGTTGCCGCAGATTTTCCGGTTGCGCTCCTGCTGTTCCCTGAGGCCCAGAAGCTGGGTTTTGAACTGCCCCACCAGCGGCAGGGAGCGAAGGCTGGATTTGGTCTTGGCGCGGTCGGCCTCGTAGAGCTGCAGCTTTCCGTCCACCAGCACCTCGGTCAGAATGTGCCGGACGGTGATGGTGTCCTTGTCAAAGTCGAAAGCGTCCCAGCGGAGGCCCAGAAGCTCGCTGCGCCGCAGCCCGTAGAAGGCCGCCATCTCGCCGCTTTCAGTTCTTCCAGTTCCTCCGGACTTTGGCAGCGGCGCATGCGGTTGTAGAGCCTGTCCCGCTGCGCGGCGACTGTTTGCATTCGGCTTTCGGTTTGCGCGACGAAGGCCTCCACCGCAGGGATGCTGTCCAATTTGTGCTCGGCCACCAGCTTTGCCTGGGCGGAGTAGCGGTCCATGCGGCGCACCGCCTCACGCATCTCCGGCGACAGAGGCTTGTGCGGCTTCTTCCGCGGAAGATAGCCCAGCAGATAGCAGTAGTGGAGATACAGTGCTCTCAGACCCGTGACCTTCTTGACCCGGTGCACGCTGCCGCCGAGGCGGACCTTCTCCGGTTTGCTTTTTAAGCGCTCGTGCTGTTCCTGCCAGAACTCCCGATTGCCCGGAAACGCGCCGGACTGCTGTCCAGGCAGATGCGCTCCATGATAGATTTGTTGTCGTAGCCCTCGCCCAGACGTGCCATGCGGACGGGTTTCTTGCTGCCCACGGAGCATATCGTGAAATATTTCCTCCGTTCGTCCAGCTGCACGATATAGCCCTTGGCGCGCATGATGGCGTCGAAATCCCTCTGTGTCCGGGCAATGGCAGCCGCTTCGTCAATGGCCTGTCGCATGAGATTGTAGCGGGTGGGTTCACCGTTCTTCTCGGCAAAATAGAGGCTGCGCGGCGTTCTGCCTCCGGGCGCGCGAATCACGGAAAGCCCGTGTTCCTCACACAGCTCGTCTGACAGGCGGCGCAGCTCATAATAGGCCCGCTTGCTGCAGTCGAACTTTCTGCCGTCCCACATGTTCACGGAGTTGATCACCAGATGATTATGATAGGTGCCGGTGTTGAAATGGGTGGCGACGAGGACCTGATGATCCTCGCCCCACATCCGTTTCGCCAGCTCCACTCCCATCTGATGGCAGAGCTCCGGCGTGACCTCGCCGGGCTTGAAACTCTGGTAAGCGTGGTAGGCTACATTTCCGCCGGTCTTGCCGAAGCGCTCCTGCACGGCATACATCTCCTGAAAGGCGCGGTCCCGGCTGCAGTTGATCCCGGTGACATACATGGTCTTTTCCGCGCCGTGCGCCGTCTTCTCGCCGTTGGCTGCGTAATGAAGCACGCTTTGGAGATCGCTGTACTCCGTCTTGGCAGGGTTCTTCGCATAATCCACCACACGGCGCAGACTGTCCTTAATCGGCCAGATCTTCGTGACTGCCATCGTCGCTGCTTCCTCCTGCGGCGCAGACCCGGTAAAACTGTTTCGTCAGGTCCTCGAAGCGGTGTTCAATCCAGTCAAGGTCCTGATGCGGATATTCGTCCCGCAGCTGACAGAAGCTGCGGTAGAGTGTATGGACTTCGTCCGCCGGGAAGGACTGCACGTTCTTGCCCAGGCCAACGGCCCGCATGTATGCCGAAAGGCTCATCCGGCAGGCGCGCGCATTGCGCTGCAGCCGCCGCTTTTCGCTCTCGGTCACGCGGATCTGAATGGGGTATTCTCTGGTTCTCTGCAATGGATCTCTTCTTTCAAATTCGGGGTTACAGGGGCAGCGCCCCTTTCGGCTTGAGCCGTTCCGGCTTTGTCAGTACAAAGCCTATGCTCGTTACTACGTCGGACAGGCAGTACCCGTACTGCCAAGCTCCTGTGACAGTTATGACGGCTGTGACGGCGCTTTTGCTATATCCCCGATTTGCCGTCATTGCTGTCATGACCGTCATGGGTGAAGCACAGCAGGCGGCTTTGGCCTGTGCGCCTGGTGCGATAGGTGATGCCGGCGGGGCGCAGCACATCGTTTGCGTAGCGTCCCAGGTACTTTGTGATGACATTGCTCGGGGTCTCCCGTTCGCCCAGCGCGCTCAGCAGCTCCGTCGCGCTGCCTGTCCACTTTGTGCACTGCCTTAAAAACGCGACCAGCCGAAATAAAACCGGCGGAATCTGCTCGCGCTGAAGCTCTGCGCTTTCCGCACGCTCCACCAGCTGCCAGTTGAGGTTTTCAAAGCGGAGCGTGAGGCGCTGGTAGTCGATGTCGCGCCCGGTGGCCAGGAGTGTTGCGGTATCCGAGCCGCGCTGCCGCAGCAGCACCATGCTGGTGTCGGCCGCGCCTGTAATGCCGGTGCTGCCCGAAAGCTGGTTGAAGGGGTCGTTGCTGTCCGGCAGCTTTCGCAAATGGTGTACCAGCACGATGGCGATGCCCTGCCGGTCTGCAATCTGCTTGAGGGCGGACATGTCGTCGTAGTCGGCGGAGTAGAGGCCCGTCTTGCCCAAAGCGCTGCGGGAATCCCGCGCCTTTTGCAGCGTGTCGATGATGACAAGTTTCGTCGCCGGGTAATCGAGCAGGGCCTGGGTGATCTGTTCCTCCAGTCCGCTGCCCAGCTTTCCACATACGGTGGCAAAGCGGAGACCGGGCGGCGCCTCGTCGGTCAGACGGTAGAGCCGGTTCTGCAGGCGGCTCATGGTGTCCTCCAAACTCAGGTACAGCACGTCGCAGCGCTGCGTCCGCAGTCCCCAAAGCGGGAGACCTTGGGCAACCTGCAGCCCGAGCCGGAGCATGAGCCAGCTTTTGCCGATCTTGCTGGAGCCTCCCAGCAGCGTCACCCCCTGCGGGATCAGGCCCTCCACGATGAACAGGGTCTTCTCGAGCGGAGTCGAGAGCAGTGTGTCGGCATCCACAATGCTCAGCTTTTCGGGGATCATGACACCGCCTCCCCGTGCTCCCCATCGGAGAGCACATAGTTGATGACATTCACCTTCGGCACCCGCAGGGCATTGCCGATCTTGACGCCGTGGATCTCGTTTTCGCGGACCAGCCTGTAGGCCAGCCCACGGCTGACGCCCAGCATCTTTTGCAGTTGGGGCACGGTTACGATGTCCGGATAATCCGGGTACATCATGCTGTAGTATTCTTTGAGCTCTGTTTTTTTGATCGTGATCAATCCTCCTTTTTTTGGCCCAGAAGTGCTCACCCTCTGTGCCGTGTTTGGTCAGGCGATGTCTGCTGTGGTTTGCGTGCCGTTTGACCTGAATGGCGTTCCGCCCCGGACTCTTTCACCGCGGTCGTTGCCAACTCCCCTTGGTACGCTCGCTCCTTTTCGGGAGGTCCTGGCATACTTCGCCGGGGTGAGTAATAACCATCCAGCCGGTCATTCAGTTGTTCTTTTTGCCTTTCTTTTTTCCCTCCTATTCAAAAAACCGTTACATATCAATACAAATCCAGCGGGAGTAAATGGCCTCCCGCGGACCGTATTGATATGTAACGGTTTCGCTGCTACAATACATCGGTAAGCCTTTTCAGGCTCGTACCGGAGTATTCTTCGACAAGTCTTTACAGGCCTGTCGGATAACGTTATTCAATATTATAAAATACCACGGCAAAGGTCACTTGTCAAGGAAAATTCTCATTTTATTAAGGCTTTTTCTGCGTGCGTCTGCGCCCCTCTGCTGACTGATGGAGTATAGCTTCCGAAAGAAAAAAGAAGCAGCCCGCGAGATGACGCAAGGGCAGTTTCTTTCGCTTGCTGTCAAGGACTTTCCTTCTCATATGTCAATATTGAAAATCACAATTCGTCCATTATAAATTGATTTTTGATTGATGAAATGCTATGGTGATCAAAAGCTCCGTGTTCCATTACCTTCTCCATCGCCTTTCCCCTGGCAAGCTCGTCGACCAGTTTTTCCCTGCATGACGCACCTCCAAAATGCGAAATCTGAATCCCGGCGATCGAGACGAAATCAGGCTTCCCGCCTGAACCTGTGTACAAGCTTATAAATACCGTAACCAATGGGAGCAATTGAACCATCTCAATGACAAACGACAATCCCGCCCCGGCGAGGAGAACTTTCCAAAAGCGGTCCAGACGGGGATACAAAATCGGCAGAATAATGCCTGTCGGGATAAACATGCAGATATTCCCGATGATATTGATTGCAGCTTCGCGTTTATTGTCATAATCGAGAATAAGGACAAACGGAACCAAATTGATCCGAATCGGCTGAATACTGCTCAGGTTGATGATAAGCGGCCGCACATGTCCGTTGACAGTGAAAAACGGGTAAAAGACGAAGCGAATAAGAACGGCAAGATTGACAAACATCAAAAGAAGAACAGCTTCTCTTTTCCAGACAATCTTCTTCTGCCGCAGCCAAAGGATTCCCCGGCAGAGGAGCCACAGCGCTGCGAAAACCAATTCGCCGCTCAGCAAAG
>ONPN01000039.1 GCA_900319695.1 uncultured Eubacteriales bacterium
CAAGGAAGAGGGCGGCCGTCACACCCCGTTCTTCAACAACTACCGTCCCCAGTTCTACTTCCGTACCACCGACGTGACCGGCGTCATCTCCCTGCCCGAGGGCGTTGAGATGTGCATGCCCGGCGACAACGTCGACATGGACGTCGAGCTGATCACCCCCATCGCCATCGAGAAGGGCCTCCGCTTCGCTATCCGCGAGGGCGGCCGTACCGTCGGCTCCGGTGTTGTCATCGGCATCAACGAGTAATTCTCAAGCGATAAGCTGAACAAAACAAAGAACCCTCTGCTCCGATCGGGGCAGAGGGTTTTTGCGTTTAAATCGTAGTACGTTGCTTCTCATAAAACCTGGTTATATGCCGTAGGGGCGGCTATCAGCCGCCCGGCAGAGCAATGTCGTTTTTCTGCTTTTTGTTGGGCGAATCCGTACAGCCTGTGGATTCGCCCAACGGTTCGCACCTGTTGTCGATTCTCCGCGCGGGCGGATGCTATCCGCCCCTACGATGATAAGCGTACAGTTTTATCGGAAACATTGTAGCAGGGGCCGATGCCCTCATCGGCCCGCCGATACACGTCAGTGTATGTTCGACGGGTCGATCAGGGGATCGACCCCTACGTTTTATATTCATTTCCAAAGCAGCGGGATATACAGCTTGCTGCCGGCGCGGAAGCGGTCGAACGGTATCGGGTTATAGCGCTGCAGCTCGTCTCTCCGGTTCACAAAGTCGATCCCGTAGCGGCTGTAGACGCTCTCAACGCTCTCGTCCTCCAGCATGATGTGGGACATGACGGTGGTGTAGTTGTTGGTCTTGAGATTGTTCTCCGTCGTGGGCAGGTAGTAGAGATCGCCGACATAGAGCAGATCGAGATTCCGCTCCGGATTCAGGGATTTGATGAGCTCGGCGTAATCGTCGTAGCGCAGCCCCCAGAGCTTGTAGATAAATCGGAGCGTATCCCCGGCGGTGATGGACTGGGGGATCACATAGTAGGCGATCTGATCCCTGTTTGAGATCAGGTGCGGGGCGGAGCCGACGATGTCCTTGGGCGCGCGGGGGATCCTGATGGTGTTCCCGATGCTCAGCACCTCCATCTTCGACTCCCGATCGAAGCGGTTGAGGACCATGACGACATACTTCTCATTTTCATAGGACAGGGAGTTGGCCTCCAGCAGCTTGAGAACGTTGTCGCCCTCCTTGATGGTGACCTCGTCGTAATCGACCTCGGCGAAGGCAAGGCCGGGAACCAGACAGCCCAGCAGTACAAGACACAGAAGCAGGGAGAAAAGGCGCTTAAACATAAGAAAGCCTCCTTTTTCGTATTTTTCAGTCTTATTATAACGGATGAACAATATTATGTAAAGCACATTATGATCTTTGTGAAAATCTGACAATTTTCGACAATTCTCCCCGGACAGCGCCGGTGCCCCCGCCACCCATATATCCTGTGACAGCACTCCCGTTTTGCCCCGTCTGACCACAAGATATGGCAAAAAAGCAAATCCGACACCCACCCCCGCCAGGAAATGGATGCCGGAAAAGGATGACAATTTGTTATTTTTACCATTATGTGAAATCTGCCGCGCTGATTTTTCGGACGGTCTCGCCGGATTGTCCCAGCACGCTGACGATCACATCGTCCGGTGAGCGGTTTTCCAGCAGGGCGCACGCAAGCCCGTAGCGCAAAACTTCCGTGACAGCGGCAGACTCCGTTTCAGTCAGAGAAGCGCTGGTGACAAAGAGCTTCAATTGCGTGCTGTCGTCTGTCCGGACTGAGGTGATGTGCGGCAGGGCTTTCTGTGCCAAAAGTCTGTTGAAGGTGTCGATGATGTCCCGGCTCATGGCCGAGAGAGCCGCCGATTGCCGACGATCATCTATGGAGAAATGCAGAGAAGCGTCAGACTGCCATTTGATGGATTGAAAGCCGAAGCGCGGCGCCGCCTTGTCAAGACTTGCCTGATCGACAGAGGCAAAAACGGCGCTGCATGCGGGGGAGAGAGAATACTCGACACCCGGCATGGCTTGACTGAGGGCAGGGCGCGCGCTCACAGACGGAAGCGGAGGGAGGGAAAAAAGCTCCCCATGATAAACGGTAAAGAGCAAAGCCAGAGCGACGGCGCAGAGCAGGGAAAAGACGGCAAATATTCTGTGCCGCCGCCGCTGTTCTGCCCGCGTGGAGTCAAAGGTCGGTTCAACTTGCCGCGGCGCTGTCTCCGCGTTGACCGTATTTTTGAACAGAGCGCCGAGCTTGTCGATCTGCGTCTTATCGTAAGCGTGCCCGTAGCGGTCAATGTCCTTGAGAAGAATGGCGGTCATGCGGGGGATGGTCAGCATTTGATTGAGATGCTGGGAGACAATGCGCTCAAGGCCGCAGTCTTCGGGATAGAGGAGATAGGCGAAGCTCTTGGCAAAGGTGTACCTGCGAAGAAGGCGGTCAAGCGTATGGTGGTCTTTTTCCAACTGCGTGACCGGCCTCTCCAGCGCGTAGGTATCGCCTTTGCCGGTGAGATCGGCAACCGTCCAATAGCGCCGCCTGTCGTTGCCCTCAATAAAGCGATAGCTCTCGCTGATCTGGAACGCAAAGACACCCGCCTCATGGATCATCAGATAATCAAAGTGAACAAAGTCGTCATCGCAGCGCAGGGTACAGTTTTGAAGAATTTTCTTATAACCGGGCAGGGATTTCAGGACGGTCATCACCCGCTGGCGGTCTACAAGCGCGGGACGATAAGACAGCTCGGCCCCGCATTTTGAACAGTATTTTTCTGTATCGGGATATTCAAGATGACAGTTGTCGCAGTATCGCATACTCTCTACCTCAAATATGACACTGGGATTGACGCTGTGCGGATTCGCCGCAGGGAATCTGGAAACATACGTCGTGCTGCCGGGCGACCGCAAGGGTCGCCCCTACGGTGAATAACGCACTCCACACTCCACACTCCAAACTCCACACTCCAAACTCCACACTAATCGGTTCTGATCTCCCGCAGCAGCATGAGCAGCAGATCGCTCACGCCCTGGGCGAGCTGGTTGGCTTTCTGGATGCGGACGTAGGCGTGGCCGTAGATGCGGTGGACGTTTTCAAGGTGGCTGGTGTTGCCGTGGAAGACCGCGCCGATCCGGAGCCCCTGAGCGCGCAGGCGGCGCACCGCCTCCTGGGCGGAGCGGACGGCGGCCTCGCCCTCGTACTCGCGCTCAAGCAGCAGACCGTTTGTGGGCAGGGGGGTGGAGTCGTTGGGGCTGCCGTCGGTGAGCACCAGCATCAGGCGCGTCTTGCCGCGGATGGCCTCGTCGTCGTCCAGACGGCCCAGGGTCTCGATGGCGAGGCCGTCCCGGTTCCAGCCGCCCGCAAAGTAGCGGCGCAGGCCCCGGCAGTCGGGCTGCCTCCAGTCCTTGAGGATTTCCAGCACCGTGTAGCTGCGGATGCTGCGAAAGGCGCAGACCCGCACGGGGATGTGCAGCTTTTGAAGACTTTTTGCAATAATAAAGCCCTCGGCGGACAGCACCTCCTGGGAGTGCATACGCGACTGGGAGGCGTCCAGCAGCAGGTCGACGCAGATCTCGGGGTCGGTCTCCTCGCCGTTTTTGAGAAAGACCATGGCGTCGTTGAGTACGGGCAGGCGCCAGGCTGCCTCGGGGCGTATGCGGCCCGCGCGGGCGGGCTCGGGCAGATGGCGGAGGTAGGAGGAGAAGACCGTCTCGATCCGGGTGGCGAGGGCGCGGACGCTGCCCTCGATCATAGCGGCGTGCTCGGCGCAGAAAGCCTCGTTGCGCTTTTCCTGCCGCGCGGCGCTCTCGCGTACCTCGAGGGCGTCCTTGTCCTGCGTGTCCGCGGTCTCGCCCTTCGTGACCCAGAGGCGGCAGAGCCCGTCGTCCCCGACGCAGAGCTCGTTTTCCAGGATGCGCAGCTCGTGCTCCGTGAGGCTTGCCCGGCCGAAGACGGCCTCGATATAGGCGGCGTCCTCCGGCCCGGGGCCGACGTGGCGGCCGAGCCCCGCGTGGCGCTGCTGCCGCGCCTTCTCGTGGTCGCCCTCGCCGGTACCGGCGCGCACCAGCAGGCGGTCGCGGCGCTTGTGCTCGTGCTTGAAGAGGAGCCTTGCAAGCGGCGTCGCCTTATGGCGCTTCACCGTGTCGGGGCCGGGGGTGAAGCGGAAGAAGTCGAGCAGAAAGCCCCGCATGGCCTCCAAGACGCCGTCGGTGTCAAGCTCGCCGGAGAAGCGCAGGGCCTGGGCGATGCGCTTTTCCCGGGGCGTGAGCAGGGGAGGGCGTCTGCCGCAGGCCGTGGCCCAGCGGTATTCCTGCTGGGTGAAGACGGGCATGCTCTGATACTCCATCTGCTGGCGGGACATCTGCTGCTGTTCGACAAAGAAGAGCTCGCCCCGCTCGCGCCGCAGCTGCGCGAGGATGGGCCGCTCGGGCAGCTCCTTCTCATACACGCAGTTTTCCAGCCCCAGCCAGAGGTAGTCGTCAAACTCGTCGGCGCGGCGGTCGCCCTCGTAGCTCAGAAAGAAGTCCCAGAGCTTCGCCATGTCCAGCCACTTATCGACCAGGCCCGCGACCATGTTGAAGTACTGGTCGGGGTGGCCGTTTGCGAAGAAGGCCATGAAGGGCGGGTCAAAGTCATAGCGCCCGGCGGCGTTCCAGATGATGTTGCGGGCCCGGCGGGCCGCGCCCGTGTACTGCTTTTTGATCATGTCGGGAAGACGTCGGCGCACGTCAGGTCGGCGGGCACGCGGGCCGCGATCACGTCGCGGATGAGGCCGCGCTCATAGGCGTCGAAGCTCTTGTTGACGATGCACATGTCCAGCGCGTCCCCGGAGCGGAGGCCCTGCTCCATCAGGGCGATGGCGTCCAGCAGGCCTCTGAGGTCGAGGGCCGCGTCGGAGATCTCGGCGCTCTCGGCCTTGCGCTCCAGCTCGCCGTAGAGGCGCACAAGCTGGTCGCGGATCTTCGGGCTGATGCCGGGGTAGCGGCGGGCGATGAGCTTTTGCAGGTTGTCCTCGGTAATGACGGGCATGTCCAGCACCGCAAAGCGGCTCGTCAGGGCCTCGTTCAAGTCCCGCGTGCCCGCGTAGCCGTAGTTCATCGTGGCGATGAAGCGGGTCTCGGGCCGCAGGTCGATCTTCTCATAGCCCGGCACGTCCAGGCTGCGGCGGAAGTCCAGCGCCGCGTGCAGGACAGCCAGGGCCTCGTTCTTGGCCATGTTGATCTCGTCGAGCACGCCGAAGCCGCCCTTCGCCGCGCACAGCCAGATGGGGCCGGGGCGGAAGGAGACCTTCTGCCCGTCGTAGGTATCGGTGCCGACGAGGTAGGCGGCGTCCGTGTTGATGTGGAAGGACACGTTCCACACCGGGCGGCCGAACAGCGCGCCGAGGTTTTCGCACAGCACGTTCTTGCCGGTGGCCTTCGGGCCCGCCAGCAGCAGGTTCTTGCCCGCCAGGATCGCCGCGAGGGCGAGCTCCCAGGTCTTTTTGCCGTAGTAATAATATTCCGGGTCGGGCACGCGCGGGGCGTTCTCGGCTTCCGTGGGGTAGTGTTCGCGGAAGGCTCTGACGCCGCTTAAAAGGGCCTTGTCCACGCCCTCCGCTTCGAGAAAGGTATACAGATCACTCATGCTTGCGCCTCCTTAGAGTTCGTCCCGGTAGTCGCAGACGAGAAACAGCGGCTTGACCGTCACGACCTCGTCATACTCATTCTGGGAGACCTTGACCGTGTTGTTGAGGGCGCGCAGGTCCTTCTTGACAAGCTCCAGCGCCTCCGCCTGAGACTGGGCCCGGCCCTCGCGCAGGACGCGGATCATGCGCGTGAGCACGACGGGGTGGGCGTACTGGGGCGGCAGCGTGACGGACGGGCGGCCCTTGAGATAGTCGCGCATACGGGAGACGGTGTCCTCCCACTGCTGCTGCGCGTACTTCCTGTTGTTGTACTTGCTGGGGAAGGTGTTGCTGGAGAGAGCCATAAAGAAGGCGGCGCCCCCGCCGATGATGAAGTAAATGGCGTAAGACAGGTGCGTGACCAGGCCGTAGACGCCGAAGAGCGCCGCGGCGATGCCGAGAAAGCCGAGCAGCGCGCCGATCGCGCGGTGCATGGGGGAGAGATTGTCCACCACGCGCTTCTGCTTCGCGGCGTTCACCATCGCGTCGCAGAGCGAGGGGCGCAGCTCCAGAAAGTCGCAGTCGGCGCTGAGCGCCTCGACCGCGGCGTTTGCCTCGGGGGAGAGCTCCTTGAGGTAGCGCTTTTCCTCCTCGGCCTCGGCCCTTGCGAGCTTGTTGGCGGCCTTGACGCTGTGCGTCGGGATCTCGGGGTGCTCCTGCTCGACGCAGGCGAGAAGGCGGTCGACGTCGGCCTCAAACTTGAAGGGGCATTCCTTCTCCATGCCGCTGCCGAACTGGACGACCAGGAAGGGCAGGGAGCCGAACACGCCCTTGCCGGAGAAGCCGCCCTGGCTCATGGCGACGCGCTTGAATACGCGCTTGACCTCCTTCCAGGGGATATAATAGCGGCGGTCGAGAAAGCGCCCGCCGAGGTAGAGCGCCTGTCTGCCGACGCCGCAGGGGCCGAATTTACGGCATTCTTTTTTGTCTTTTTCCAGCGTATCGGCATCCAGCGTTTTCTTGCCGATAGGGGAGGGGGGGAAGATCATGGGGTTGCCTCCTGTATTTAAGAGTTTGGAGTTTGGAGTTTGGAGTTTGGAGTGTGGAGTGTGGAGAGTGGAGTTTGGAGTGTGAAATACCGATTTCACCGTAGGGACGACCCTTGCGGTCGCCCGGCGGCATGCCCTGCGTTTTCCGTACTCGCCCCGGCGAATCCGCATGACATCGGTTCAGGCCGATGAGGGCGTCGGCCCCTGCGGAGCACAGACGTATGTTATACACCGTAGGGGCGACCCTCGCGGTCGCCCGGCGGCATGCCCTGCGTTTTCCGTACTCGCCCCGGCGAATACGCATGACGTCGGTTCAGGCCGATGAGGGCATCGGCCCCTGCGGAGCACAGACGTACGTTATACACCGTAGGGGCGACCCTTGCGGTCGCCCGGCGGCATGCCCTGCGTTTTCCGTACTCGCCCCGGCAAATCCGCATGACGTCGGTTCAGGTCGATGAGGGCGTCGGCCCCTGCGATGAACACCTTGCGTTTACGCTCCGTAGGGGCGGCTATCAGCCGCCCGCGAGGGAAACCGACAAATCCTTGCAAAACGTGCGGCGAATTTGCGGCCCGTGCGGATTTGCCAATGGAAACAGCGGAACCTGTACATTCCTATGCCGGGCGGCTGATAGCCGCCCCTACGGTATGGAATCAAGGCGGGCTGTCCGCAACCTGTATTATACCAAACAAAAGGGCCTGTGAAAAGAGCTTTTCACAGGCCCGGGAATTATGTTTTCGGTAGTCGCTGCGGCGCAGGTCGGAATCAGGCGACCTTGGCGGCCTTCGCGTTGACCTTCTTGGCGGCGCGCAGGAAGATGAACAGGCAGCACGCGGCGAAGATGAGGCCGACAACAACGCCGATGGTATAGCCGGTGGGATTCTTGTAATTCAGTGCGTCAATCGCGCCAAGGCATTCGTCAGCCATCATGAAGTAGGTCATGGAGACCGCGCTCATGAAGGTGGCGGGGGCGGCGCAGATCCAGTAGTTGCGCTTGTTCTGCACGAGGAACATGGCGCCGGCCCAGAGGACGATCATGGCGAGGGTCTGGTTGGACCAGGAGAAGTAACGCCAGATCACGTTGTAGTCGATCTTGCCCATGGCGTTGCCGAAGCCGAGGATGGCGCCGACGCCGAGGACAGGAACGCAGAGCATGAGACGGTTCTTCCAGCTGCCCTGGTCGATCTTGAACCAGTCG
Organism: uncultured Eubacteriales bacterium; assembly: GCA_900319695.1. Taxonomy (GTDB): domain Bacteria; phylum Bacillota; class Clostridia; order Oscillospirales; family Oscillospiraceae; genus Limivicinus. The sequence continues at coordinate 7,836 of ONPN01000039.1, forward strand.
GCGATGGTCAGACGGGCGGAACGGAACGCGGTGTCGCCGGAGGTGATGGGGCAGGCGATAACGCCGAGAACGGCGAGGACCATGCCGACGCCCTTCATGGTGATCTTGCTGATTTCAAAGACGGTATCGGGGCCGCCGGCACCGGTGGTGTTGGCACCGTCACCGAGCAGGGCGCAAGCGGCAGCGGCCCAGATCAGGGCGATGATGCCCTCGGCGACCATGGCGCCGTAGAACACGAAGTGACCCTGGCGCTCAGACTTCAGGCAGCGGGCCATCAGAGGAGACTGGGTGGCATGGAAGCCGGAGATAGCGCCGCAGGCGACGTTGATGAACATGAAGGACCAGATCGGCATGCCTTTCATGTGCATGTTGGTGAAGTGGTCGAAGATCTCGGGCATGGGCTTGCCGCTGGTCAGGGTGCCGAAGCAGACGCCCACAGCCATGATGATCAGGCAGATGCCGAACAGGGGGTAGATCTTGCCGATGATCTTGTCGATAGAAATGAAGGTCGCGATGAAGTAGTAGATGAGGATGACGGCCAGCCAGAAGACCTTGTCGACCCAGATGCCGGTGGCGCCGCTCTCGCCGATCAGCTTGACCAGCAGGCCGGCGGGGCCGACGGCGAACACGGTGCCGACCATAACCAGCAGGATGACGGAGAAGACGCGCATGACGTTCTTCATGGTCATGCCGAGGTAGATGCCGGTGACCTCGGAGATGGAGGCGCCGTTGTTGCGCTCGGACAGCATGCCGGCAAAGTAGTCATGCACAGCGCCGGCGAAGACGGTGCCGAAGGTGATCCACAGGAAGACCACAGGTCCCCACATGGCACCGGAGATGGCGCCGAAGATGGGGCCGAGGCCCGCGATGTTCAGAAGCTGGATCATGAACAGCTTCCACTGCGGCAGCACGACATAGTCGATGCCGTCGTTGATGGCGACAGCGGGGGTCTCGCGGTCGTCGGGGTTGAAGGTCTGGTCCACGAATTTACCGTAGAACAGGTAGCCGCAGATCAGGATTGCAAGGCACAGGAAAAAGCTAATCATTTTTTCTTCCTCCTAATCTAAAAATGTTGTCTTTGGGTATTCACAGAATGTTCATATCCCATAGCGCCATCTTAGTACAATCCGACTAAAAAATCAAGGGTTTTATTTAATTTCTTTGAAGTTTTTTCTAAGAGGGGCCGCATCGTGCGAACAGCTTAATCGTATAAGGAGCGAAAGACCGCGCGGATGGACAAATATGGAAAAAGCCCGCGGAAAGTATACATAATATAGTAAACATAAGAGAAACACGGCGGACTTCGCGCGGCAGGTGGTATTGCCCTTGGGCAACACCGCACAATACGGCTGCGGCATCTTCCGGAAAAATCACGCTCTGATTTTGTCACTTTTTCTTGAAATACACAAAGTATTCCTGCGAAAAACTGCCTTCATCAGAACCCGATTTTTCTCGGAATCTGCTCTTGCCGCATTATGCGGTATTGCCCTTGACAAACAGGGAAGCGGATTGTTATAGTATGTTTATACGGCACGATTTCGACACACCCGAACAACCTGAAGGAGCGCCAGAGCCGCCTATGTGGAACTACAGCTTTACCTTTCCGAGCGCCTTGATCCTGCTGATCCTGGCAGGCTATTATTTCCGGCGGCCGAGACTGCCGCTGCAAATGAACAAGACCTTTCTCACCCTGCTGTGCATCGACGCGATGACCCTGCTGACAGACTATGTCGCGACGCGCCTGGACGAGAACTGGACGGAGTTTTCCATTGAGGCCGGTTACACGATGAACCTGGCCTTCTTTGTGTTTTATCTGGCGCGTATTTACTGGTTTTTCCTTTTTTATCTGGACGTGCTCGAAAACCATGTCCGCCTGCCCCGATGGGTGCGCCGCTTGAGTCCGGCCGTGTTCCTTCTGTCGGAGCTCGTCGCGCTGTCGAGCCCCCTGACCCACGCGGTCTTCTCCTTCGACGCGGAGGGCTACCACTCCGGGCCGCTGTATCAGGTGCTCTACGTCTGCTTTTTCTTCTATCTGATCGCGGCGGCGGCGCTGCTCCTGCGCTATCGCCGCAGTCTTCCCACGCCGGTCGGGGCGGGGCTGTCGGGCATAAACGGCATCCTGATCATCGGCAACATCGTCCGCATGCTGCTGCCGCAGCTTCTGGTGATGAACACCTTCTGCCTGATGGCGATCCTGGTGATCTACCTGTCCTTTGAAAACCCGGACCTCTTCCTCTCCGACCGGGGCAGCGCGTTCAACACGCGGGGCTTTGAGTTTTTGCAGCGCGAGTGGGCCGGGCGGAAGAATTACCGCGTGCTGGCCTTCATCATCCGCGGCTACAGCGAGACCCGCGGCGTCTACGGCGGCGTGCAGATGGACAAGTGCATCGGACAGATCAACCGCTTCCTCGCCGAGACCTATCCGGGCTGCCTGAATTTCTACCTCCGAAACGGCTCCTTTGCCGTCGTCGGGAACGAGAAGATGGACTGCCGCGCCATGTGCGAGACCATTACCCGCCGTTTTCAGCAGCCCTGGGAGGCCATGGGCACGGAGGTCGTGATGAAGCCCGCCTTTGTGGAGGTCAGGATCGACGCCGATTCCCCCATGACCGAGCGCATCAACTCCGTGCTGTGGCTGGCGCTGGAAAGCGCGGGCGCGGCGGAGTATGCCGAGGACAGCGGCGTGCCCGTCTCCATCCACGCGGTCGACCGCTATCTGGAGGAGAAGCGCGCCATGGACGCCGCGCTGGAGCACGGCGGCCTGGAGGTCTATCTCCAGCCCCTTGTCGAGTGCGGCAGCGGCCGCATGGTCGCGGCGGAGGCCCTGGCGCGGCTGAGAGGGGAGGATGGACAGCTCATCCCCCCGGCGGAATTTATCCCCCTCGCGGAGAAGGACGGCAGCATCATCGCCCTGGGCGAGGAGGTGCTGCGCAAGACCTGCCTGTTTATCCGGGACAACGACATGGAAAAGCTGGGCCTGCGCTGGATCAACGTCAACCTCTCGCCCTGCCAGTGCATGAGCGGGGATCTGGCGGAGCGCTTCGCCGCCATCCTGAAGGAGACCGGCGTTTCGGCCGAGCGCATCCATCTGGAGCTGACCGAGCAGTCCATCATCGACTATTCGCTGCTCAAAAGCCAGATCACGGCCCTGCAGGAGCTGGGCTTCCAGTTCGCGCTGGACGACTACGGCAGCGGCTACTCCAACCTCACCCGCGTCAAGCAGTACCCCTTCAAGAACATCAAGATGGACATGGAGGTCGTGCGCAACTACTTCCGCGACCGCGACCCCCTGCTGCCGACGCTGATCGGCGTTTTCAAGCAGATGCAGTTCAGCATCACGGCGGAGGGGATCGAGACAAAGGAGATGGCCGAGCTCATGTCCGGCATCGGCTGCGACTATCTGCAGGGCTACTACTTCTCGAGACCCATCCCCATGGACGAATTTCTGACGCGCTATTCGCCCCGCGCCTGACACGGCATACGCACGAAAAAGGCCTGTCAGGAAGACAGGCGGAGAATGGAAACGGCTCCCCTGTAAGGGGAGCTGTCACGGCGCGTCCTCCGCAAGCGCCGTGACTGAGGGGTTACCCCTCCGTCATCCGGCTCGCGTGAGACGCCGGATGCCACCTCCCCTTGCAGGGGAGGCATGGCCGTCTGCCGTTCATACGCCTGCCGCGACAAGGCTGACATCCGCGCTTGCAATCCGTCCCATTTTGTGGTAAAAATAAAGGATAAGGGAAAGTCAGAAGGAGAAGAAAGCCTTTTTCCGAAAGTCAGGGATGAGATATGAACGAGACCCATAAGAATACGGAGACGGGGCGCAGAAAGGTGATTTCCGCCAAGCGCCTGATCGTGCCGTTCACGGCGGCGATCCTGCTGATGCAGGTGCTGATCCTGCTCAACACCGTACATATACGCAATCTGAACGCCTACATCGCGGAGGCGACGCAGCGCAACTTCGCCATCACGGCGGCCTCCAACGGCCTCTCGCGCGCCACCGACGAGATGACCGGCGCCGCCACGCGCTATGTGAGCGGCGACACGGAGGCGCTCTCCGACTATCTGTCCGCCTTCGGGGAGATGGAGGAGAACTATTCGGCCCTGCGGGAGCTGATCGCCCTGCCGGCGACGGACGCGGCCACGATCCATCCCCAGGCGCAGGCCACGGAGGATGACCCCGTGCAGATTCTGGAGCAGGCCAGGGCCGCGGTGGCGGGCCGCTATGATACCGAGCGCACCGCCATGACGATGGCCGCGCAGGCGAGGGGGGAGGACCTGTCCGACGATCCCATCCTCACAGGCGCGCTTCCGCCGGAGCTCGCCGCTCTCCCGCCGGAGGCCATGCTGGGCAGGGCCCAGGGCATGATCCACGACTCCGCCTATCAGTCCACGCGCGGCGGCGTGCAGCGCAATCTGGCCATGGCGACCGCCATGGCCAGCGCCCAGAACGAGGCGGCCATCCGCCGCCTCTCCGACAGGATGGAGGCCAGCCAGGTCCGCCAGTGGACGCTGATGGGCCTGATCATGGCCGTGATGATCGTGATGAGCACGCTGCTGTTTAAAAGGCTTCTCGACCCGCTGGAGGAGAGCGCCGCTCTCGTGCAGCAGGGGGCGCCCCTGCCTGTGGACCGGGGCTTTTCCGAGATCCGCCGCCTCTCCGCCTCGTATGACGAGCTGCTCGCGCACCGCGAGAAGCTGGAGGCGGAGCTCAGACGCCAGTCCCACACCGACGCGCTGACCGGCCTGCCCAACCGCCTGGCCTATGAGGACCGCATCGCGGCGCTGGACGCGGCGGAGCCGGACGACACGCTCATCATGTTCTCCATGGACGTCAACGGTCTCAAGAAGACCAACGACACCCAGGGCCATCAGCGGGGCGACGTGCTGCTGTGCCAGGCGGCCGACTGCCTGCGCGCGGCCTTCGGCGGCGAAACGGGCGCGAGCGTCTACCGCTTCGGCGGGGACGAGTTCGCCGCCATCTGGCAGGGCCGCAGCGAGAAGCAGGCGCACGACGCGCTCAAGCGTTTCCGGGAGGAACAGGACCGGCGGGGGATCAGCATCTCCGTGGGCTATGCCCGTCTGGCCGACAACCCCGGTCTCACGGCGCAGCACCTCTTCGACAAGGCGGATCAGAGCATGTACAAGGCCAAGACCGCCTTCAAGCACGGCGAGGAGACCGCCTGACGACGTCCGCCCCCGGAACAAACCGAGGGGCGGATACGTCTCATGATATGACACTTCTCTCAGGGGAGGAAACAGACATGAAAAAAACAAGACTGACGCTCGCGGCCCTGCTCCTGCTGTGCTGCGCGCTGCTGTGCGCCTGCGGCGGGAAACAGTCCGAGACCGTGAGCGTACCGACCCCGGCGCCCGTGGTCACGGCGGCCCCGGCCCCGACGCCCGCCATGTCCGATGCCGAGCAGCGAAACCTGATCGAGCGCTGCCGCAACATCTGGTACAAGCAGGAGCCGACCTATGACGACTGGTTCTACACCATCACGGACCTTGACCATAACGGCAGGCTCGAGGTGATCACCGCCTCCCAGCAGGGCACCGGCCTCTTTACCTATGTGGACTGCTGGGAGATCGACCCCGGCTTCACGGGCCTGGTCGTCTGCCCGGACAACACCCGCGAGGGCGAGGCCTGGCCGGACATCATTGTGGACAAGCTCACCTGGTATCACGACCCGGCGACCGGGCGCTACACCTATCTCTGCGAGGACCTCATGCGTGACGGCATGGCCCGCTCCTACACCGGGCAGGACTGCTTCTCCCTCTATAACGGCAGCTTTGTGCTGCGCCTGCTGGCCTCCAAGGAGGAGTCGTTCGACGCCCAGGGCAACCCGAGCGTGCGCTACCACGACGCGGACGGCAGGGAGATCACGATGAACGACTACACCAACGCCGCCTTTGCCGCCTTTGAGGGGCAGGAGCAGGGGACCATCTCCCTGAACTGGACGTGGGTGGACGCAGAGCCCGGCGTAAACGCCCCGTCGATCTTCGACACCCCGGCGCCCACCGCCCAGAACGCCCTGCCCGTGACCGTCACCAAGAACCCCACCGGCGAGACCATCGCGGTCGGCGGGCATTGCTGGTTCATCGCCCACGCCGACAACGCCGATACCCTGGTCTGGCAGCTCATCGCCCCGAACGGGGACGTCTACTCCCTGGGCGAGCTCATGTCCATGTACCGCACGCTGGAGCTGGAGGCCCTGGAGGGGGATACCCTCGCGTTGCGCGGCGCGCCGGTCGAGCTTGACGGCTGGAGCGTCCAGGCCCGCTTCGACGGCCCCGGCGGCACCGCCCTGACCACGCCCGCCGTGCTCCATGTGCAGGACTACACCTCGGCCTACGGCGGCGTGCTCGCCAACTACTACCGCGCCTATACCGGCGGCGGGACAGACGCGGGCTACGCCTATCAAAACGGCATCTCCGAGTTTATCGGCTACAGCAGCCATGTCGGCTACGCCATCGAGGACCTGGACGGCGACGGCACGGCCGAGCTTGTGATCGAGGGCATGGGCACCGAGGACTTTTCCAACGGCGTCCTCTATGACCTCTACACCCTGGTCAATGGCAAGCCGGTGCAGATCGCCTGCTCCTCGGCGCGCAACCGCTACTACCTGCGCGGGGACGGCAGGATCCTCAACGAGGGCTCCAGCGGCGCGGGCCACTCCGTCTACCTGATCAACAGCATCCAGGACGGGGCGCTTGTCCCCTCCGAGTCCGTCTTCACCTACTTTGACGGCCAGCCCACCGACGGCTATTATTACTCGAGCACCGGCTCCACCTATCAGCCCGGCGTCTATGACGAGGCCATCGGCGAGCAGGAGTTCAACTACTACGTCGGCCTGTTTGAGGACGCCGTCTATATCCCGCAGCTCACGATGATCGCGTGAGATTGATAAAAAGTAAAAAATGTCAGAATAAAGCGCTGAGTGTTGTCCAGACATTCAGCGCTGTTCTTTTGAAAATTCATACAAATATCTGTAGCTTTGATTGTAGAACATTCCTATTTTTTGCTTGACAAAGAGCGGGAGATTGACAAGCAACTTGATATTTCATAGAATAGATTCAATCTCTGTTACTCTGCTATGACCGTAACGAAAGTGGGGGAGAACACAAAGAATATGAGAGATCTGAAATATCTGAACTATTTTGAAAAGCTCCTGCAGGAGGCCAATAACGAGTTGGTCGCGAAGGCAAAGGCCGACGGCAAGGTCTGCGTGGCCTACACCTGCGAGAACGTCCCGGAGCCGCTGCTGAATCTGGACGGCTGCGCGTCCGTCCGCCTCACCGCGCCGAACACCGGCTCGGTGGACATTGCGACCTACTACATGACAAACCTCCTCTGTGAGCCGAGCCGCGCCCTCCTCGAGCGCGCCATCGAGGGCGGCTTCAACTTCGCCGACTGCGTCATCACGCCGGACGGCTGCACCATGATGAACCGCGCCGTGGAGAACATGGAGCTGCTCAAGACCATGGGGAAGGACAACCCGCGCTTTTTCCACGAGTACATGGAGATCGCCTTCAAGAACACCGAGAACGACGTCGACCTCGCCGTGCTCCAGTGCACCAACCACATCCTCACGCCCCTGGCCATCAACTACGGCGTGGACACCTCGGACGAGGCCATACGCAAGGCCGTCGCGGAGCACAACCGCCTCTGCCGCGTGATCCGCGCCATCGGGGACTTCCGAAAGGAGGACAAGCCCCGCATCACGGGCTATGAGTTCCACGTCCTGTGCCTGGCAAGCTACGTATGTCCCAAGTACCTCATCCTCGACAAGCTGGAAGAGACGCTGGAAGAGCTCAAGACCCGCGAGCCGGACGACCGCCCCTGGCGCGCAAGAGTCCTGCTGGTCGGCTCCGAGGTGGACGACTCCGGCCTCGTCAAGCTCATCGAGGAGCAGGGGGCCTTCGTCTGCTGCGATCGCTTCTGCTTCGGCTCCTACCCCGGCCGCACCGAGATCGTCCTGAACGACGAGGAGGACGCGCTGCGCCAGGTCTGCCGCCACTACGTCCAAAACTGCCAGTGCCCGCGCATGATGAACCAGCAGAAGGTCTACGGCCGCAAGCAGTATGTGGCGGAGCTTGCCAGGGAGTACAGGGCCGACGGCGTCATCTACGAGCAGGTCAAGTTCTGCGACCCCTGGGCCTACGAGCGCACGCTGGGCGCGGCCATGCTGCAAAACGACTACGGCTATCCGGTGCTGTCCGTCGACCGGCCCTACAACATCGCCTCTTCCTCCGGTCAGATGCGCACCCGCGTCCAGGCCTTCGTGGAGAGCATTGAGATCAAGACGATTCAGAGAGGTGGGAAAGCATGAAGACCGTCGAGAAAGTTGTCAATCCCTTCCGCCGCGCGGGCGAGCAGTCGCCCGGCGGGATCTATGACGAAAAGCTCAAGGTCCGCGCCCGGCGCGAGTGGCGCGGCGTCAAGGACACCCTCTACGATTACAGCCGCTGGCTGTACCTGCTGAGCGTGCTGGGCCGCTTCATCCTGGTCCCGCGCAACGTCAAGGGCTTCTTCCGCTACCGCTGGATGATGAGCTATCTGTTCGTCCCCCACGGGATGGACAAGTTCACCATCGGCCTGCGGGACGAGGCGCTGCGCATCGCCCACACCTCCTTCAACTTCGTCATCGCGGACGTGACCCAGGCCATCGCCAACTGCTTCCGCGGCGACCGGCGCGTCGGCAACGACGTGGCCTACTCCGACAAGTGCGTCATCACCGACGAAAACTCCATGGTCACCTTTATGATGGGCTTCGACCGCGACAAGGTCCACACCATCCTGCGCGAGGTGCCCACCATGTTCGCCTCCAACATCTTCCACCAGTTCAACGTCATGCACTACCTGGACATCGCCCAGCAGTACGGCATCCCCGGCGACGTCTGCCCCATGCCCGAGGCCGAGGCCGGC
>ONPN01000026.1 GCA_900319695.1 uncultured Eubacteriales bacterium
TGCGCGGTTGTAGTACTTGTCGCCCTCCACGATCTGGAGCTGATAGAGGAAGTATAAATACACGCTCAGCAGCAGCGCCGCCAGTGCCGCCAGCGCCGCCACCCGCCTCGGGTCGATGAGTCTGCTGTTCATAAATGATCCTTTCTTATTCCCTGCTCCAGCGTTCCGGCAAAAAGTATGCCAGCGCGGCGGGGGGCATGGAGAACGCGGTCTGGAGCGCGACGACGGCCAGCATGTCGGTGCTCCACGCGTCTCCCGCGAGAGTCTTGAGCATCTGCATGAGCGCCGTGATCAGCTCCGCTAAAAACGCCACGCCCATGAAGGCAAAGAAACGGCGGTTGATGAAAAACTGGGACATAAAGGCCGAGAACAGGCTCAGCGCGGGCAGGAGCAGGAGGAAGAACACCCGGTGCTCCACAAAGCTCATGTCCGCAAAGTAGCCCATCAGCAGGCTGAACAGTGGCCCCCAGGTTGCTCCCTCAAACATGCCGACCGCCGCCGCCACCGCGGGCAGCAGCATGGGTCGGACGCCGAAGGGGCGTATGTGGCCGAACACCATGTTCTGCGCCATCAGACACAGAAACATGAACACAAGATAGCGCAGAACCTTGTTCAGGTCGATTTTTTCAAAAAATTCTCCCACGGCTCACTCCACCACCGTAAAGCTCTTTATAACGAAGACCTGCACCAGCGAATCGAGGTTGGCCTGCGGCTCCACGATGCCGTACTCGATCTGGCCGCCGGCCTCGGTCTGCACGGCGGTGAGCGTGCCGATCATCAGTCCCGCCGGGAAAGCGCCGCCGGAGCCGGAGGTCAGCACATCGTCGCCCACGAAGATCTGCGCCCCGTCGGCGAGATAGGTGAGCTTGGCCTTCTTGTCGCGCATGAAGGAGTACTCGCCCACCACCATGCCGGAGTTGCCCGTCGCGCCGACGAAAGCGCCGACAGACATGTCCACGTCGATGACGGTCGAGACCGTGGCCCAGGTGCTGCCCAGCTCCGTGATCTGACCGACGACCGCGCCGTATTCGGTGATGACGGCGTCGCCCAGCTCAATCCCGCTGGAGGAGCCCTTGGAGATTGTGAAGGCGCTGGACCAGTTGGAGCTGGACCAGAGCACCACCTTGCAGGACTCCATCACATAGTCGGTGTGCTTCTCGCGCAGCTCCAAGAGCTTGCGCAGGCGGTTGTTCTCTTCGCTGGCCTCGATGCCGTCGCGGGCGGATTTCTGCGCGTCGGCCAGCTGTGATCGCAGAGATTCATTCTCCGCCATCAGCGAGTCGTATTCATATAAGTAGCCGTACATACTGTCAAACCAGTTGACGGCGGAGCTCAGCACCTTCTGGATCGGGGCCTTGAGGATACCGGACACGTTTTGTACAAAGCCGATGCGCCCGTCCCTCGCGGCGGCGCCGAGCCCGATGATGAGCGCGGCGGCGGCCACAATGATGCCGACCCGTATGCCGTTTTTCCGCAGATATTCCTTCAAAGAAGCTCAACCCCCAGCTCTTTCAGCATGAGTCCGAGCCTGCACAGCGGCAGACCCATCACATTGAAGAAGTCGCCGTCGATCCCCTCGACGAACAGGGAGGCCCGGCCCTGGATGCCGTAGGCCCCGGCCTTGTCCATAGGCTCGCCGGTGGCGATATAGGCCGCGATCTCCGCGTCGCTCAACGTGCGGAAGCGGACAAAGCTGTGCTCCGCCTCCAAAAGCTCCCGCCCGTCTTTGATGACGGCGACGCCGGTGTAAACCTCGTGCCGGTCCCCGGAGAGCTCCCGCAGCATACGGGCGGCCTCGTCCTCGTCATGCGGCTTGCCGAAGACCCGGCCCCGGTGCCACACGATGGTGTCGGCGGCAATCACGATCTCCCCGGGCGCAGATTGGGCGGCGACCTCGCGCGCCTTGTGAGAGGCGAGCGTGATCACCAGCGCGTCGGGCGCAAGTCCCTCGGCGGCCTTCTCCTCCCCCTTCGCGGGGACAATTTTCAGATCCCGCACGCCGAGCATATTTAAAAGCTCCTTCCGCCTCGGCGAGGCGGAGGCAAGAATAATAAACATGGCAAAATCTCCATTCCGTTATGGCTCCCCTGAAAGGGGAGCTGTCAGGGCCGATCTCCCGCGAGGCCATGACTGAGGGGTTTGTCCGTCATGGGCAAACCCTTCCGCCCCAGTTTGCGAACTGGGGCACCTCCCCTTTCAGGGGAGGCATAGCCTCATTCAACCCCTCTGTAGTACAACCCGCGCGTCAGCACGTTCGGCTGATAATCGGACTGGCCGAGGTAGACGCGCGCGACCTCGACGGCCTCGCGGGGAGTCTCGGTGGTGAAGAGCATGCGAAGGCCCCAGAGCCCCGCGCCGTTCAAATCCTCGGACTTGTCGGCGAGGTAGAGCTTGTGGGCGTTGTAGATCACATTGCGGCAGCCGAACTCCTTGACCACCGGGAACACCGCGCCCATGCGGTCGGCCATCTGGGCCGGGGTGGAGCAGGTGCAGCGGCCGGAGGAGTGGCGGATCACGCACTGATCGGACACCATGAGCGGGAGGCGGCCGTAGACGATCATCTCCGTGTCGATGGTCTTGGACAGGTCCCTGATCTGCGCGATGCGCAGCTCAAAGGAGGCCGTGGCGGAGAGAAAGCCCGCCTGTTTGATCATCTCCATTGTGAGGGAATTGAAGACATTGAGGCCAAAGTCGCCGCGCACCTGCATGCCGACGGACTTGGCCAGCATCGCGTGGCCGAGGTTTCCGACCAGCGCCTCGTTGATGCCGTAATCAAAGAGCTTTTCCAACGTCTCCCGCACGATGTTCTCTTCGTCGTCGGTGATGACGCGCGGCAGGACCACCACCGGGATCGTCCCGCGCTCCTCGAAGGGTTCGAGCAGGTCAAAGTATTCGCTCATCACCGTCATGGGCACATAGAGATATTTCGGCTTGAGGGCCGCAAGCTCGGGCGTGAGCTGCTCGCCGTTCAAAACCTGAAAGATCAGCGCGGGATCGCTCGGCTGAGTGCCCTTCGGTTTGGAGGGGATCATCCCCACGCGGCGCTTCGGCGGCTGGGCGCGCTGCTCGCTGAGCTCGGCAATGAGACTGCGGCGCAGCTCGTTGATCGCGGCGGCGGGCAGGAAGAGGCCCGGATCGGTCTGGGCGCGGTTTTCCACCACGTTGTAGGGCGTGCCGCCGGTCTTGAACATCTGTTCGGTGAGGTAGCCGGCGCTCAGGCCCTGGCCGCGCGCCTTCTCCGGCACACGCCCGGAGGCTGCGGCCTTGTGGCCCTCGTCGTCAAAGGCGATGGCGCGGATGGGCTGCTTGCTCTCGGCTACGGTGTAGAAGTGGACGGGTACGCGCCGCCGCTCACCGTCGGAATAGCCCTTGCGGGCCTGGGCGAAGAGCTGCCCGACGTCGGGATCGCTCTCGCCGCGCACACCGAACATGTCCTCCTGATCGCCGTTGAAGTAACCCTGCGTAAAGCCCTGGCGGGAGAAGGCCCGCTCCAGATCCTGCATCTCCTCGGGCGTGGGCTGGCGGTGCTCCTTGAGGGCGTTGGCGTAAATGCGGGTGACGATGGCCGTGTACTCGGGCCGCTTCATGCGCCCTTCGATCTTGATGCAGGACACGCCCGCGTCCTCGATCTCCTCCAGCCTGTCGATCAGGCAGTTGTCCTTGAGGGAGAGAGGGTGGTCGTCCATGCGCCCGCCGAGGGAGTACTGCAGGCGGCAGGGCTGGGCGCACATGCCCCGGTTGCCGCTGCGCTGGCCGATCAGAGCCGACATATAGCACTGGCCCGAGTGGCAGAAGCACAGCGCCCCGTGTACAAAAATCTCCGTCTCGATAGGGGCGTTCTGTGTGATATAGCGGATCTGGTCGAGATTCAGCTCGCGCGCCAGCACCGCCCGCGTCAGGCCGAGCTCCGCCGCCGCCTCCACGCCCGCGAGATTGTGTATCGACATCTGCGTGCTCGCGTGCAGGGGAATGTCCGGCAGATACTGGCGGATGGCCGAGATGAGTCCCAGATCCTGGATGATGATGCCGTCGGCCCCGACCTCGGAGACGAGCCGGGCTGTCTGAAGCGCGGCTTCGACCTCGCGGTCGTTGACCAGGGTGTTGAGCGTGACGTAGACCTTGCAGCCGCGGATGCGGCAATAGCGCACCGCGCGCTCAAACTCCTCGTCAGTGAAATTCTTGGCGCCGCGCCGCGCGTTGAAGTTGCCGAGGCCCATATAGACAGCGTCCGCGCCGTTCTGCACCGCGGCGATCACAGCCTCGGGAGAACCGGCGGGCGATAATAATTCCAACATGTCTCTCTTGATGCTCCTCTGTAAACATTGAACATAAAAATACAGAGTAATTATAGCACATTGTCAAGTCTTGCGGCAAGGGGGAAGTCGTGATATAATAAGGCTCTAACGTGAACAATGCGTGAATTATGAGGAGGTGACCCGCATGCAGGACAATTTGATCTCCCCCGCCGCGCTCGACCGGCTGATCGCGGCACACGACGGCGACGTGGCCCTGCTGTGGCTCTACCGCCTGAAAAATCCCGACGGCGACCTCGAGGACGCGGCCCGCGCCCTCTGCCGCACGCTCCGGGAGATCGAGGCCGCCTCCGAAAAGCTCTCCCGGCTCGAGCTTTCGGACGCGCCGGTGATCGTCCCGCCGAAGCCTGAGCCGCCTCCCCCCGCCCCGGCGGACGAGTCGCCGGAGTACACGGCGAAGGACATCGCCGCAAGGAGCAGGGAGGATCCGCGCTTCGCCGCCATCATCACGGAGGCCCAGCGCGTATTGGGACGCCTGCTTTCCACCGGGGACCTCAAAAAGCTCTTCGGCCTCTACGACTACCTTGCCCTGCCGCCGGAGGTACTGATGATGCTGCTCAACTACTGTGTCAGCCTCTACCCCGCCGGCAATCCCCCCTCCATGCGCCAGATCGAAAAGGAGGGCTACGTCTGGGCAAACCGCGAGATCCTGACGATCGAGCAGGCGGAGGAGTACATCGCCGCGAGCTCCCACAGGCGGGACAAGCTCAGCCGCATGGCGCGTCTGCTCGGCATCCAGGGCCGGGCTTTGAGCGGGCCCGAGACCAAGTTTCTGACCTCGTGGCTCGACATGGGCTTTGACGAGGAACTGATCGAGCTTGCCTGTGAGAAGACCGTCGCCAACACAGGCGGCGTCAAGTTGGGCTACATGAACGGCATCCTCAAGAGCTGGCACGAGAAGGGCATCCACACGCCCGCCGACGTGCGCGACAAGGACAGCCGCCGCACCGGCGGGAAGAGCCCTCAACGGGCGGATGAGCCTATTGACCTGAGTGATCTGAAATCTTTGCTTAAATCCAAATAGTACTTTCGGGTGATACAATGAAATATGACGGAAAGCTCCTTGCCCGGGCGAGGGGCGAGCTTGAAAATATCCGCGCGCGCAACCGGGATGAGATGCAGCGCCGCTATACCGAGGTCTGCGTCCGCGTGCCAGAGCTGCGCAGCATCGACGCAAAACTGCGCGCCCACATGGCCCAGCTCGTGAAGCTGACCATTTCGCGTGCGCCCGACCTCAAGGAGAAAATCGACGCGATCAAGGAGGAAAACCTCGACCTCCAGATGCGCCGGGCGGAGCTGCTGACCGAGGCAGGCTTCGGCGAGCACTACCTGGACGAGATCGTCTCTTGTCCCCTCTGCCGCGACACCGGCCTCTATCAAAACGGGGTCTGCCAATGCCTCGACCGTCTCTATAACCGGGAGCTGACGAAGGAGCTCGGCACGCTCATGCGCCGAGGAGATGAGAGCTTTGAAAAATTTGACCTCACACTTTATCCGACAAAGGTCGATCCTCGTACGGGGGTGCCGCAGCGGGAAACCATGCAGTCTATCTGTGAAGTTTGCAGACAGTATGCCGAGGACTTTTCCCATCACTCCCCTAATCTTCGCTTTCAGGGGGAGACGGGCCTCGGCAAGACCTATCTCTCGGCCTGCATCGCCCGCGTGGTGGCCTCCCGGGGCTTCTCGGTCTGCTACGACACCGCCGCCTCGGCTTTGGAAAATTATGAGCTGGCCAAGTTCCAGCGCGACACTGAGGAGGGTGAGGCCGCCGCACTGCGCATCAGGCGTATGGAGAGCTGCGACCTTATGATCCTCGACGACCTGGGCACCGAGATGGCCGCACCCATGGCTCAGAGCGCTCTGTACACTCTTGTTAACAACCGCCTGGTGAACGGGCGACCGACCATCATAAGCACCAATCTTACGGATGACGAGCTGAAAAGGCGCTATACCCCGCAGATTGCCTCGCGTATTCTGGGTGAGTTTCTCTATCTGCCCTTTGTGGGTGTGGACATCCGCAGAATGAAACGTGGCGTGTGACAGATGAAGGTTCACGGCGTAGGGGACGTTCACGAACGGCCCGTGCGGTACGACGTGCGTTATGCGGATTCGCCCCAACATACAATATATATTCTATTGAAAGACGGTTTTTCCATGTTCACAGGCTTCACCGAAAAAACCGGCGCGTTCCTCTGGGAGCTCGCCTTTCATAACGAGCGGCCCTGGTTTCTTGCCCACAAGCAGGAATTTGAGGACTGCGTCAACACGCCCTTCAAGGCTCTGGCGGCGGATTCCGTCGCACTGATGAATGAACGCTTCCCCGATTTTGAGGGGGCTGTGCATCTGTCCCGCATCTACCGCGACGCGCGGCGGCTCTTCGGGCGCGGGCCGTACAAAGACCACCTGTGGTTCACGGCGGCGGACAGCCAGGCCCTGCGCGACGGGCCGGCCTTCTGGTTTGAGATCGGACCCGCCGCGTACGCCATCGGTATGGGCTTTTACACCGTGACGCCTGCGCAGATGGCGGCCTTCCGTTCGGGCATCGACGCCAATCCCAGCCGCTTTCGCCGTCTCGCCCAGGGGCTTGCGCGCAAGGGCTGGACCCCGAGCGGGGAGCCCTATAAGCGCCCCAAGGCCCTGCACGATGATCCCCTGCTCGACGACTGGTACAACCGCCGCTGGGTGGGGGCGGAGAAGAGCTTCGACTGGGGCGCCCCGGCCTACAGCGAGGAGCTGACACAAGTCCTGATTAACGCCTGGGCCGAGCTCATGCCCATGTATCTTTACCTTTTGGAAGTCTACCACGCCTGTCCCCCTGAAGCGGGCAAGCACTGAAACGATTCGGAGGTCTGCCCATGCAAGGCGTCCCTGCCCCGCGCGCGGCGGTTATCATGCCCGCCTACAACGCGGCTTCGACAATTGAACGCACCGTGAAAAGCATCCTCGCCCAGACCATGGGCGACCTGCTGCTCATCGCGGTGGACGACGGCTCGACCGACGAAACCGCCGTGATCCTCGCCCGCCTGCGGGAGGAGGACAGCCGCGTCCTGCCCGTGAGCGTCCCGAACGGCGGCCCGGCGCAGGCGCGCAACATCGGCCTTGAGCATGTCCCGCAGGGGACGGAATACATCCTCTTCTCCGACGCGGACGATCTGCTTTCCCACGATGCGCTTGCGTACGCCATCGAAAACGCCGGGGACGCCGACCTCGTGCTCATGGGCTTTTCGATCCTGAACCCGGACGGCAGCGAGGCCGGGTACTTTGAGCCCGCCGCCCGCTATACGCCCGAGACCATCGGAGCACACCTGGGGCGGATATACAAAGCCAACCTCCTGAACCAGGTCTGGGGCAAGCTGTTCCGCGCCGGGCTGGTGCTGGAAAACAACATCCGCTTCCAGGACTACCGCTGGGGCGAGGACCGGCTTTTCATCTACGACTGCCTCGAGCGCGCCGGGACGGTGGCGGTGCTGCCTGCGTGCAAGTATCAGTACATCATGTACCCAGGCGAGAGCCTGATTACCCGCTACTATGACAAAAAGCTGGAGGTCTGCTGCCTCGCCGACAGCCGCATGGAAACCCTCTGCCGCCGCTTTCATGTGACGGACGAGCGGGACTTCCGCTACATGTTTATGAAAAGCGTCTTTTCCTGCCTGACCACGCTGTTTTCCCCCAAGTGCACGCTGACAGCGGCGCAGAAGCGGGCGGAGATTCGCCGTGCCGTGGAAAACGAACAGGTACAGGCGCGCAGCCGGGACGTCTTCGGCGGAATGGCGGTGCAGGCCCTCTGCGCGGTGATCCGCACAAAAAATGTCCCGCTCAACTACGCGGCGTTTTGCGCCGTCGCCCGCGCGGGCACGATTGCCCCGGCGCTGTTTACAAAGCTGAAACACAGAAAATAAGTGTGGAGTTATGGAGCGTCTGCGGCGCAATTAAAAATAGTCGCGAAGCGACACCTCAACTCCACACTCCACTCTCAACTCTTCACTCTCACAGATAAGCTCCGCACGACAGTGACTGCGGAAGCCTGACGACAAGGAGGAAGCTACATGCGCACCATGGCCATTGACTACGGCGATCAGCGCATCGGGCTTGCGGTCTCGGATCTGCTGGGGATGCTGGCGGGCGAGGCCTGGACGATGCCGGAATGGGATATGGAACGCGCGGCCAGACGCATCGCCGAAGAGGCAAAGGCGCGCGAGGTCGGCACCCTGGTGCTGGGCCTGCCGAAGAACATGGACGGCACGGAGGGCCCGCGCGCGGAGAAAAGCCGCGCCTTTCGGGAGCTCCTGATCCGCGAGAGCGGCCTGCCCGTCATTCTCTGGGACGAGCGGCGCAGCAGCATCGAGGCCCATGCCATTCTCCACAGCACCGGAAAGAAGGAGAAGCAGCACCGCAAAACCGTAGACGCGGTCGCCGCCAGCCTGATTTTGGAAGGGTATCTGGACAGCGGAAGATGAGCGGGGCCTTGGCTCCCCTGAAAGGGGAGCTGTCGAGGGAGCGCAGCGAGTGAGACTGAGGGGTTTGTTACCCCTCCGGCTCGCCCCTCGTTGGTAGAACGGGGCGATCTAACTCCCCTTTCAGGGGAGGCAGCATGGTTTTCCTTATAAAAATATAGAAGGGAGAATTCAAAATGGATGTACTCGACGCAATGGATGTGGAACAGACTGTACAGCAAACCGTAAACCAGGCCCGTGCCAATCTGAACACACTCACGGGCAACCTCGCGCTTGACACCATCGTCTCCGGCATCATTACTTTCCTGGTCTGCTACATCGCCATCCGCATCATCAAGGCGGTCATGGCCAGGATGCTCGCCCGCGCAACCAAGCTGGACGCCCCCGTCAAAAACCTCATCGCAAAGCTCGTCACCACCCTGCTCTGGGCGCTGACCATCATCATCGTGGCCGGAGCCTTCGGCATCAACGCCACCTCGCTTGTCGCGGTGCTCAGCGTGGCCGGTCTTGCTCTGTCGCTGTCGGTGCAGGGCCTGCTGACCAATTTCTTCTCCGGCATCATGCTGCACATCAACAAGCCCTTTAAAGAGGGCGACTTCGTGGAGCTGGGCGACAAAGTCGGTTCAGTCAAGAACATCGGCTTTTTCAACACCACCCTCGCCACACTGGACAACGTCTCCATCTCCATCCCGAACGGCGATCTGACCGCGGCCGCCGTCAAGAACTACAGCCGCGAGCCGAGACGCCGCGTCGACCTCACCTTCTCCGCCTCCTATGACGCCCCGACCGAGACGGTCAAAAAGGCCATCCTCGAGGCGATCGCCATGGACTCCCGCATTCTCCCCGACCCCGCGCCCTTTGTCCGTCTGCTCTCCTACGACGCAAGCTCCATCAAGTATGTGACGCGCGTCTGGGTCAACAACGCCGACTACTGGGACGTGTACTTTGATCTCAACGAGCATGTGCGGGATACCTTCGCGGCCAACGGCGTCGAAATGAGCTACGAGCATATCAACGTACATATGCTGGACAAGTAATCATCCAATAAATAACAAACGGCGGAACCGCCTGTCATCGCTGCGCTTTGGCGATTGTCAGACAGTTCCGCCTTTATTTTGCCCCGCCGCGCACATACTGATTTTTGTAAAAATTGCGCGGGAGGGAACCTGTATGAAAAAACAGATATTCGCGGGGCTGTGGGCCCTGCTTTTGCTGTCGGGTCTGACAGGCGCGGCTTATGCCCAAGAGCTCATGGTGGGCGGCCAGGCCGTGGGCATCCAGATCAGCACCGACGGCGTCTTTGTGGCGGGCTTCTGCCCGGTGGAGACGGAGACGGGCGAGGTCACGCCCGCGGAGGCGGCGGGCATACGCCGGGGCGATCTGATCTGTGGGGCGGACGGGCGCGAGGTGCCGGACGCCGCGGCGCTCATTGAGGCTCTGGAGGGCGCCGGGGACGAGATCGAACTGACGGTCCGCCGCGGCTCGCAGGAGCTGAGCGTCCCCGTCGCCCCGGCCTATGGCGAGGAGGGGCGGCCCATGCTGGGCATCCTGCTGCGCGACGGGCTCAACGGCATCGGCACACTCACCTTCTGCGACCCCGACAGCGGGGTTTTCGGCGCGCTGGGCCACAGCGTCAGCGACGCCGACACCGGCCTTGCCATCCCCCTGCGGGAGGGCAGCGTCACCGAGGCGCAGATCGTCTCCGTCCACCCCGGCGCGGCGGGTGCGCCAGGTGAGCTCAACGGGGTCTCCGACCTCACGCGGGTCCTGGGCAGCGTGGAGCGCAACACCGAGGTCGGCATCTTCGGCCGCGCCGAGGCGAGGCTCGGTACCCGCCCGGCGGAGATCGGCATGATTACGGCGGGCCCGGCCTCCATCCTTGCCACCGTCGAGGGGCGCGACGCGCGTGAATACGCGGTGGAGGTCAACCGGGTCTACCGCGACGCGGACGGCACCCACGCCATGTTCAGCGTCACCGATCCCGCTCTGCTGGGGCGCACCGGAGGCATCGTCCAGGGGATGAGCGGCAGCCCCATTCTGCAAAACGGCAGGCTCGTCGGCGCGGTCACCCACGTTTTTATTTCAGATTCGACGCGCGGCTACGCGGTCAGCATCCAGGACATGCTCCGCGCCGCCGGGATCGCCATGGACAAGGCGGCATAAAAATAACGGCGTTTCGGACACATGCTCCGGACGCCGCATTTTCATGCCCGCTTAAAGTTTACGCCGACTTTACAACTCCCCTCTTGCGCCGGGGAGCGAAAGATGATAAGCTATACATAAGATTTATCATCCCCAAATTATCAACTATCATCAATTACAAAGGAGTGCTTGTCATTATGCTTAAAATTATCATGGGTCTGAAGGGGTCCGGCAAGACGAAAATCCTGGTGGGCCTGGTTTGCACGGCTGTCAACGAGGGCAAGGGTGACGTGATCGTCATTGAGAAAGAACGCAAACTCACCTACGACATCCCCTACCAGGCCCGTCTGATCGACGCCGGCAGCTACGATATCGGCACCTACGAATTCTTCAAGGGCTTTATCTCCGGTATCCACGCGGGTAACTATGACATCACCCACTTCTTTATTGATAATTTCTACAAGCTGGTCAAGGACAAGGATGAGGAGGCCGCCGTCGCTTTCCTCCAGTGGCTGGCCGCCTATTCCGACCGCGAGAACATTGAGTTTGTGGTCTCTATGAGCTCTGACCGTGAGAAGTGCCCCGAGGCCCTCAAGCCCTACCTGATCTGAGCACTGTAACAAATCAGCCCCCGCGCCGACCGGCGCGGGGGCTTTTGTATGGAAAGCGGTTTATTACACGCTCTCAAACTCTTTGACGATGTCCTTGTCGGGGGCCGGGGTGGCGAGAGACACCAGCACGATCACAAGGCTGGAGACGATGAACGCGGGCAGCAGCTCATAGATGTTGAAGGCGCCGCCGAGGGGACGGATCAGATACTTCCACACGAAAATCATGATCATGCCGGAGGCCATGCCGGCGATAGCGCCCTGCTTGTTGCAGCGCTTCCAGAACAGGGCAAAGAGCACTACCGGGCCGAAGGTCGCGCCGAAGCCGGCCCAGGCGAAGGACACCACGCGGAAGATGGAGCTGTTGGGATCGGCGGCAAAGATCACGCCGAGGATGGCCACACCGATAACGGTGAGGCGGGCAATGAGCATGTTCTTCTTGTCGTCGAGCTTGATGCCCATGACGTCGTTGAGCAGGTTATGGGTCACGCCGGAGGCCGCGCCCAGGAGCTGGGCGTCGGCGGTGGACATGGTGGCGGCCAGAATACCCGCCAGAATGAAGCCGCCGATGATGGCGGGGAAGACGCCCTTCTGGGCGATCAGGTGGGCGACATTGACGATCATATTCTCTGCCTCGGGCTCGCTGCCGTAGGCGTTCAGTGCGCCGGACTTGACCATGCCGAAGCCGACAAGGCCGATCACAACGGCCACGCCCAGAGAGATCACGCACCAGATCGAACCGACGCGGCGGGAGAGGCTGAGCTTGTTTTCATCGTCAACCGCCATGAAGTGTACCAGAATGTGGGGCATGCCGAAATAGCCGAGGCCCCAGGCCAGGGTGGAGACGATCATGACAAAGGTGTAGGGGCCGGCCGCTGTGCTGTTGATGTCGGTGCTGGCAAAGAGGCTGAGATAGCCGGGGACGGAGCGGGCGTTGTCCATGACGGCGCCCCAGCCGCCGGCGGCGTTGATGCCGAAGAAGCAGACGACGATCAGCGCGAAGGTCATGACGATGGACTGAATCAGGCTCGTCACCGAAGCCGCCATAAAGCCGCCGAGCGCGCAGTAAGCGACGATGACCGCCGCCGAGATGATCATGGCGGGCATGTAGTCAAAGCCGAAGAGGCTGTTGAACAGCTTACCGCAGGCGGCAAAGCCGGAGGCCGTGTAGGGTACGAAGAAGACGATGATGGTCAGTGCGCCGATGATCTCAATGAGCTTGGTGTTGTCGCGGAAGCGCGCGGCCAGGAAGTCGGGCACGGTGATGGAATGGAGCTTTGCCGAGTAGCGGCGCAGACGTTTGGCGACGATCAGCCAGTTGAGCCAGGTGCCGATCGACAGACCGATGGCGGTCCAGCTCGCCTCGGCCACGCCGCAGAACAGCGCCAGACCCGGCACGCCCATCAACAGGTAGGCGCTCATGTCCGAGGCCTCTGTGCTCATGGCGGTCACGATGGGGCCGAGCTTTCTGCCGCCGAGATAGAAATCTTCGGAGGTCTTGTTGTTTGAGTACTTAAAGCCGATGGCAAGCATACCGACAAGGTAGACGCCGATGGCAAGCAGAATAATGATACTGGTTGTGGTCATGTGAACGAACCTCTCTTTTCAAGGAATGACTGGATTATAAAACAAACGGAATAATCTTCAATGGTGAATTTCCCCAAAAACACTTGATTGTTCAAAATTTTTTCATATAATAGAAAAGAACAACATTCGTTTCATGTTAGCATGAAAAATTTTCATATAAAGGCGGGATACGCACATGGCGCTCGACAAATATCAGACCCTGATGACGGTGGTGGACTCAGGCAGTCTCACCAAGGCGGCGGCGGAGCTCGGCTGCACCCAGTCGGCGGTCAGCCATTGTCTCGACGCGCTGGAAAAAGAGCTCGGCTTTGCCCTCCTGACCCGCAATCGCGCGGGGGTCAAGCTCACAAGCGAGGGGGAGCGCCTGCTGCCCTCGGTGCGGAGCTTCCTCGGCGCGGCGGAGCAGCTGCGGCAGACGGCCTCGTCGATCCGGGGACTCGAATCCGGCACGGTGCGCATCGGGGCTTTTACCTCCGTCGCGGTCCATTGGCTGCCGCCGGTTCTCAAGGAGTTTCAGCGCGACTACCCGAGGGTCGACTTTAAGCTCCTCAACGGCGACTATCACGACGTGGAGCAGTGGCTCACGGACGGCAGCGTGGACGTGGGTTTCGTGACCCTGCCGTCCCCTGTCGGCTGTGAGTGTATCCCGCTCATGGAGGACAGGCTGCTCGCCATTCTGCCGCGCCACAGCCGCTTTGAGAATTACCCCCGGTTCCCACTGGTCGAGTGCGAGACCGAGCCCTTCATCAGTCTGCTCGAGAGCTCCGACCACGACGCGCGCCGCGCCCTCGAGGCGGCGGGCGTCAAGCCGAACGTCCGCTTCTACACCAAGGACGACTACGCCGTCATCGCCATGGTGGAGCAGGGCCTCGGCATCAGCATCATGCCGGAGCTGCTGCTCAAGGGCAGACAGTACGATTTGCAGATTCTCCCCCTGATCCCCGAGGCGAAGCGCACCATCGGCCTCGCCATTGCGGCGGGCGATCGCGCCGGCCCCGCCACGCGCCGCTTTGCGGATTATGTGGTGCGGTATGTCACAGAGCTGAAGGGCTGAAAAACTGTGGAGCTATAGTGCGCATTAGGCGCAGCAAAATGTATGCTGTTATCTTGAGCGCCCCGTATTTCTCCCTTATTTCCCTCCGCGTTCCGACCGTTTCCGCGCCCTCCCCCGGCTATAATGGGCCGCGGGAGGTGGGAAATGATGAGAAATCGGTGGGAAATGGCGATCATGTATCTGCGTCGGCTTCCGCGGCGCGCGCAGAGACTGCTGGTCGCCCTGCTCTGCCTGCTGCTGACCATGCCTCTGCACGGCTTTGCGGAGCAGAGTCTGCTGCCCGCGCATATGCATGTCCGCGTCCTGCACCCGCCGGAGCCGACCCCGGAGCCCACGCCCGAGCCGGAGCCTACCCCGGAGCCCACGCCTGCCCCGACCCCTGTTCCGGAGGAGGGGGACTTTGCGTTTCTCGGCCACCGCACCAAAAGCACGGCGCTGGACATGGCGGGCTACTACCTCGGCGAGATGTGCGAGGCTGCGGTCGATGGCGACATCCGCGCCGGACAGGCGGCGGAGACGGCCCGAAACGCGGCGATCCAGGCGGGCGGCACGGGCGCGCCGGTCTCCTTTGCGGAGCTGTGGCTGCTTTCCCGTGTCATCGACGCCATGGCGGGCAGCGACTGGCTGACCGACGATTTTCGCATGTGCGTGGGCGAGGTGGTCTTGAACCGCGTGGCCTCACCGGAGTTTCCCGATACGCTTTACGACGTAGTGTACCAGAAGGGCCAGTATGCCGTGGTCAACACCGCGCGTTTTGCAAGCCTGGTTCCGCGGCGCGAGTGCGTGGAGGTCGCGCTGCGTCTGCTTTTGGGCGAGCGGCACATGGTCCCCGCCGTGGTCTACCAGGCCGACTGCGTCCAGGGCGAGCTCTTCACCATGTTTTCCGACCGCCAGCTCGGCAGCACCTATTTCTGCCTGAGCCGACATTTGGAGCTCTATCAATAGCGTTTGGAGTTACCTGTTGTTTTGCGGCGCCTTAAAGGCAAAAACGCTCTTATTTCACCGTAGGGGCGACCCTTGCGGTCGCCCGGCGGAACACGCCCCGTTTTTCGCGTTCGCCCAGGCGCGTTCAGACATGAAGGAGACGCCGTGCGGGAGGGGACAAGCCCCTTCTCTACGAAGAAAATGGTACATTTATATAACCAACCGTCCCCGGCAAATACGGATGTGTCTGCTCCGTATTTGCCGGGGACTTCTATATTCTGTTTGCTGCGATTACCCCTTTTCCTGCCGCAGCTTTCTCCGCCTCCGGTTGATGTATCGTTCCAGCTCGCCGTTATTCAGAAACGCGGCCAGGACGTACTGCTCAAAAACCGGGACCGTGCAGGAGTAAAAGCCGAGCTTTTCCTGCCAGCGCTCCACCAGTGGCTCCGGCAGGACCAGATAGGCTGTGCGCATGGAGGGAGCGAAGCTGCGCGAGAAGGTGTTGAGGTAGAGCACCCGCTCCGGCGCAAGGGAGCAGATCGTCTCGATGTGCTTCGTCACCGACGCGAGCTCCGAGTCGTAGTCGTCCTCCACAATATAGCTGCCGCGCGCCTCGGCCCAGGCGGCGTACTCGTGCCGTTTGCCCGCCGAGGCGGTGACGCGGCTTGGATAGCTGTTGAACGGTGTGACGTGCAGCACGCCAGCCCGGCTCTCCCTCAGCGCGCGCGACACAATGCCGTCCGCTCCCATGGTCAGCCCCTCGCAGACGATGCCGTTTGCCTCATAGACCTGGCGGATGCGCGTATAGCAGGGCTCCTCCAGGGCAAAGCGCGTCTCCCGGCCAAAGAGCTGGGCGATAAGGGCATAGAGGTATTCCGCCCCCGCGCCCACGATGATGCGCTCCGGCGAGACCGAGAGCCCCCGGCTGCGTGCAATATAGGCTGCGATCGCCCCGCGCAGCTCAATTGTCCCGCTGCCGGGGGAGCGCAGCAGAATGCGCCGGTCGTAGTCTGTCAGCACCTTCCGCATGGTTCGCGCGAGGGCCGAGAAGGGAAAGTCCTCGGGCGCTGCGTCGGAAGCAGGCGCGGAGACCGGCAGGACAGGGGGCTCCTCCGTGTATCTCAGACCGCCGAAGGCCACAAAAATCCCGCTGCGCTGCCGCGTCTCGACATAGCCCTCATCCGCCAGCAGAGCCAGCGCGTGCTCCACCGTGATTAGGCTGAGCCCCAGTTCCTCGGCCAGAGTGCGTTTGGAGGGCAGCTTTGCCCCAAAGGGCAGGGCCCCCGCAAGGATGTCCGCCCGGAGTTGGGCATAGAGCTGCATATAGGCGGGCGTTTCCCCGTCTTTGTCAATAACATAGTTCATCTGGTCTTATAAAAAATTCCTTATCTGAGTATATTCATAGTACCAAAATCAGCATATACTGATAACAGCAAAAAGTCAAGGAGCTGATACCATGAATAAAAATGAAATACCAGTCAAAGCGCTGACGACGACAGCTCTGCTCATGGCCATGAACATCATCATGAGCACCAGCATCCTGTCCGTCCCCGTCCCCGGCGGCCATATGTATCTGAATGATGTGATCATCGTCACGGCGGCCATTCTGCTCGAGCCGTTCTATGCCTTTCTCGTGGGCGGCGTGGGCGCGTTTCTGGGGGATATGCTGTTTTACCCTGCGCCCATGTTCGTTTCTCTGGCAGTGCACGGGCTGCAGGCGGTGGTGATCTCGCTTTTCGTCCACCGCTGGATGAAGGAACGCCCCCTCCACGCCTCGATCATCGGCGCGGTGATCGGCTGGATCATCACCTTCACGGGCTACAGCCTGGGCCGCGCCTTCGTGTACTCCACGCCTGCCTACGCCATCGCGAAGCTGCCCTTCCAGATCCTCCAGACCGCCGTCGGCTCGGCGATTGCCCTCTTCCTCTGCTGGGGCTCGCCCAGCCTTGTGAAGCTGTACCGGCGCGAGTTTGGCCGAAGCTGAACGCAAGTGATATTTTCCCGCAATTTTCAAACACTATACTGGCAGACTTTTATGCCGCCGCAGCAAAAGAAGCTGCGGCGGTCTTTTCTTTTCGCCGCATGGGTGGTATACTATATAAAACTACTGTTGCAGAGCACGGGAAACAGAATTTGAAATAATCAAATTTGTTTTTGGGGCAGCTTTGCCGCCTCAAAAACACCCTGAGCCGAGCCAAGCGAGGCCTCGCGCCGACCAAACGCGGCGTATTACGCATCGCCGCGTGCGATAAGCGCGAGTCCTCAATTGCGAACCGTGTTCGCAATTGACTAAATGGAGGTGCCCCATGGAGTATTCACGGTCGGAGCTGATGCCGGGCGTCTTTCTGAGCCATCTGAAATCCGATAAATTCAAAACCGCCTGCATGAGTCTCAATCTCATCACGCAGCTCTCACGCGAGACAGCGTCCATGAACGCGCTGCTGCCGAACGTCCTGCGCCGGGGCACGACCCGCTACCCGGATATGGAGCAGCTCTCCTGCCGCCTGGACGAGCTCTATGGCGCGGCCATCGAGCCGGTTGTGCGCCGTGTGGGCGAAATCCACTGCTTTGGCTTCTTTGCGAGCTTTCCGGAGCCCGCCTTTCTCCCGGGGGGCGAAGCCCTGCTTGAGGAGATGAGCCGCCTGATGGCCGAACTGCTGCTCTCCCCAAACACGCGCGGCGGCCTCCTGCTGCCCGCCTATGTGGACAGCGAAAAGGAAAAGCTCTTAGACCTCATCCGCAGCCGCGTCAACGACAAGCGCGGCTACGCCGTGCAGCGCTGCCTGGAAGAGATGTGCTGCTATGAGGACTTCGCCGTCTCCCGCTTCGGAGACGAGGAGGGCGTGGAGGCCATCCATTATAAAAAGCTGACGCGCTACTATCGCGACCTTCTCCGCAGCTGCCCCGTGGAGCTCTTCTACTGCGGCCAGGCGCCGCTTGCGGAGGTAGAGGACGCCCTGCGCAGCGCCCTGGCCGGGATGCCCCGCGGCGAGATCAACTACGACGTTGGCACCGAGCTGCGCATGAACGCCCTCGAGGCCGAGCCGCGTTACTATGAGGAGCGCATGGATGTGACCCAGGGCAAGCTGGTGCTCGGCTTCCGCCTGGGCGAGTGCATGGAGGACCCGGACCGGGCCGCCATCCACGTTTTCAACGCCCTCTACGGCAGCGGCGCGACCTCCAAGCTCTTTCTGAACGTGAGGGAAAAGCTCTCCCTCTGCTATTACGCGAGCTCCGCCATCGTCCTGCGCAAGGGCCTGATGCTGGTCTCGTCGGGGATCAGCTTCGATAAATTCGACGCCGCGAAGGCTGAAATCCTCGCCCAGCTTGAGGCTGTGAGAAACGGCGATTTTACGGATGAAGAGCTCAACTGGGCCCGCCGCGCCGTGGCCTCCGACCTGCGCGCTGCCATGGACAGCCCGGGGGAGCTGGAGGGCTACTGGCTCAGCCAGGCGCTTGACGGGCTGGACTACGGCCCAACCGAGCTTGCGGAGCTCGCGGGCGAGGTGACGCGCGAGGACGTGATCGCCGTGGCAAAGAGCGTGGAGCTCGACCTCGTCTACTTCCTGCGCGGCGAGAACGAGAACACTGACGAAGAAGAGGAAGAAGCCTATGACGATACAGAAGCATGAATACCCCGGCGTCGGCGAGACGCTGTATACCGCCGTGCTGGACAACGGCCTGGAAGTGCGCGTCGTGCCGAAGCGGGACTACGCCACCTATTATGCCGCGTTCACGACAAACTACGGCGGGGCCTGCCGCCGCTTCAGCGTGGACGGGCGCACGCTCGACACCCCGGCGGGCGTAGCCCACTATCTGGAACACAAGATGTTTGACCTGCCGGACGGCGACAGCGCGCTGAACATTCTCTCGGCCAACGGGGCTGACCCCAACGCCTTTACTTCCTCGGGTGTCACCTGCTACTACTTCCAGTGCACCGAGGGCTTTGAGGAAAATCTGCGCATGCTGCTGCACTTTGTCTCTACCCCCTATTTCACGGCGGAGACCGTGGAAAAGGAGCGGGGCATCATCGCCCAGGAGATCCGCATGGGGGAGGATAACCCCGGTATGGTCGTCTACTACAATCTCCTTGAGATGCTGTACGCCCATCATCCGATCCGCGACCGCGTGGCCGGCACGGTGGAGAGCATCCAGGAGATCACCGCCGAAACCCTCTACGACTGCCACCGCGTCTTCTATGCCCCGTCCAACATGATCCTCTGTGTGGAGGGCGACGTGGACCCCGGAGAGATCGCCCGCATTGCGGAAGAGGTTCTGCCAAAAGAGAAAATGCCCGTCCCGCGCGCCGACTTCGGCGAGGCGGAGAGCCTGATCCCCTCGGAGCATCTTCGCACGGTGGAGATGGAGGTCTCGGCCCCGCAGTTTCTGATCGGGGCCAAGCTGCTGCCCGGGCTGCGCGGCACAGAGGCCCTGCGCCAGCGCCTGACCGCAAGTCTCGCTCTGCGTATGCTCTGCGGCACGTCCTCCCCGTTCTTTACCCGCCTCTATGCGGACGGGACACTGAACATGGACTTTGACTATGAAGTGGACGCCAGCGCCGACACCCTCACCATGATCGTGGGCGGCGAGAGCAAGACGCCCGAAAAAGTGCTGACGGAGCTCAACGCCGAGATCACGCGTATTGCGGAAGACGGCTTTGACCCCGCCGCCTTTACCCGCGCAAAAAGGGCATCCCTGGGCGCGAGGCTCCGGGCGCTGGAGGACTTCGACAACGTGTGCGTCTCGCTTGCAATGGACAGCTTTGACGGCTACTGCTCCTTCGACAGCTTTGAGCTTCTGGAGGAGATCACGGCCGAGGACTGCCGCCGCTTTGTGGCGGAGGAGCTCGCGCCCGAGCGCCTGGCGCTCTCGATCGTCGCGCCCAAACGCGGGGAGGCGGAGACCTGATGCTTGAGACGATCCAGCGCACATCGGTGATCTCCTTCCCCATGCTGGGAGGGCTCACCCTCAACCCACCCGCGTCCTTCACAGTCTTCGGACGGCCCATCTACTTTTATGGGGTGCTTATCGGCCTCGGCTTTGTTCTGGGCATCCTGCTCTGCGCCAGACGCGCCAAACGCTTCGGACTCAGGGAGGACGACGTCTATGACGTGATGATCTGGCTGATCCCCTGCTCCATCCTCGGCGCGCGACTGTACTATGTGCTGTTTCAGCTCGACTACTATTTGCAGCACCCGGACGAGCTCTTTGCAATCTGGAACGGCGGCATCGCTATCTACGGCGGCGTGATCGGGGGCATCCTCGCGGTCTGGCTGGTCTGCCGCCGCAAAAAGATCCCCGTCCTGGCCATGATGGACAATCTGAGCTGCGGGCTGCTGCTCGGGCAGATCATCGGCCGCTGGGGAAACTTCATGAACCGTGAGGCCTTCGGCGCTGAGACGGACGTCTTCTGCCGCATGGGCCTGACCGCCCCGGACGGCACAACCATCTACGTCCATCCCACGTTTCTGTATGAGAGCCTGTGGAATCTCGGTGTGCTGCTCTTCCTTCTCTGGTTTGACCGGAAGGGCAAGCGCCGCTTTGACGGCCACTGCGTCGCGCTCTATTTTCTGCTCTACGGCATCGGCCGCTTCTGGATCGAGGGTCTGCGCACCGACAGCCTGTATATCGGCGGCACAGGTATCCGCGTGTCTCAGGCGCTGAGTCTGGTGCTGGTGCTCGCCTCGGCGGCCCTGCTGCTCTATATGCGCAAGCGCCCCTTTTCCCCGGACGATCTGTATGTCAACCGCGCCGCTGCGGCCGCCTGCCCCATCGTGATCGAGCAGCCCGGCGCGGAAGAGGATAAAGCTCAAGAAAAATCGGAGGATACAAACCATGGCGGACTATAAGGACATTTTTAATGACACCCTCGGCAAACTCGCCGGCAAGGTCAAGGAGGCGGCGGACACCAGCGGCGTGCTGGACGTCTACGCCCAGGGCGCGAACCGCGCCAAGGCTTTCGGCCAGATCGCCAAGCTCAGTCTCGAGCTCAACAGCGAGCACGACGAATTAAACCGCATTTACACCGAGATCGGCCGTCTCTACTACGAGCAGGCCAAGGCCGCGCCCGAGGGCTTCTTCGTCCCGCTCTTTGACCAGGCCGACCGCATCGCCGGGAAAATCCGGGACAAGCGCGCCAGGATCGACGCCCTGCGCGAGGATGCCGGTATCGCGGGAGAGCCCGATATTGAGGTGGAGATCGGCGACTTCGACGAGGTCGTCAGCGCCACCGAGGCCGACGGCACAGCCGCGGATAATGAAAATCGATAACAAAGGCGAACACCCTTCCCGCGTACCTCAAAGCCCAATACCCGCAACAGGAGAGAGACATCCATGAAAGAAATACTGATCATCGGCGGCGGCCCTGCGGGGCTGACCGCGGCTTACGAACTTCTGAGCCGCTCCGAGGACGTACACGTCACGCTCTTTGAGGAGAGCGACACCTTCGGCGGCATCTCCAAAACAGTCGCCTGGCACGGAAACCGCATGGACATGGGCGGCCACCGCTTCTTCTCCAAGGCCCCGGAGGTCAACGAATGGTGGGAAAAGCTGCTGCCGGTACAGGGCGCGCCGTCGAAGGACGATCTGCTGCTCGGCCGTACCCCGCCGCTGGCCGCGAATGGGCCCGACCCGGAGAAGGAGGACGAGGTCATGCTCATCCGCCGCCGCGTCTCCCGCATCTTTTTCGACGGGAAGTTCTACGACTACCCGATCTCCCTCAAGCCCGAGACCTTCAAGAACATGGGCCTTGCAAAGACCGTGAAATGCGGCTTTTCCTACCTTGGCTCCATGCTGCACAAGCTGCCGGAGGACAACCTTGAAAACTTCTACGTCAACTCCTTTGGGCGGGAGCTCTATTCCATGTTCTTCGAGTACTACACCGAAAACCTCTGGGGCCGCCACCCCAGCGAGATCGACGCCTCCTGGGGGGCGCAGCGCACCAAGGGCCTCTCGATCGGCGGCATCCTGAAGGATGTGTTCGGCAAGGTGCTGCATGTGAGAAACCGCGAGGTGAACACCTCTCTCATCGAGGAGTTTAAGTACCCCAAGCTCGGCCCCGGCCAGCTCTGGGAGGTCGTGGCGGCGCGCGTGGAGGCCATGGGCGGCACGGTGCTGAAAAATGCGCAGGTGGTCTCCCTGGAAAAGCAGGGCAGCCGCATCACCTCCGTGACCCTCGCCGATGGGCGGCGCTTCGAGGGGGACTGCGTGATCTCCTCCATGCCCGTCCGGGATCTGGTGGGCGGCATGAACGATGTGCCGGCTGAGCCCGCGCGCATCGCGAAGGGCCTGCCCTACCGGGATTACATGACACTGGGCGTGCTGGTCAAGAAGCTCGCCCTGGTAAACAAGACAAAAATGACCACCGTGGGCGGCATCGTCCCGGACTGCTGGGTCTATGTCCAGGACCGCAGCGTAAAGATGGGCCGCTTCCAGATTTACAACAACTGGAGTCCCTATCTGGTGAAGGACCTGGAGAACACGGTCTGGGTCGGTCTGGAGTACTTCTGCAACGAGGGGGACGCCTTCTGGAACCAGAGCGAGGCGGACTTCACCAAACTCGGCGTGGAGGAGATGCTGCGCATCGGCCTCATCACCGACGCCTCCCAGGTGCTGGACACCCACATGGAGAAGGTGAAGAAGGCCTATCCCGCCTACTTCGACACCTATGCCGAGATGGACAAGCTCATCGCCTGGCTGAACACCATCGACAACCTCTACTGTGTCGGCCGCAACGGCCAGCACCGCTACAACAACCTGGACCACTCGATGATGACCTCCTTTGAGGCGGTGCGATGCATCCTCTCCGGCAGCACGGACAAGAGCGCGCTGTGGAGCGTCAACACCGAAAAGGCCTATCACGAGGAAAAGGGACAGAAAAATTAAGGCAATACCGCACAATTCGGCAAGAGCAGATTCTGAGAAAATTTGAGTTCTGATAAAGGCACTTTTTCGCAGATGTACTTAAGTGAGCGTCCAAATCTTTGATTTGGCTACGCGAACTTATACATGTGAGCGAAGCGAATCGGATTTCACCCCGGAAGGAGTATACTATTTTGGCAATTTTTATGGCGGAGGCGGTGGCTTGAAGGATATTCTAAAACGCGGCTGGGCGCTGCTGCTCGTGCTGATCCTGGCAGGCGGGGTCTGCCTGCTCTTCTCAACGCGCAAGCAGGGCATGTTCATCGACGAGATCTACACCTACGGCCTGTCCAACTCCAGCTATGCCCCCTTCCTCTCGGACGTGAAGGGCGGAAGCCTTGACCACAAGACCGTCACCCGGGACGAGCTGCTGGATTACGTCAGCGTCACGGGGGACGAGGGCTTTGACTTTGGCTCCGTCTACTATAACCAGGTCCACGACGTACACCCGCCGCTCTACTATTGGCTGTTCAACATCGCCTCGACCTTCGCGGGAGGCCGCTTCTCCAAGTGGACCGGCCTCGTGCTGGACGGGATCCTTTACCTCGGCACGGTCGCGATGCTCTACGCGCTGGCGCGAAAGCTCGGCGGCAGGCGCTATATCGCGGCGTCCATCGCGGTGCTATACGGACTGAGCGTGATCGGCCTGTCCACCATGGTGATGATCCGCATGTACGTCCTGCTCGCCCTGCTGACCGTCGTGCTCATGTACTTCATCGCCGACCTCATGCAAAATTTTAAGCCCCGCACCTGTGTCTTTGTCTGGCTTACGCTGCTGGCGGGGCTTTTGACGCAGTACTATTTCGTGTTCTACGCCTTCTTCCTCTGCGCGGCCTATGTGCTCTGGGCGCTGGTGAAGCGGCAGTACAAGGCCCTCGCGTGGTTTGTCCCCTGCGCCCTGATCGGGGCCGCGTCGCTGATCCTCGTCTTCCCGGCAGCGCTCGATCACCTCTTCTCCGGCAAGCTGGTCTCCGGGGAGAGCGCGATGGACAACCTCAAAAACTTTGCCCAGTACCCCGTCCGTCTGCGCACCTTCATGGGCTTCGCCACCCACGGGCTCAAGGCCGCGATCTACACGGCCCTCATCTGTGTCGGTACGCTCTGCGGCGTGTTCCCGCGCCTCCAGGCGGCGAGCTTTGATAAGCGCCTGAATCTCAACTGGCTGGTGTTCATCCTCCCCGCCTTTGTCACCTTCGTGCTGGTGGCGGTGATCTCCCCGGTGGACGAGGCGCGCTACATCTACAACCTCATCCCGGCCCTCGTGCTGGCGGTCGGTTTCTTGCTCGACGTGACGGACACGACGCTCGGCGACAAAACGCTCACGGATTTTGCGCGCGTCCTCGCCTTTCTCGCGATCGCCGTCCTCGCCCTGTACCAGGCCCGCTCCGCCCCGCCGGATTACCTCTATCCCGAGCATGCCGAG
Source organism: uncultured Eubacteriales bacterium (assembly GCA_900319695.1). GTDB lineage: Bacteria > Bacillota > Clostridia > Oscillospirales > Oscillospiraceae > Limivicinus. Next base: position 24,426 of record ONPN01000026.1, read on the forward strand.
TATAACGCCATGCTCAAAGAGCGCGCCGCCGACCCCTGCGTCTATTTCTCCGACGATCACTTTGAGCCTCTGACTGAGGACCTGATCCAGCTTTTGACCTTTGACGAGGTCTATGTCACGGATGATCAGGACCTCGCCCCCATGCTTGACTATGTCGGGGACGCGGACGAAGTCGTGGTCTACATCGACACCAGCGTCTTTTGGTCCAGCGGCTACGACGCGGATGAGATCCTCGGCCGCATCCGGACCGAGACCGACTACAAGCAGGCCGAAGAGCTTTTCACCACCGGCCTGTCCACCACCTATGTGATTTCAAAGTAAGGAGCGATCCCCATGCTCTCTGTTGTTCTCCCCTCGTATAACGAAGAAAAAATGATCCCCATCGCGACGGAACGCCTCGGCGAAATTCTGAGCGGGGCCGGTATCGACTACGAGCTCCTGTTTGTGGACGACGGCTCCCGCGACGGCACCTGGCGCGAGATCCTGTGTGCCAGCTCCGCCGATCCCCACGTTGTCGGCGTCCACTTCAGCCGCAACTTCGGCAAGGAGGCCGCCATGTTCGCGGGCCTTGAGAAGGCGAAAGGCGACTGCGTCGTGGTCATCGACTGCGATCTCCAGCACCCGCCCGAGAAGATCGTGGACATGTATCGCCTCTGGGAGGAGGGCTATGAGGTTGTGGAGGGTATCAAGGAGGACCGCGGCGAGGAGAGCGGCTTCCACAAATTTGCGGCCAACAGCTTCTACGGCCTCATCAGCAGGGCGACCGGCATGGACATGGGCGCCTCCTCGGACTTTAAGCTGCTTGACCGCAAGGTCGTGGATACGCTCAACGCCCTGCCGGAGCGCAACGTCTTCTTCCGCGCCCTGTCCTTCTGGGTGGGCTATAAGAAGACGGAGGTGCTCTACCGTGTGCAGGAGCGCACCGAGGGCGTGAGCAAGTGGTCCACCAAGTCCCTCATCAAGTACGCCATCACGAATATCGCCTCCTTCTCCTCCGCTCCCCTGCATATGGTCACGGTCATGGGCGTGCTGACGCTCATCGTGGCGGTGGTTTTCGGGGTGATCTCCCTCGTGCAGAAGATCGCGGGCACGGCCCAGCCGGGCTTTACCACGGTGATCCTGCTGCTGCTCATCATCGGCAGCTTTCTGATGATCTCCCTCGGCATCATCGGCTACTACCTCGCCCGCATCTATGACGAGATCAAGGGCCGCCCGCGCTATATCATTTCCCGCGTCTGCGGTCGGGAAGGAGAAAACAAATGATCGAAAAAATCAAAGCCCTCTGCGTCAAGTACAGAGAGCTCATCGTCTACATCATCGTCGGCGGCCTCACCACCGTGGTGGCCTGGGCGGCCAAGTTTCTGTTCCTCTATCTGGTTTTCGGCGGCACGGCTCACCCGACGGCGGGGCAGAACACCGTTCTGTCCATTGTGGAGAACGTCGCGGGCATCGCCTTTGCCTATCCCACCAACCGCAAATGGGTCTTCCAAAGTCAGAACCCCAACATCGGCGCCGAGCTCGTCAGCTTCATCGGCTCCCGCCTGGTCACGATGGTTTTGGGCTGGCTGCTGAACCTGCTGATCGTGAACGTCATGGGCTTCTCCACCTTCGTCGGCACCATCGTCGCCGCCATCGCCGTCGTCATCGGCAACTACGTTATCAGCAAGCTGTTTGTGTTTAAGAAAAAAGCGTAAAAAACTGTCATCCTGTGCAAAGCTCAGGATGACATGTTTTATACTCTTCTCCAATAGACCGCTATGAATCTTTCCGGCCGGATTTGCGCCATGCTTCGTTATCGCCCTTGGCAATACACAAAGTATTCCCTGCGGGCGCTGCCTTGCCTGACACAAATCCGCCTCGGAAATCTTTCTGGAGAAGAGTATTATCTTCGGCTCACGCTGTCGGCCAGTTCCCGGACAAGTTTTCTCGCGGCGGCTTCCCGCTCGGCAAGGCTGGGCTCTGCTTTCTCCGCGACCTCGGCCAAGACCTTTTTCTCCTTTTTCCGCGCATGGCGGCGCACAAAGAAAGCAATGGGCACGCCGGTGCAGACAAAGGAGCCGAGCACGCGCAGCAGCTTCGAGATCGCGGCGTAGTCCTCCCAGAAGAAGGGCAGCACCGCGTCCAATAGTCCAAACAGCAGACACAGGCTGATGATCGTGAGAATGCTCCGCCGGTTCAGGATCTTTTTCAGCGGCAGATCGGGAAAGGCCGTCTTGACCGCGAGGGTGAAGATCAGCACCGCCATCAGCGCGGCGGCGAGCCAGCTCACCAGCGTCAGCGCCGCCGGTGACAGAACCGAGCTCCACAGCGTGGAGGCCAGCGACATGGCCGCCGTCCCGATGCCCCAGAGCGGCACGCCCACCAGCGCCCGCACCCCGGCGGGAGCAGAACGCATGATCGAGCGCACGCCCGCGTGTACGCCGCGCTTTTTCTCTTCGGTGCCGGTCTCGTCGCAGGGCTCGTCCGCGCCGACGTCGACGGTTTCGGCCTCGTTTGCGCTGCTGTCAAGCGTCTGGATCACCGTCTCGGGCCCGTCGCTCAGAATCTCCTCCGGGGAGGCATAGGCTCCGCCGACCAGCACGCCCGCCGCCGTCACCGCGACGACCGCCGAGGCCGCGGCCGCCCCGTGGGAGGAGATGGTCTCCTTGAGCTTCACGTCCGGAACCTTCAAATCAGGCATTTTCAATTCCGGGACCTTCAGCTCCGGCGTCTTCAGCTTGAGCTTTTTCGGCTTGATTTTTTTTAGTTTATCTTTCAAGGCCATGTGATCGCCTCCGTTTCAAGGGCTGTATACGGAACAAAACCGCTTGCTCCACCGTCCTTCTATCAGACACAGCACGAAAGGAGTCTGTTCCTGTGGAAAAATTTGTCCCGTTTGAGAAGCTCTCCAAAAAGGAGAAGCGCAAACAGAACCGCGCAAGGCGCAATGGCTGGGGCGCGCTTTCGCCGGTGACGCGGAAGCCCGCAAACCCCAGGGCCTACAAGAGAAGAAAGGCACAGCGGCCGGACGACGGCGACGCTGTGCCTTTTGTTTTCTCAGCGCTTACTTATCCAGATAGCACTTCAAAAGCTCCTGCATCAGCTCGTCCCGGTCGATGCGGCAGATGAGCGTGCGGGCGTTATTGTAGTTGGTGATGTAGGTCGGGTCCTCGGAGAGGATATAGCCCACGATCTGGTTGATGGGGTTGTAGCCCTTGACCATCAGTGAGTTATACACCGAGGAGAGAATCTCCTTCATCTCGGCCTTGCTGTCCAGCGCTGTAAATTTACGGGTTGCGTCTTCCACGGCGAAGCCCTCCTTTTCGTTTTTCTTGGCTTCATTATAACAGAAAACAAAATCAAGTAAAGTATGAAGCCGTCGAAAAATCTTTAAGATTGCTTAATTTTTTGAACTTGTCCTTCCCGCGGAACTCAACCCACAGACTCCGGAAGCACGGGTGCGGCGGCCTTCTTTTTGCCGAGCAGGCGTGTGAACACACCGAGGCCAAGCACGATGGAAACCAGCTTCAGCACGGCGGAGACATAGGGGACAGCCGCCAGCACGGCCCAGACCAGCAGGCCGATCGCGAGCTCCGCCCAGTAATTGCGGGTCTTTTTAAGCGCCTTGCGCCAGAGCAGCGCGCCGACAAAGAAGCCGAGAAACACCGGCGCGGCGAGCAGGGCCGCCATATAGACCGGCAGCAGCACAAAGGCAGCGCGCAGGCCGACGCCCGTGATCATCAGAATAATGGCGGCAAGCGGAAGCCCGGCCAACACGGCAAAGCCGATGCCGGCGGTTTTGGCGTAGCTGCCGAAGCTCTTGCCGGTATAGTCGGCGTCCAGCTTTTCCCACAGCGGGGTGACCCAGAGCAGAAAATAAGCGATAATCAGCAGGCCGGCAAAACGGAACAGGCAGGATCTGACCGTGGACAGGATTGAGGGAGCGCCGGATCGGGCAGCCGCCTCGCTGCTGTCCGCCTGCTTCTCCGCATAGACCTCGGCGCGGGAGAGGATCTCGGCCGGGGCGCTGATCGCGGCGCTCGCGTTATAGTGGAGCGTGCCCTCAATCTCGGCGTCGTCCGTGACCGTGATCTGCTCAGCGGAGAGAAGGACGTCGCCGCCCACATGGCCGCTGATCACGACGCTTCTGCCGGCCGCCGTCAGATCGCGCCCGATAGAGCCGCGGACCTCCAACGTCTCGGCGACGGCGACCATGTCGCGCCCGCAGTCGCCGCTGATGCTGAGACTATTGCCCGCGACAAAGGCGTCCCGGAGAATACTGCCGGAGAGCGACACCATATTGCCCGCGACAAAGGCGTACTCGCTGGAGCCGCCCACGCTCACGGTGTTGCCGGCCTCAAAGAGAATGCCCTTGACGTCGGCGGTGCTGACGGGGCTTGCGCCCGCGAGAAAGGCTGTCGCGTCGATCTCGCCGCTCAGACTCTGCGTCTCTTCGGAGAAGACCACCTCGGCAAAGGCGGCCGGGGCCAGGGACAGGGTCAGCAGGAGAACAAGCAGCAGGCAGGCCCAAGATCTGTAAGTTTTCATTGAAATACCTCCTTAAAAATAGGAACATCACAGAAAACGACAAAGACTTTAGCACTTTCGTCTGTTTGCTGTTCCCATTATAGCAGAAAAGCGTCACAAGTAAAGGCGCAGGCGGTCAAAAAACTGCGCGAGCGGTTATGATTTCAAATTGACACGCCCCCGCGCTGCACGAATCGGCAGCGCGGGGGCGCTTGAAAGACGTATTATCTCATCACGGCGTTGTACTTGTCGCTCAGGGCCTTGAGCACCTTGGCGACGGTCTCCTCCGCGTGCTCGACCGTGAGGGTCTGCTCGTCGGAGCGCATGGTCAGCGAGAAGGCCACCGACTTCATCCCGGCAGCAATATGCGTGCCCATGTAAACGTCGAAAAGGGCGCAGTCCTTGAGGTACTGGCCGCCGTGCGCCATGATGCAGTCCATCAGCTCGCCAACGGGAATGTCGGCCCTGCAGACCACCGCGATGTCGCGCGTGACGGAGGGGAAGCGCGGCAGGGGCTTGTAGACCGGCAGCGCGCCCTTGACGGTGTTCAGCGCGTCGAAGCTGAGCTCCGCGCAGTAGAAAGCGGCGTCCACACCGTAGTTGGCGGCGACCAGCGGGTGGATCTGACCCAGCACACCAATCTCCGTATCGCCCACAAAGAGCTTCGCGCAGCGGCCGGGGTGATAGGAGGGGTTGCTCTTCTCCGCGACAAATCTGGCCTTGCCCGCGCCAAGCTCCTTCAGGAGCTTTTCGACCCAGCCCTTGAGCGCGAAGAAGTCCATCTTCTCACCGTAGCCGCCGAGGGAGACGATCTTCGGCTCGTCCGCCATGCCGTCGGGCCGCTTGAGGTAGATGCGGCCGATCTCGTACAGGGCGGCCTCCTTGTTGTGGTCGTGCGCATGATGGAGGTGTCCTCGCCGAGGGGGTTCAAAATGCGCAGGCTGTCGCGCAGCGGGGAATCGACGGGCATGCGGATCTTGTCGTAATACGTGGGGCTGATGAAGGAATAGGTGATGATCTCGTCCAGACCCATGCTGCGGCAGCATTCGCCGATCTTGCGCTCAAGCTGCTGGAGCGGGGTATAGCCGCCCGCCGTGGTGATGCCGCCGGTGAAGGTGGTAGGGATTTCGTTGTAGCCGTAGAAGCGGGCGACCTCTTCGGCGATGTCGGAGTAGTGCTCCACGTCGGCGCGCCAGGAGGGGACATAGATCGTGTCGCCGTCCAGCGTGAAGCCGAGCTTGATGAGGATGTCCCGCATGGTCTGCTCGTCGATGTCGGTGCCGAGCAGGGCGTTGACCTTCGCGGGCTCGAGCTTGACCGTGGTCTGCTTGAGCTCGTTCGGGCAGACGTCGATGACGCCCTCCACGACCTCGCCCGCGCCCAGCAGCTCGATGAGCTCGCAGGCGCGCTGCACGGCCTTGTAGGTGTTCTGGGGGTCGAGGCCCTTCTCGTAACGGGAGGAGGCGTCGGTGCGCATACCGAGGGCGGTGGCGGTGCGGCGGATGGAGGTGCCGTTGAAATTTGCAGACTCAAAGAGCACCATGGCCGTGTCGCCCACGATCTCGGAGTTTGCGCCGCCCATGACGCCGGCCACGCCCACGGGCTTCTCCGTGTCGCAGATGCAGAGCATCGAGGGGGTCAGCTTCCTCTCGGTTCCGTCGAGAGTCTGGATGGTCTCGCCCTCTCTGGCACAGCGGACGTGGATCTCCCCGCCCTTGACGCAGGAGAAGTCAAAGGCGTGCATCGGCTGGCCATACTCGAGCATGACATAGTTTGTGATGTCGACGATGTTGTTGATGGGGCGCATGCCCGCGTTGCGGATGCGCTCGCGCATCCAGGCGGGGGACGGCGCGATCTTCACGTTGCGCACCATGCGGCCGGTGTAGCGCACGCACAGCGGGTCTTCGATGAAGATTTTGGTCAGCTCGTTGATGTCGCCGCCGGCGGTCGCCTTCACGACAGGCTCGTGCAGCCTGAGCTCTTTATCGAAGGTCACGGCCGCCTCACGGGCCAGACCGATCATGCACAGACAGTCGGGGCGGTTCGGGGTGATCTCAAACTCCACCACATGGTCGTCGAGACCCAGCAGGGTGCGCATATCGTCGCCGGGTTTGCAGTCCTCGTGCAGGATGAGGATGCCGTCCTCCATGCAGTGGGGGAACTCCTCCTGCTTTGCGTGCAGGTCCTCGAGCGTGCAGATTTTGTTCTTCGCCGTGTCGTAGGCCACCAGATCGCCGACGTGCAGATTCTGAACGTCGAAGACGCCCGCGACGTCCGCTCCGCCGAGATCCAGCGCGACGTCCCAGAGATTGACGCCCGCGTTCGCGACGGCCTTGACCTGGCCCGCGACGACCTTGCCGAAGATCTTGTCGCCCGCCTTGACGTCGGCAGAGACAGAGGGCTTGGCGGGGTCGATGGCGTGGTAGTCGTTCAGAAGGGCGGCGGGCTTGATGACGGCGTAGGGGAAGTCGTGCGTCGTGACATTCAGCTCCTTGAGCGAGCAGAGCATACCCTCGGACGGAACGCCTCTGAGCTTGCCGCGCGTGATCTTCACGCCGCTCGGAAGCAGGGAGTTGTGCAGGGCCGCGGGGACAAGATCGCCCTCGTGGACGTTCCACGCGCCGGTGCAGATCTGGACGGGCTCGCCCAGACCGACGTCAATCTGCGCGACCAGCATGTGGTCGGAGTTGGGGTGCTTTTCGAGCTTGAGGATTTTGCCGACCTTGACGTTTTTGATGCTCGCGCTCAGGTCCTCGGTCACCTCAACCTTGGAGCCGGAGATGGTCATGGCCTCGGCAAAGGTTCTGTCGTCGTACTGGTCAAGCGGCAGGTCTACGAACTCATTGAGCCATTTTCTTGAAAGCTTCATCTGCCTGTCCTCCCTTAAAACTGTTCGAGGAATCTGACGTCGTTTTCAAAGATGAGACGCAGATCCGTGATCTTGTACTCGCCCATGGCGAGACGCTCGAGCCCCATGCCGAAGGCCCAGCCGGAGTAGACGTCCGGGTCGATGCCGCAGCCGGCCAGCACCTTGGGGTGCACCATGCCGGCGCCCAGAACCTCGATCCAGCCCTCGCCCTTGCAGGTGGGGCAGCCCTTGCCGCCGCACTTGTGGCACTGGATGGGTGAAGGGGAAGTGGTGCGGGCGGAAGCGGGTGACGGTGCCCTTGCCGTAAATCTTCTCCACGACGAGGTTCAGCGTGGCCTTAAGGTCGGCCATGGTCACGCCCTTGTCGATGACCATGCCCTCAATCTGGTGGAACATGGGGGAGTGGGTGGCGTCCACCTCGTCCTTGCGGTAGACGCGGCCCGGCGCGATCATGCGGATGGGCAGGCTCCTGGTCTCCATCGCGTGGACCTGCATGGGCGAGGTCTGGGTGCGCAGATCCAGTCGCGGGAGGGGTGGCCCTCGTCGATGTTGAGCTTGGTGAAGTTGTAGTCGGCCAGCTCCACCTCGGGGCCGTCGACGATCTCAAAGCCCATGCCGATGAAGATGTCCTTGATCTGGTCGAGCACGTTGTACATCGGGTGCTTGTGGCCGACGGGCTGGGCCGTGCCGGGCAGGGTCACGTCCACGGCCTCGCTCTCAAGCTGCTTTTCGAGCAGCACCTTGCTGAGGATGGTCTTGCGCAGGTCAATGGCCTGCTCAATCTCGGAGCGGAGCTGGTTTGCCAGCTGGCCCATCACGGGGCGCTCCTCGGGCGTGAGCTTGCCCATCTGGCGGAGGATGGCGGTCAGCTCGCCCTTTTTGCCCAGATACTTGACGCGCAGCGCCTCAATGCTCTCCGGGCTGTCGGATTCGTTGATCGCCTTGATGGAAGCCTCTCTGAGGCTCTGCATAAGTTCTTTCATAAGCCTTCGTCTCCTGTAAAAAATAAAAGCTTTCGTCCCATATTTGGGACGAAAGCTGAACTTCCGCGGTACCACCCACGTTCGGTCAAATGACCGCGCTTGAAGCACTTAACGCGCGCCGCACGCCGGTGATTGGCCGGAGCTCCCGGGCGAACCAAACGCCTGCCCGTTCGGAGGCTCACAGCCCAGGCCCCCGATCTCTGAAAAGGACGTAAAGCGTTATTTTCCCGTTCATCGCAATAACAAAGGAAATTTATCACATTTAGCCAAAGATTGCAAGCGCTTTTTGTCATTTTTATCAGCGCTGGTGATACAGATAATACACCTCCGGCAGGGACTCATCCCGGAAGAAGCTCCGCTCCTCGGCGGCGAGCTCATACTTCTCCCCCAGCAGGGCGGCGTGTTTCTCAAACTCCTCCTCGTCGCGCCCGACGCGCAGACTTGTAACAACCCATGCGGTCTCGCCGTCGCGGAGATAGCGCTCACACTCGTCGTACATCTCCTGCAGGGGGATATTCAGCTTGCAGAAATACTTCGTCTCCGGCACGACGCCTGTCACGGTGTAGAGCCCGCGGTCGAGACAGTTGTAGTTGAAGAGGCTCGTGTCCTCCGAAGCCAGCACCTGCTCGGCAAAATGCGTGTACCACATGTCCTCCGCACGGTACGAGGCGTAGAAGCGGTTCATGGAACGCCCGAACGCGAGGCCGCCGCAGAGGATAATCACCAGCAGAGCCGCCGCGGCTCCGTTGACGCGCCGAAACGCTGTCAGGCCGGGAAAGCGTTTCACCGCGACCCGCCCCAGCTCGTAAAGCGCGAGCAGCCCCGTCACGGACAGCGCCGCGAGACCGTAGGCGTAGTACTCAAAGGCCGCGCCCCCGGCGTAGATGAAAAACGCATTGCCAAAATAGAGGCAGAACATCCCCCAGCGAAACGCCTTGCCGAGCTTTGAGCGCAGAACCCACACCACGCCCAGCGCGATCAGCACCATCATCAGAAGATTCTGCCACACCGCGCCCGCGAGGATGAAGGCGTAGCGCGCGGCGCTCCGCTCCGGAGAGTAGAGGAAAATGTTGTTGTAAAAATACGCGGTCCATAAATCGCCCAGCGCACCGTGGCACACAAAGTACGCGAGCACCGGCAGGGTAACGATCACAAAGCCAAGCAGGAACAGCCCTGCCGACTGAAACAGCCGCCCCGCCTCCCTGCGCCGCAGCAGGTAGACGATGGCAAACAGCACATAGCCCACATAGATGCCGAGCAGGGTGAACTTCGACCACAGCAGCACCGCCGCCCCGGCCCCCAGCAGCACCATCTGACGGCGCGTCGGGATGCAGTCCCCGCGCAGTTTGACGCCCTGAATCAGCGTGCAGATCGGATAATACAGCACCGGCAGGGCCAGCTCCTCCACACTGCCGCCGAGATAGAAGCCGCGGGTGCCGCACAGAACGGCGGCCAGCAGCGGACAGAGCAGGGAGGCGGGACGCGCGTCCATGAACAGGCGGAGTGTTCCCCACACCAGACGCAGGAAGACGAAGAAGCAGGCAATTTCGATGAGATATGCGCCGAAGAAGCTGCGCCGGGAGATCAGCCAAGCGAGGCCGTACACCACATAGAGCAGAAAGCCCTTCTGCTCATAGATGTCCCTGTACAGCACCCGCCCGCTGAACATGGCCTTGCCGACGGTGAAAAAGCAATTGGCGTCGTCCCAGTCGTTGAGCGGGTAGAGCGGCGAAGAGCGGGAGCACAGCGTGATCATCGCCCACGCCGTGAGCAGCAGATATCCGAGCACGGCAAAGCGCGCACCCCTGTTGTTCCCGATCCGTTCCATAAGCACCCTCCCAAGCGATAATACCGGGAGAAATCATACCGCTTTCGAGCCGCTTTGTCAATTGAGCGGCGCGTATACTCCCCGGCCCGTCCGCATATGGTGAAGCATCAACGAACGCGGAGGACATGATCATATGAAAAAGCCTATCCTGATTACCGCTCTGCTCTGCCTCGCGCTGCTGTTCACTGCCTGCGGCAAAAGCCGGGGGGAGAGCGAGGTCAAAGCCTTTGCCGAGCGCCTCAACGGGCTCGACAGACTCAGCTTCACCGCCAGCGTCCGCGCCGAGTACGAGCACAAGACCGCCCGTTTCGTCCTCTCTTACGAGGAAGACGCCGAGGGCGGCCGCGTCACCGTACAGGCCCCGGAGCTCATCCGCGGGGTCTCGGCCCATGTCAGCCCCGGCAGCTCCACGCTCGAATACGACAGTGTGGTGCTGGACACGGGCTCGCTCGATTCCTTCGGACTCTCGCCGCTCTCGTCCCTGCCGGCGATGCTGCGCGCCATTCGCACCGGCCACATCGACAGCGTCTGGGAGGAGGACGGCAAGCGCGCCGCTGTCTTTGAGCCGGACGACGAGCTCCGCTGCAGTGTCTGGTTCGGCAAATCCGACATGCGCCCCCTGCGCGCCGAGCTTATTACCGACGGCCGCGTCACCGTCTATATAGAACTCAGCGACTGGACGGAAGGATCATAAATCTTTTATCCTGAGCGGCAGCGAAGGATCTCTTCTTCCAAGACGGCAATTTCCAGGATTCTTCGCTCCGCTCAGAATGGCCCAAAATAGCCTGTTGCTTTTCTGTAAACAATTTGCCGCCGTACTTGACAGCGGCGAACGTGCTTTTTAAAATGTGTCTTGTTGAAGCAAAATACATAAACGCTTTGCGAGGCGACAGACATGAGAGAGAAACTGCAGCAAATTTTCACAGGTCGGCAGGGCATGGACGAGCTGTCCAAGCTCCTGTTCTGGACAGGGCTGGCGGGCTTTGCGCTGGCGCTGCTGATCGGCGGCGGGCTCGGCTCGCTTCTGTTGACGCTGGCGCTGATGCTGCTGGTGTTCTCCTTTGTCCGGGCTTTCTCCCGGAACCTCCCCTTGCGGGAGGCGGAAAACCTCCTGCTCCTGCGCTGGGTTGACAAAAAGAAGCGCGCATACGCCGCCTGGAAGGATCGCCTCAAGGACCGCAAGGACTACCGCTACTTCAAATGTCCCGGCTGCGGCCGATGGCTGCGCGTGCCGAGACACAAGGGCAAAATCCACATCAACTGCCGCTGTGGCTACACCTTATATCGAAGGACATAAAACAACGCCCCGTTTCACCGTTTGCGTGAAATGGGGCGCAGGTTTTATCTGCTTCTGCGGCGCTGCCGGTGATCGGCGTACATGCGGCTGTCGGCGATGCGGCTGTCCGACTCCTGCATAAAGCGCTTGAGCCGGTCCTCAAAGTCCTGGTTGCCGCTGGTCTCCGTGGCGACGGGGGTCGGCCTCACATAGACCTGGCTGGGCATGGGCGGCTGCTCCTGCCGTCTCGGTCTGGCCTCGCTCTTCGGCGGCTCCGAGACCGCGCGCTTGATGGAGAGGTTGATCTTCCCCTCCGGCGTGACGCTGAGCAGCATGACCTTGACAGTCTGCCCGAGCTGTACATGATCGCCCACATTGCTGACAAAGGCGTTGGCCACCTCCGAAATGTGCACCAGACCGCTCTTGCCGCCGGGGAGGGCGACAAAGGCCCCAAACTTCGTGATTCCGCTTACCTTACCTTCCAGAATATCACCGACTTGCCAATCCATGGATTTCCCTCTCTGTCTCTTATGTTTTGATCCGTGATCGTCGGATCAGTCTTCAAAATGAAAAACCCTGTCGCCCGGCAGAACGAGACCCAGCCTCTCCCGCGCGAGCGCCTCCAGCTCCTCCGCGCTCCAACCGCTCTCGAGCCGACGGCCCATCTCGCGATTGTCACGTTCGACCGCCGCGAGCGCCTCACGCAGCGCAGCCTCTCTGGCCTCTGCCGCAGAGAGCGTCCGCCTTGCCGAGGCGAGGCAGACCGCCGAATAGAGCAGTAGCGAGGGCAGCACGATGCGGATCAGGGTCTCCCGCGCGCCCGTGCCTGCCCGGCTGCGGCGGGGGCTTCCCCGCTCAAATTCCTTGCGCGAATACTGTTCTATCATAAATCATCCTTGAGAATTTTGAAAGAGTTTTTTTGCTGAAAAAGCAACTTTTTTTATCAAAAGTTGAGTATTTGCCAACAATACTCCAAATTCTGAAACAAGGGCCTCCATGGCGGGAAAGCAGGCGGGACTCAGAAAATGAAAATAGGCGAGCAGACCCAGCAGGCTCATCAGCAACTCCCCCGTGCCGAGCACCCCGCTCTCGGCACGCATGGCGAGAAAGAACGCGGCGCCCGCCGCGCACAGGCAGAAGAGCCCGTCCCAGAGCGTATCCCCGCCGCGCCGGCGGATGGGGCGGAGCATATCGTACAGAAGTCCCAGCCCCAGGCCGAGCCCGTAGGCGAGCAGCAGAGAGAAGGCCTGGCCGCGGATGCTGAGCGCCATTCAGCCAAAGAGCCGCGACCAGAAGCCGCCCTCGGGGGCCGCCTCCTCGTAGCTCAGCTCGCGCACCCGGCCGCGCACCTCGAGCTGACCGGCAGCCAGGTCGATGCGGTCGATGTGCAGCGCCTCTCCCCGTATCGTCAGCGGCCCGAGCCCGGTCACGAGCACGATGACGTTTTCGTCGAAGCCACTCACATCCACCACGCCCGTCAGACTCAGCTTCTCCCGGTTCTCGAGATTCAGCAGATGGCTCTTTTGGACGCCCTTCTGCGCCTCTTCATATGCCATGCACTCACCCCCTGCAAAAGCATATGCCCGTCCAAAGGGAGATATGACAATGATTTGATACTATTTTTTAATAAAAAGTGACAAAATCAGAGCACAATTTTTCCAAGAGGCACCGAAGCCGGATTGTGCGGTGTTGCCTTAATGAAAATCAGTATGAAAGCAAAAAGCAGGGGGCTGTGAGAAAAGCCTCCTGCTTTTGATCAGGGTTACTCGGCAAACGCCTGTACCTCAGTCTCAAAGTCTCTGTAGTCCCGGATATACTCATCGGGATCATAGTGCGTGCTGGCCAGAACGAGCAAGACGGAATCGGGGGAAAAGTCGTACATCTCTTTCCAGACCATATTCGGAAGATAGACGCCCGTATGCGGACGGTTCAAGCAGTAGATCGCCTCGTTCCCTGCCCCGTCCTTGACCTTCACCTTGCTTTTCCCGGCCACGTTGATCAGCACGAATTCCGACAGCCGGTTGGCGTGCTGTCCCCGCACGACGTCGGCGTCGGAGCCGTATATATAGAAAGCCCGCTTAATTTCAAACGGGATATCCTTCGCACCCTCCACAATCACAAGATGCCCCCGCGCATCCCCATGCTGCGGAAAATCAAGCATCTGAACTCTTTTCATGTTGTGCATGTCGTCTCTCCCCTGCTTATGCTCATCGTGTATTCACGCCTGCCGTCCTCCGTTAAATGCTCATCGACAATTTCAAACCCTGCTTCTCTGTATATCCTGCAGGCTGCTTTGTTTTCCGCGTAGACAAACAGGTTTACCGTGCTGTAATGCAATGTCCCGAACGCGATGGAGACTGCGGCCTTTGTCGCGTTCACACCCACTTTCTTTCCGTGCGCGTCAACATCGCCGATCAGGATTTTTCCAAACAGACACGCATGATTTGAGAAACCGTATAAGCTCAGACTGCCGACCATCCTGTGGAGGTCTTGATTTTCAATAATTGCAAAGCACAGCTCTTCCCGATTGCCGATATAGTTTTCAAACCATGCCGCCTGCATTTCGGGCGTGATATAAGGAATCTTGCTGAGATAGGTCGTGTTGCCCGGTTCGTTTCTCCAGTTTCTCAGGTTTTCAATATCTCCCCTCTCCAAAGGACGAAGGGAGATATTATGATAATTGATCCGATAATCGTGAATCATCGTAAAACCTCAAACCCGTTGACCGCGTCGATCACCGTCTGCTGTTCCTCTTCCGTCATGCCGTTGTACATCGGGAGGCTCAAAACCTCAGCGGCGTACTGCTCGGCAATCGGGAAGTCCCCGGCCCTGTGGCCGAGGTAGGCGTAGGCCTCCGAGAGATGCGGCGGGATGGGATAGTGAATCAGCGTTCCTATCTCACGTTCCTGTAAATACTGCATAAGCGCGTCCCGGCGGCCGGGGACATGCACGACATACTGGTGCCAGGTGGAATCTGCGCCCGGCCGAATTTCGGGCTTTCGGACGAGCGGGTTTGTGATCTCCCGGCTGTAGCGCTCGGCGATGCGGCAGCGCTCCCGGTTGAAGTCCTCGAGGTGCCGCAGCTTCACGCGGAGCAGCCCGGCCTGGAGCTCGTCCAGACGGCTGTTGCTGCCGACCATTTTATTGTGGTATCGCTTCTCCGAGCCGTAGTTGCGGAAGATACGAAACTGCTTTGCCAGCTCCTCACTGTCGGTGACAATGGCGCCCGCGTCTCCGAACGCGCCGCAGCCCTTGCTGGGGTAGAAGCTGAAGCAGCCGATGTCGCCGAAGGTGCCGACCGTCTGTCCCTGCCAGTGATTGCCGTGGCTCTGCGCGCAGTCCTCTACGACTTTGAGCCTGTACTGCCGGGCGAGCGCCATGATCTTGGTCATGTCGCAGGCCTGACCGTAGAGATGCACGGCCAGGATCGCCTTTGTCCGCGGCGTGATCGAGGCCTCGATCTTGTCGGCGTCGATGTTGTCATAGCGGTCCGGCTCGACAAAAACAGGCGTCGCGCCGTTCATGGTGATGCCCATGACGCATGCAATGTAGGCGTTGGCGCATACGATCACCTCGTCGCCCGGGCCGATGTTCAGAAGACGGAAGCTGATCCACAGCGCGTCCAGGCCGCTTGCAAGTCCGACGCAGTACTTTGCGCCGACATAGGCGGCCCACTCCTCTTCAAAGGCGGCGACCTCTTTCCCGAGAATGTACCAGCCGGAATCGAGCACCTCACAGGCTTTCTTTTTATATTCCTCGGCGTGCAGCGAATACTGTCGGCCGAGATTGTTGGGCATGATCATCTTGTCTTTCTCCGTAAACAAAAACTGTTTTATCCCGCGGCAATTACTATAAAAGCTGACGCCTTTATAGTAATTTATGAATGTGCGAAATCCTCGCCGCTCCCGCGGCAACCGGATTTCAAGCACAAGTAAATCCCCGTGAATCAGCTTTTATTCATTGTGGCGAGGCTTGCCGCATGGGGATTTACTCTGAAAACGCCCAGTTCCTGTTCAGCAGAAAATTGATCGGAACCGTAAGCATCAGATTCAAAAGGGGCGCAAGATATTTTGAAATGCCGAGCTGCGTGATAAAAAACCACGACAGCACATTGTTCAGAACGATCCCGGTAAAGGCGTAGGAGGCGTAGGTCTTGAGCAGCGCCTTTGCGATCGAACGGGGCCGACCGCTCTCCGACTTGAAGACAAAGCGGTTGTTCCAATAGAAGGACCATAAAACGCTGAGCAGGAAAGCGACGGTGTTGGCCGCAACATAGTCCCATGACAGTCCGCGATTTCTCAGCAGAAACAGGACAAGGACGATGATCCCGTAAGACAGCGCCGTGTTGCTGACCCCGACAAGGCCAAATTTAATAAACTGAAGGATATCTCTGCTCTTGATCTGTATCTTCCGCATGGCTCTGTCCACCGTCCGCTTTCTCGTACCGCTCTTCCACAATATAGATCGGTCTGCCTCTGCTGGCGTCAAAGGTCCTCCACAGATAATTTCCAAGCAGGCCCAGAGTCATCATAATCGTTCCGAAGCTGAAGAGCTGGAAAATGAACAGCATGGCAAAGCCCTGCACGGGGATACGACCCAGCAGCTTGGAAACGAAGACACTGAGTCCCCATATCACGGCGATGGCGGCGGAGATGACTCCCAGCCAGGTGACGACGGTGATCGGGACCGTGGAAAAGCTGAACAGCGTGTCGAATACCAGCTTGAATTTCTTTTTCAGCGTCCACTTGCTCTTGCCGATCTCTCTGGCCCTGCGGTTATAGTAGACGATTTTGGTCTTAAAGCCGCTCCAGAGGATTTGTCCGGTGAGCGCGCTGTTCTTTTCGTCCATCAGCTCGAGCGTTTTGATGACTTTTCTGTCGATCAGAAACACGTCAAAACCGTGCTTTGGCATGCTGGGCAGCGCGACCTTCCGCATCAGCCAGTAGTACAGCTCAGAGAAAAAGGACTTGTCCTCCCGCTCCTTCCTGACCGCGAGGACGACGTTGCTGCCCTCCTTCCATGCCTGATACATTTCCGGGATCAGCTCGGAGGGCTCCTGCAGATCCGCGGCTTTGACCACCGCGCAGTCGCCGGTGGAGGCCGTCAGCCCGCACAGGATGGCCGCATGGCTGCCGAAGTTTCTGGACAGATGCACAAGGCGGATATGCTCGTCCTGATCGGCGAGCTCCTTCATCACGTCCCAGCTCTTGTCCAGAGAGCCGTCGTCCACCATGACGATCTCATAGTCGAAGGTCCGTTTGTCCAGGACCTTTTCTTTTATGTCCCGATAGAGCGGCCGGAGATTATCTTCATTATAATATACCGGCACGACGATAGACAGCTTGTCCATTCTATTTTGTCTCCTTGCCTGCTGTCAGAATGGTTTCGCGGCGTCAGCGAAACAGCATGTGAAACGCGATGTAGGCGGCCGGGAGAAAGGCCAGCGCAATATTCCCGGCTGTTCTGAGATAAACCGCCCCGCCGTTTAACGGCTCCCACATCTCATTGCGCCTGCCCCTGGGGAAGGAGAAACAGGCCGCCGCGGCAAAGCACACGCACAATCCCGTAAACAGCACAGAGCGCACAATGGGAGATAAGATGGGAGAATCGTGGATGCGGAGAAGGACGGAAGAATCGTCTGTCAATGCGGGCGCGGCAGTACCGAGAAGCCTGTGCAGCACGCCCATTGCGCCGGTCGTCCTGATGCTGAAGCATGCGGGAAAGAGGATGAAGTTCTTCAGCGTGACGCCCCAGGCGATCACCGTTTCAAAGAACAGCAGCTTGCCGTTGTTTTTCCCGCTGAAGACGACGGCGAAAACAAAGGCGGGGGACGCAATAACGACCCAGTAAGGAAGCGGAGCCGCCAAAATGCAGAAGGAAGCGAAAATGACAAAGAGGGAAAAAGCCATCACCGGCAGCTCATCTTTCTTGTCAAACGGCGCAAAATACAGATAGAGCAGGACGAGGGCCACAGCGGCGGCGAAGACATACAGCGTCGTATCGTCGCTCAGAATGACGCCGTTCAAAAACTGCGCGATCAGGAGAAGGTTGCCGCCGTGTCCCAGATCGCCGGGGAAAAGATTGGCCAGGAGGACGGAGGGCACAAGGACGGCGGCAAAGGAGAGGAGAATCCGCCCGATTTTCTTCTCCCTCAGAAGCAGCAGCGGGAGAAAGTACAGGAGCGCAAAATACTTGAAGACGGACGCGCACGCGAAGGCGGCGAGAAACTTCTTAAAATCTCCGTCTATCCAGGCGCTGATCCCCCACAGAATGAACGGCAGGCCGAGTATGTCATACTGCCCGATAACCGCAATGGGATAAATGGTCAGGATTGAAGAGACGAACAGAAACGCCGCAAGCTGGGCGTACTGCCTGTACGCAGTCTTTTTGACGATATGATTGATCTGGCGGGCCGAAACAACGATAAACGGGACAAGCATCAGCTTCATCCAGATCATCGACGGTACGGTGTTGAAGAGGCTCGCGCCCGTCATTTTCCCGAGCAGCCAGGTCGGGAAATTCCAGACCGCAAAGATGAGATAGACCGGAAACAGATAGGCCGCTTCATACGTGACGGTATAATACGGATTCCCGGACCCGGCTGCGGAGTCGATATAGAAGTACCAGGCTTTTCCCTCCAGCAGCAGATCCCAGAGACTGTATCCCTGCTTGGCCGTGATCAGAATATCGCAGTATGTATGAAGAGGAAGAATGACGCAGTATGCAAGGATAACCGCCGCCCAAAGCGCCTTGGGAATGATAAGCTCCCCGTCCGGGGATGTCCTCATTGCAAACGGACTGCGTTTGCTGTTACGCGCGTCACACAACATTCGATAAAACTCCTTTGCGATTTCCGTTATTCTTCATTGTAGCAAACGCCCAAGTGGTTTTCCAGTCTTTTTTATCAATCCGAAACCGCGGGCGACAGGGTTTGCACGATTCAAAGCGATGCCGAACATAAGCCGACTCAGAAAAACAAAAAAGCCACCGATTTTCGCAAAAATCAGTGGCCCTTTTGGCACGCGATAAGGGATTCGAACCCCTGACCTTCTGGTCCGTAGCCAGACGCTCTATCCAGCTGAGCTAATCGCGCATGTCTTTCATTGACAGCTTATGAATAATAGCACAGTCCGGACAGATTTGCAAGCCCCTTTTTCGCTTTTTTTCAAAAAAATCTTTTTACTTGTTGTCGACGTAAAAATACTCGAAGGCCCCGGTGGCGCAGATGGTGTCATTCTCGTCGAGTACGTCCACGTACACAAGGCACATGGTCTTGCCCGCGCGGATCACATGGCCGCTGGCCTTGATCACCGAGCCGGAGACCGGCAGAAAGTAGTGGATATCCGCGCTGCGCGTAACGGCGGGGCGCTGCTCTGGCCCGGCGAAGCTCGCGGTGAGGCCGGCGGTCGCGTCCATGATCGTGCCGATCAGGCCGCCGTGGACCTTGCCGTAATAGTTTAGGTGATGCGGCTGGACGTTGATGCAGGCGAGCACGCCCTCCTGTGAGCAGCTCAAGAGCTGATACCCGCAGTAGGCCGCAAAGCCCACAATACGCTTACGGGCGCTTTCAGGGACGGTCCATTCCATGTTCAAGTCTCCTTTGCCTCTGGTTTTACAATAGTATAGCATACACGACAGGGACTTGAAAAGCTCTTTTGAAACTCGGCTGAGAAAAACCGGTGGAGGCAAAAAGCGGCCTTGTAAAATTGACGGAAAAACCTTGCTTTTTTCAAATAAAAATTGTATAATTCGTATGCTATGTCAATTGAAATTTTTGATTAATCGTGTTAACATTTTGACGATCCTAAGAAAGGGAGTTGAAACAGTTTGAGCAGAGAATACCCTGTCATTGATACCATCGAGAAGCTGGAGGAGGAGATCGCGCGCGTCAAAAAGGCGCAGCAGATCTACGCCTCCTACACCCAGGAGCAGGTCGACCGCATCTTTCTCGCGGCGGCCACGGCGGCCAACAAGGCCCGCATCCCGCTGGCCAAGGCGGCGAACGCGGAGACCGGTATGGGCGTTGTGGAGGACAAGGTCATCAAGAACCACTTTGCCTCCGAGTATATCTACAATGCCTACCGCAACACGAAGACCTGCGGCGTGATTGAGGAGAACAAGGCCTACGGCATGAAGAAAATTGCCGAGCCTCTGGGCCTCATCTGCGCCATCATCCCCACGACGAACCCCACCTCCACCGCGATTTTCAAGACCCTGCTGGCCCTGAAGACCCGCAACGGCATCATCATCAGCCCCCATCACCGCGCCAAGAGCAGCACCGTTGAGGCGGCGAAGGTCGTCCTAGAGGCGGCTGTCGCGGCGGGCGCGCCCGAGGATATTATCGGCTGGATCAGCGCCCCCTCCCGTGAGATGACCAGACTTCTGATGAAGGAGTCCGACATCATCCTCGCGACCGGCGGCCCCAGCATGGTCAACGCGGCCTACTCCTCCGGCACCCCGGCCCTCGGCGTCGGCGCAGGCAACGTCCCCGCCATCATCGACGACTCGGCGGATATCCTCCTGGCGGTCAACTCCGTCATCCACTCCAAGACCTTTGACAACGGCATGATCTGCGCGTCCGAGCAGTCCGTCATCGTGCTCGATCCCATTTACGAGCAGGTGCGGCATGAGTTTGCCGCCCGCGGCTGCTACTTCCTCTATGGCGAGGAACTGGACAAGGTCCGCAAGACCATGATCATCAACGGCTCCCTCAACGCCGGCATCGTCGGCCAGCCCGCCGCGAAGATCGCGGCGCTCGCAGGCGTCGAAGTCCCCGAGGGCACCAAGATCCTCATCGGCGAGGTGGAGTCCGTGGACTTCTCCGAGGAGTTTGCCCACGAGAAGCTCTCTCCCGTCCTCGCCATGTACCGCGCCAAGGACTTTGCCGACGCGGTTGACAAGGCTGACGCGCTGGTCCGCGGCGGCGGCCTGGGCCACACGGCCTCCATCTATCTCAACACCGCGACCGGTCAGGACAAGCTCGAGGCCTTCCAGGCCCGCATGAAGACCTGCCGCATCGTGGTCAACACCCCCTCCTCCCACGGCGGCATCGGCGACCTCTACAACTTCGCGCTGACCCCGTCCCTGACCCTGGGCTGCGGCTCCTGGGGCGGCAACTCCGTGTCGGAGAACGTGGGCGTCAAGCACCTGCTGAACATCAAAACCGTGGTCGAAAGAAGGGAAAACATGCTCTGGTTCCGCGCCCCCGAGAAGATCTATATCAAGAAGGGCTGCCTCCCCGTCGCCCTGAGCGAGCTGCAGGAGATGGGCAAGAAGCGCGCCTTCGTCGTGACCGGCCCGCACCTGTACAAGACCGGCTCGGCCCAGCCCATCTTTGACAAGCTCACAGCCATGGGCATCCAGTACACCTGCTTCTTCAACGTGCCCAACGACCCGACCCTCGCCTGCGCGAGAGAGGGCGCCAGGCAGATGGAAGCCTTCAAGCCCGACGTCATCATCGCCCTGGGCGGCGGCTCTCCGATGGACGCGGCCAAGATCATGTGGGTCCTCTACGAGCATCCCGAGGCCGACTTTGCCGACATGGCCATGCGCTTCTCTGATATCCGCAAGCGCATCTACAAGTTCCCGAAGATGGGCCAGAAGGCCTACTTCATCTGCGTGCCCACCTCCGCCGGCACCGGCTCCGAGGCCACGCCCAGCACCGGCGTCAAGTACCCGCTGGCTGATTACGAGCTCATGCCCAACATGGCGATCGTCGATGTGGACTACCACATGACCGCCCCCAAGGGTCTGACCGCCTCCTCCGGCATCGACGCGGTGAGCCACGCCCTCGAGGCCATCGCCTCCGTCATGGCCACCGACTACACCGACAGCCTCGCCATCCAGGCGCTCAAGAACCTGTTCGCCTACCTGCCCCGCGCCTATGAAAACGGGGCCGACGTGGAGGCCCGCGAGAAGGTCGCCAACGCCGCCACCATGGCGGGCATGGCCTTCGCCAACGCCTTCCTCGGCGTGATGCACTCCTGCGCGCACAAGCTCGGCGCGTTCCACCACATCGCCCACGGTCTGGCCAACGCCCTGATGATGGACGAGGTGCTGCGCTTCAACGCCTGCGAGGCCCCCACCAAGATGGGCACCTTCCCGCAGTACGATCACCCGCACACCCTCGCCCGTTACGCCATGGTGGCCGACGCCCTCGGCTGCGGCGGCAATACCGACGAGGAGAAGTTTGAGGCCCTGATCGCGAAGATCGACGAGCTCAAGGCCACCATCGGCATCAAGCCGACGATCCGCGACTACGTCGAGGACGAGGCCGACTTCCTCGCCAGACTTGACGAGATGGTCGAGCAGGCCTTCGACGACCAGTGCACCGGCGCTAACCCCCGCTACCCGCTGATGAGCGAGATCAAGCAGATGTACCTCAACGCCTACTACGGCAAGAAGTTTCAGGAGACGGCCAAGCCCAACGCCGACCAGCTGGAAGGGAGATAAAGCATGAATCTGGAAAACGTGATCGCTGAACGCAAAAACAAAGTCATCTACCGCGACGGGGACAAGTGCGTCAAGGTCTTCAATCACAGCTTCTCCAAGGCGGACATCCTCAACGAGGCGCTCAACCACGCCCGCGTGGAGGACTGCGGCCTGAACGTGCCGAAGCTGCTCGAGGTCACCACCATTGACGGCAAGTGGGCCATCGTCACGGAGTTTATCGAGGGCGAGACCCTGTCCCACCTCATGCGTGACAACCCCGACGATACCCAGAAGTATCTGGAGATGATGGTCGATACCCAGCTCCTGATCCACACGAAGAAGTGCCCGCTGCTGTCCAGACTCAAGGACAAGATGAACCGCAAGATCCTCACCGCCGATCTTGACCCCGTGACCCGCTACGAGCTGCTGATCCGTCTGGAGGGCCTGCCGACCCACGACAAGCTCTGCCACGGCGACCTCTGCCCCTCCAACATCATCCTCACCCCGAAGGGCGAGCTGTATGTCATCGACTGGGCGCATGCCACCCAGGGCAACGCCTCCGCCGACGCGGCCCGCAGCTTCCTGACCTTCCACCTTCGCGGCGAGGCCGAGCTTGCCGACACCTACCTCGACATGTTCTGCGAGGGCAGCAACATCGAAAAGAGCTACGTCCAGAAGTGGATGCCCATCGTGGCCGCCTCCCAGTCCGTCAAGGGCAAGCTCGAGGAGCGCGACTTCCTCCTCCGCTGGGCCAACGTCGTGGACTACGAGTAAGAGAGAATTAAACCAAAGAATGCACAGCGCCGCCTCCAAATCGGAGGCGGCGCGAGCTATGTTTTCGCTGACCACAAGAGTCTGCCCTTGCCCAATGCCTTTTACAACGCATTTGCGCGGCGGTCACACAACGGTTTATCGGGATTGACTGTAGAGGATATAGAGGGTGATAGAAGGCCACGCGGAATTGATATAGAAGCAGGGGTCGAAGACCAGCAAACCACACATGACGAGATACCAACCAATTTCTTCCGACACTACCCAATCCATCATAAAGGAGCTTTCAAGATGACGGAATTGGAAAGACTTTGCGGGATTAGCAGGAAAACCGCGTATAAGTATATCGGGATGCAGGAACACTAAAGGTGGAAGAATATTGTTTCTCCTGCCTTTGATGAAGTTGTTATCCTGTTATTTGCTTTTTCTTCTCGTTAAATTCATCTTGTGTGATAAGCCCTTCATCTAAAAGCTCTCTGTATTTTTGTAATCCATCTGTCTCATTAAAACTATTCTGTGCTGCTATTGTGCTATTACCTTTTTCTTTATGTTTTCCATATTCTTCTTCAAGCGCGTTCCTAATTGCGTCAATAACTTGATTAGAAAATGTAATTGCATTTTTGGGGTTACTATATGTCGGAGAGCATAGAACGGATTTATTTGTATTATTGACTGTTTCCAGCAAATAATTAATTTCAAAGATAATAGAGCTTTTATCGCCGTTAGGAATCCGCGCACGACTTGCTCTAATAAGATATGTATTCTGTGCCGCTGAGTAATCTTTTCTTACAACGCCAATAACATTCTCTTGATAAAGGATTTTGCAGCTAACGAAAGAATTAAAACTAATAGGTATAAAGACATCATGTTTTATCAGATATAAAGTCTTTGTCTTCTCATCTATTATAATTCTGATAATAGTTTGACCTAAATCAGTTTTATATCGTACTTGTTTTGAGATGGTAATACCCATCTCTTTCAGCGCTTGGCTTACATTGTCTGTGATTTCTTCAATTTGCTCGTTAGCACTTTTGGAAATCAGAACAGTAATACCAATAGATGCTGCTATTATTAGAATTCCCCAAAGAACACCAATACCACCATCGCCAGCAACAATCAAGCCAAAAGAAAAACCTAAGCCAATGATAAAAAAGTTGATTATTCCTGTTGATTTAGAGATAGAAGTTGCTTCTGGATGATTTCGATATTGAGTATAATGAATTTTCACAGCACTCTTCTCCTCGTGTATGTCTGTATCACATAGCGCACAATATTTAATTAAATAATACCATAGATTCTCGTATAAGACAATCTATAAATTAAACATAATAAAAGATGACGGAGCGATGTTCAAAGTCTTTCCATCGCTGAATTTGCCGTGTTTTCGGCGATTACGGCAACGGCGCAGCGCGTCATAAGAGGCCGTAGGGGCGGATAGCATCCGCCCGCCTGTGGCTCCCTTTCAAAAAGGGAGCATAGCGACGCGCGAGAAACGCGCGACGATCAAAGCACTGTTGTCATGGCCGATCCCCCGCGATGCCATGACTGAGAGATCGAGTACAATCCGCCGGAGGCAGCTTATATGGTGTCGCTTTGCGACGATTAAACCCGATCCCTCCGCACCAGTGTTGCGGCACTGGTGCACCTCCCTTTTCGAAAGGGAGGCAAATAACGCGGGACAACGTGCAGTCCGCGCATTCGCCCCGGCGCAGCCGCAAGCAGCTAAAAAACATGGCTCCTGTCTTGATTTTTTCGGACATTCAGCATATAATAGTCTTGCCTGGAGAGAGGCAACGAGGAAAATTGTCATATGGCAATCACCGAAAAACGAATCCCCTGGGAGCGGCAACTCCCAGGGGATTCTCCCGTTTTGTCAGGTCGGACGGTTTATCGGCAGGCTTGCTGCCTTACTCCCCGTCCAGCCATTTGCAGATGTAGTATGCGACTACACTTGCCAGGACGGAGAGAATGAACGAGGTTAAAATTGTCATGTGGCCTTCACCTCCCTCGCTCCGAGGTGTCGGCAGCAAATGTATTATAGTTGTTTCGGTCGATTATGACAATAATTGAATCGTAAAAATGAGACACAAGATATTGAGGCGCTGTCTCTCGATAGCAAGACAAGCTACTGAGAGGCAGCACCTTTCTAATGGGTCAGGGATGACCAACAGGTTAAACATATTGCGCCGGGCTCATTCAAACCCGGCGCAAAGCGTTTCACTATTTTCTTATCCCTCCACCGGTTTGAGCACCATGGCCGTCCGCGGGGGCAGGGCGAGGCTGAGCGCCGGGGAGTTCCGGCCGGGGACGCAGGCGGAGCGGAGCTCGTGCCCGATGTTGTCAAAGCCGCCGTAGCAGCCGTCGTCGGTGGTGAACAAAACCTCGTGGTCACGCCCGATAGAGACGGGGACGATATAGTCCTTGCGGGTGTGAACGGGGTCAAAGTTGAACACGAAGACCAGGCCGCCGCGCTCGAAGGCCAGGATGTGGTCATCCTGACTCAGATGCAGGAGGTGGGCCGTGCCGTCGGCCAGAATGTCGTACTTGCGGAAGGTGTGGATCATGTCGTGGTCAAAGAGGTTGAGCTGCCCGTATTTCAGATAGCCGTTTTCAATCAGGCTCCACTGGCGGCGGCAGTACTTGTAGTCCCAGCCGTTACCCTCGCGCGGAAAGTCGATCCACTCGGGGTGGCCGAACTCGTTGCCCATGAAGTTGAGGTAGCCGTTGCCGCCGGCGGAGGCGGTCAGCAGGCGCAGCATCTTGTGCAGGGCGACGGCGCGGTCGATGACCTCGTTATGGCAGGCGCGGTCCATGTCGGTGTACATATGGGCCCCCGCCAGGCGGAACATGATGGTCTGATCCCCGACGAGGGCCTGATCGTGGCTCTCCACATAGGCGATGGTGGCGGCCATGCGGTCGGTGAGCTCGTGCCAGATATAGGCCAGACCCCAGTCCTCGTCCTTCGCCCAGAGAACCTGCTTGATCCACATGTCGGGCAGGCCCATCGCGAGGCGGTAATCAAAGCCGATGCCGCCCTCTTCGACCTTCACGGTCATGCCGGGCATGCCGGACATGTCCTCCGCAATGGAGATCGCGGCGGGATTGAGCTCATGGATCAGCTCGTTTGCCAGCTGCAAATAGGTGATGGCCTCGGTGTCGGTGTTCATGGAGAAGTACATTTTCAGATTCGAGAACGCCGCGCCCAGACCGTGGTCATGGTAGAGCATACTGGTCACGCCGTCGAAGCGGAAGCCGTCGAAGTGGTACTCCTCCATCCAGAACTTGAGGTTGGAGAGCAGAAAATGGATGACCTCGGTCTTGCCGTAGTTGAAGCACTTGGTATCCCAGGCGGGGTGATCGCCCGCGCGCCCGGCGCGGAAGAACTGCGTGTCCGTGCCGTCGAAGCGGTTGATGCCCTCCACGGTGTTCTTGACCGCGTGGGAGTGTACCACGTCCAGCAGCACCGCAATGCCCATGCCGTGGGCCTTGTCCACGAGGTATTTGAGATCCTCGGGATAGCCGAAGCGGCTGGAGGCGGCGAAGAAGTTCGACACCTGATAGCCGAAGGAGCCGTAGAAGGGGTGCTCCATGATCGCCATGATCTGTATGGTGTTGTAGCCCAGATACTTCACCCGGGGCAGCACGTTGTCCGCAAACTCCCGGTAGGTGCCGACGCGGTACTCCTCGGTCGCCATGCCGACATGGGTCTCGTAGATGAACAGATGCGCTTCCGGCGTGAAGCCCTTGTCCGTCCAGGCGTAGGGCTCGATGGGGTCCCAGACCTCGCAGATCCACTCAAAGCTCGTCTGATCCTGAATCACGCGGCGGGCGTAGAGCGGGATGTGCCAGCTGAGCTGGGCCCCGTTTCGCACCACGGTCTTGACGCGCATCCCGTCGCGCAGCGTCTCCTCGGGCAGCCACAGCTCCCAGTTCCCGCTGCCGATATAGGTCATGGGCGCGGCGTCCGCGGCCCAGTCGTTGAACTCACCGGACAGATACAGCGCGTCCGCGCCGGGGGCCCACTCGCGGTAGACCCAGCCGTGATCGGTGTGATGGAAGCCGTAGTATTCGTGGGCATTTGCAAAGTCGCTGAGAGATCCGCCGCCTGTGAGCAGCCTGTGCATCCTGTAATAATTGTCCATGCGCAGATTGATGTCCCGCTCAAACGGGCGCAGCGCGCTGTCTCTCTCAATGATCGGATACACGGGAAAACCCCCTTTATATCTTTATATCGGGATAATCATTCTATGATGATTCTATCAAAAAGCCGCGCCGCTGTAAACAGACATTCGATGTCCGGTGTACAGTTTTCCCAACGATACAAAAAATTAATATCTCCCCGTTTTCATTTGGCCTTCCCCGTGCTAAAATGAAGCCAAGCAACACGGACGGAGCGTGATGGCATGGCGGAAAATCAAATCAAATCCGGTTACGACCGGGAGCATCGGGGCGCGATTCGGCGCTTTCGTGTGCTGCTGGGACTTGCCGTGCTGCTGGCGGTGATCTTTGGGCTGCTGATCGGCTTTGCAATCCTGCGCGACGATGGGATGCGCCCCGACTACAAGAGCGGCAGCTTTGTGGCCTATCTGCGCGTGGGGCGCAGCTTCCGAAGGGGCGACACGGTATGCCTGCGTCTGCCGGACGGAAACGCCGCCGTGCGCCGCGTCGTGGCGGTCGAGGGCGACAGCGTGGACGTGCGCGACGGCATCGCCTACATCAACGGTCTGGCCGAGCGCGGCAGCTACAGCTTCACCCGCACCGATCGCCGCGAGGACGGCCCGATCTACCCCGTCATCCTTCGCGCCGGGGAGTACTTCGTCCTGGGCGACTCCCGGGAGACGGCGGTGGACTCCCGCAGCTTCGGCCCCGTCCGCGCGGACGAACTGCTGGGCAGGCCGTTATTCTGATAATTTCATAAAAAAACCTCCCACAATTATGTGAGAGGTTTTTTATTGGAAACAGAATCAGTCATTTACAATGGAGGCGATCATATATGTGGTGAGGCGGCTGAAGTCCTCGTCGTTGGCGGGCCAGAAGGTGATCTCTACGCAGTCCTTACCGGCGTTGAGAACCACGCTGGACGTATCGAACTCCGTGTTCTGGTAGGTAAAGGTGCTGTAACCATTGACCATGGTCGGCTCCGGAGCGGTGCAGTTGTCATACCCCTCTATTTCCTCGGCGTACTCGGCTATCGTCTGGTCGTCGTAGTAATAGACAGTGAAACCGGACACGTCGTCCGCGTCAGCGTAGTACCCGTAGCAGCCCTCCGCGGTATCCTCATCGGTCAGCTCCTGCTCTGTCAGAAGCGAGGGAACCCACATCTTGAGGTGAATCTCATCGAACGCGACGAAATCGCCGTCCGGATCGGCCTTCTTCGCGTCAGCCTCAACGTCTTCCCAGTTCAGCGTCGGCGTGGTCGGACTGACAGACAGGAGCATGTTCTTGATGTAAGGCTTGTACGCCTCATACTGGTCGTCGCTCGGCGCGCTGATGACGCCGGTGATCAGGCCGTTGTTGTCGGTCAGCATTCCAAAACCGGACACCATGGTATCCATGTTGTCGAAAACTACGCAGGGGATGCCGTTGAGATCGGCGTACGCGGTGGTCGTCATGGTGGCGGCAAGCTCCTGGGCGAGCTGGTCGAGGTCATAGCCCTTCGGCGTCTCCGCCACGGTGACGGTCACATTGGCGCCGCCGCCCTCTTCACCGGCCTGGAACGCCAGACCCGCGGCCGCCTGCTCCGCCGGGATATTCACAAGGATCCAGTCCACAGGCAGATACATGTCAAAGCCGAGTCCGGTGCTTATCCAGGCACCCTCATAGACGGAGCTGTCCATGTCGTGATAGTCCATCTTGATAGGGGCGTCTGCGCTATCCCCGTCGGCGTAAGCTGTCGTCGTCATAAGTCCTGCAAGAAGCGTCAGGACAAGAACAAATACGAGAATGCTTTTCTTGCTCATGGTGTTACCATCCTTTCCTTTATCAGGTGATAATAAGCCTATCACCTGTCGTGCAAAAAGTCAAGCGCGAACGATTACGCTGCCGTGTTTTTGTTCACCTGTCTTCGACCGGAAGTCCGCTCATCCAGCGGCGCATCATGTCGAAGGCGTGGTTGCCGGCCATGCGGCGGATGAAGCTGCGGGTGCGATTCCGGCCCATGTGCGTCTCGCGGACGAAGGTCTGCCCCTCGACGGCGAGACCGATGAACACCGTCCCGACCTCGTGCACGCCGTCTCCGTCCGGCCCGGCGAGACCCGTAACGCTCACGGCCATATCGGTCTTGAGCCTTGCCCGGACGCCCTCGGCCATCGCGGCGGCCACCTCGCGCGATACGGCGGTCTTCTCCGCGAGCACGGCCGCATCCACGCCGAGCATGGATTCCTTGACCTCGTTGACATAGCTCACAACGCCGCCTTTGAAAAACGCGCTCGCGCCGGGAAGCTCCGTAAAGCGCCGGGCGATGTCCCCGCCGGTGCAGCTCTCGGCGGCGGCAAAGCTCAGATTTTTCTCTTTGAGCAGGGCCATTACCGCCTCCTCCACACAGGAAAGATCCGTGCCGTACACATAGTCGCCCAGGCGCTCCTTCACATGCGCCATCACCGGGGCGATCATGGCCTCGGCCTTTTCTTCGCTCTCCGCCTTGGCCGTGATCTGCAGCAGGCAGTCGCACTCCTTGGCGTAGGGGGCCATGGTGGGATTGGTCATGCGGTTCATCTCGTCGGCAAAGAGATCGTCTACCGCGCTCTCACCGATGCCGAAGACGCACACCGAATGGGACACGATCACCTCATCCGAGAGTTTTTTCAGCCAGGGCACGGCGCAGGCGGCGAACATGGGCACGCACTCCTTCGGCGGCCCCGGCAGCATCACGACAAACTTGCCCTCCGCCTCAAAGGCGCAGCCGGGCGCGGTGCCCCAGAGATTGTGAAACACGGTGCAGCCCTCCGGCAGCAGGGCCTGCTGATGGACGTTCGGCGTGAGGCCGCGCCCCGTGCGGATGTACTCGAAGAGCCCCCGGTCCTCATCCTCGTTTTTGACCAGACGCAGCCCGAAACTCTCCGCCAGGACCTGCTTGGTCAGATCGTCGCAGGTGGGGCCGAGTCCGCCTGTGGTCACAATAATGTCGGCGCGCTGCTTGGCAATCTCCACACAGGCGCGCAGGCGCTCGGGATTGTCGCCCACGACGGTGTGGTATTTGACGTTGATCCCGATCT
This sequence comes from uncultured Eubacteriales bacterium, assembly GCA_900319695.1. Taxonomy (GTDB): domain Bacteria; phylum Bacillota; class Clostridia; order Oscillospirales; family Oscillospiraceae; genus Limivicinus. Next base: position 54,304 of record ONPN01000026.1, read on the forward strand.
TCGACAGCATTTCGGAGATGTCGCGCGCGTCGGTGTTGGTCACGCGGCCGAGCAGCAGCTCCGTGCCGACGGAGAGGATCTCGGTGTCAAAGGCTTTCTTCATGGCAAATCTCGATCCTTTCAAGCCCGGCCAGCGCCTCGCCGACCAGCGCCTCCACGTCGAGGGCGGCTTCCGCCTCCTCAACCTCCTTCACCGTCGGGCGTGTGCGCGGATGCTTCGGCGTGAAGACCGTGCAGCAGTCCTCATAGGGGAGAATGGACGTGTCAAAGGTGCCGATCTTCCGCGCGAGGGCGACGATCTCCCCTTTGTCCATGCCGACCAGCGGCTGGAGCACCGGCAGATTCAGCACGGCCTGGGTGGACGCCATGGCCTCCATGGTCTGGCTCGCCACTTGGCCAAGGTTTTCGCCCGTCACGATGGCCTTGGCCCCGTTGTCGAGGGCGATGCGCTCGGCAATGCGCATCATGAAGCGGCGCATGATGAGGGTGAAATACTCCTCCGGGCACTTGTCGCGTATCTCCTCCTGAATGTGGGTGAAGGGCACGACCTCCATGCGCATGCGCCCGCACCAGGGCGTGAGCAGCCTCGCCAGCTCAATGACCTTCTCCTTGGCCTGCTGGGAGGTATAGGGGAAGGAGAAAAAGTGTATCGGGATGAGCCTTACGCCGCGGCGCGCGATCATCCAGGTGGACACGGGGCTGTCGATGCCGCCGGACAGCAGGCTCACCGCCACGCCGTTGGAGCCGACCGGCATGCCGCCCGCGCCGGGCACGGGGGAGGCGTGGACATAGGCGGCGAGGTCGCGCACCTCAATATAAACGGTGAGCTCGGGGTTGTGCACGTCGACCTCAACTTCCGGGAAAGCCTCGTTCAGCTCCCCGCCGACATACTGGCTCAGCTCGACGCTGGTCATCGGGAAGGACTTGTCCGAGCGCTTGGACTCCACTTTGAAGCTCTTCGCGCGCAGCATCTCATCACGCAGATAGGTTTTGGCCAGATTGGCGATCGCGTCCTTGTCCTTTTCACAGGCGGCGGCGCGGGAGATCGCCACGATGCCGAAGACCTTTTTGAGCTCCTCAAAGGCCGCGTCCATGTCTGCCCCGTCGTCGCCCTCCACATAGATCGTGGACTGGAGGATGTAGACCCGGTATTTCCCGAGCTGGCTCAAGCGCCAACGGATATTGCCCAGCAGCTTCTGTTCAAAGCGCCGTCGGTTCAGGCCCTTGAGTATGATCTCGCCGACCTTTAAGAGAATGATATCGTTCATATGTTGCTCCTGTTTCTTGATGAGTTTGGAGAGTTGAGAGTTGAGAGTGGAGTTGTGGAATCCGCTTCGCGGATGATTTTATACGAGTGGGCTTTCATAGGTTTCTGCGCAAAAGCTGTGTCAGGCAAGGCAAAGTCTGTAGAGCATGACGGGAATCTATGTTCAAGGTCTTCAATGAAGTATAGCGCAAAGATTGTCGGAAAGACATAAAAGCTTCAATCAAGGAAGATTATGAATTGTCGCGCAGCGACACCTTAACTCCACACTCCAAACTCCACACTTCACACTGATTCAAGCAGTATATCACAGCTTCCCGAAAAGCGCCATGCTTTATCGCATAAAAAACGGGCGAACGCATCGCGTTCGCCCGTGGGCGCTATGTATTACCTGTTATGCCTATCCTTTTTGTCAAAGATCTCGTGCAGCTTGTCGACGGGCTTGGACTCGTCGTCAAAGTCATACTCCTCACCGCCGCTGTGCTTGCGCAGATACAGCACATAGGCGATCAGGGCCGCCAGCGCCACGACTGCCACAACGAACAGAACCTTGACAAAGCCGTTCACGCCGGTGTTCCTGCGCGCGGGCGTCACGCTCGGCTGGGTGCTCGCTGTCGGGGCGGGCGTCGGCGTCACGCCGGGCATGAGGGCCGTCTCAGACGACGGCACAGGCGTCGCATACGGCGAGGGCGTCTGATACGGAGACGGCGTCTGATACGGAGACGGCGTCTGATACGGAGACGGCGTCTGATACGGAGACGGGGTCTGGTACGGCGAGGGCGTCTGGTACGGCGACGGGGTCTGGTACGGAGACGGGGTCTGGTACGGAGACGGCGTGGCGGTGGGCCGTGTCGTCTGCGCCGCGCGGACATTGACGGTGTAGCTGGTGCTCGCGCCGCCGTAGCTCACGGTGATGGTCTGGGTGCCGGGCGTCGTGGCCACCTGCGGGGAGATGGAGTAGCCGCTCGTGACGGTCTGGGTGCCGCTGTTCGTCCTGACCTGGAGCGTCAGGCCCGAGGTGCTGATGCTGTCGCCGACTGTGTAGCTGCGGTTGGCGGGCATGTTCTGTACCCACAGGCCGGTGATGCGGTTGTCCTGCTCGACATTGACGGAGAAGGTGCAGGTCTTGCCTGCAAAGCTGACGGTCACGGTCTGCTTGCCGGAGCCGTTAAAGCGCGTGGGCGAGCAGTTGAGACCCCAGTCCACGTCAAAGTAGCTGCCGTCGTAGGTGTAGGCGCGGATGGACAGGCCGTCCGTGTTGAGCTCCTCGCCCACCTTGTAGGTGGTCTTGTACGGGACTGTCAGCACGCCGATGCCGCGCACGCTGTCCAGAATCTTCTGGGCGGCGTCCTGGATGCTGGTCACGCTGACCGTGTAGCCGACGTTGAAGCCCTTGTAGCTCACCAGGACGTTGATGTTGCCGGATGTAAAGAGCGTCTGGGGAACGGCGGTGAAGCCGGACGTCGCGTACTCGGTGCTGCCGTCATCGTAGCGCAGCAGCAGGCGCAGGCCGGCGGTGTTGAGCGCCTCGCCCTCGGTGTAGGAGAGCTTGGACGGCATGGTGTCGATGCTCACGGAGGTGAGTTTGCGCTCGACCACGGTGAAGATGACGGGCTCGGAGTCGGTATAGACCTGCTGGCCGTAGGCGCTGCTGGTCACGCGGCAGAAGTAGCCATAGCTGCCCTCTTGAGAGGTATCCGGCATGTAATAGCTGTTTGTCGCGCCGTCAATGGGGGACGTATAGTAGCCGAGAGCTCTGTACCACTGATAGCTGAGGTTTTCGCCGGTTGCCCTGGCCTCCAGCACGGCCCGCTCCCCGGGACGGCAGGAGGTGCTGCCGGCGATCATCACCGTCGGCGCGGTGAGCGTGGGGGCGACTGTCGGCGTCGTGGTTTCAAGCGCGTCGAGCGGGATGTTGTAGAAGAGATCAAAGGGGTTTGAAGAGACGTTGTTGTTCGGCGTGGACGCAGCGGGCTCCGGGGAGGTGCCAAACACCGAATCAATGGCGGTCGACAGGGTGCCGAGCAGCGAGGGCGCGTCTGTTACCGCAGGCATTTCGATCACCGCGGGCGTATCCGTCACCGTGGGCATTTCGACCACGACGGGCGTATCCGTCACTGTGGGCGTATCAGGATTGGCAGGGGGATTGACCGTCTGGAGAGCGTCGGCAGGGATATCGTAGAAGTGATCAAAGGGATTGGGAGAGATATTGTTCGCCGTTGCCTGCGCGTCCTCAAGGGACTGCACCACCTCGACCGTGCAGTAGAAGAACGGATCGGACCAGATGAGGAAGGCATAGGTACCCAGGCGTGCGGGTCTGCCGACCAGATAGAGGTAAAAATGCTCCTGCCCGTCGTCGGTCAGCGGCTCCGGGGTCTCCTCCGGCTCATCGCTGAGACCCTGGGCCTTCCGCCTGTTTTCCTCGACGATGTCCCAGCCGTTTTGGGCGTCAGGGCGGCGCAGCTTTTCCTGGCGCACCTCCACACGGCAGCCGCCGGGAAGCGAGGTCTCGTCCAGGACGCGCGCGTCTTTCGAGATCTCGCAGAGGCAGAGCTCCAGTTCCTCGTTGACGGCGCACTCGGCAAAGAGCAGGTGCTCCAGATCGATCGGCGTGCCGGAAATACTGACCGACTCCTGCGAGCCATCCAGATAATCCTTCAGCGAAAAAGCGGAGCTCGACGGGTTGAGCCAGTCGAACGACGACAAATCGTACCCCATGGCCAGGGCGGCCGGGCACAGAGAGAAGAGCAGCAGCACGGCCAGAGCCGCGGCGAGAAGCGATCTTTTTTTCATGGCGGGTTCCTTTCTGAACGCAGATTCGGCGTCGTGCGTTCTGTAAAAATGATGGCACAAAACGCGCCTTTTGTCAACGGGGAGAGTTGGGGACGGGCTTTTGGGCGAGAAATATTTTTCCTGCTTGTTGGCAATTTCGGAGGGATTGTGATAAAATATAAATAAGAATGAGCGCAAGGAGGATGTCCCATGGCTTTTACACCCTGGTATAAGGATATGGTGGTCTACCACATCTGGCCCCGGAGCTTCTGCGACGGCGACGGCGACGGGATCGGCGATCTCTACGGCGTGCTCTACCGCCTGGACTATATCAAAAGCCTCGGCGTGGACGCGATCTGGTTCTCGCCGCTCTACCCCTCGCCCAACGCGGACTGGGGCTACGACATCTCAAACTATATGGACATCCACCCGGACTTCGGCAATCTGACGGTGTTCAAGCGGGTGCTGAAGGAGGCGCATGACCGCGGCCTGCGTGTGTTCATGGATCTCGTCATCAACCACACCTCGGACGAACACCCCTGGTTCATCGAGAGCCGCAAGAGCAAGGACAATCCTTACCACAACTATTACCACTGGCGCTCCGGACGGCGCGGCAGCGGGGGCCGTCTCCTGCCTCCCAACAACTGGACAAGTATCTTCGACGGTGAGGCCTGGGAGTATGACAGTCAATTAGACGAATATTATTTACATTTGTTCGCAAAAAAACAGCCGGATTTAAATATGGACAATCCGAAAGTCCGGGACGAGGTCAAGCGCATCCTCCGCTTCTGGCTGGACATGGGGGTGGACGGCTTCCGGGAGGACGTGATCACCTTCATCGCCAAGGCACCCGGCCTGCCCAACGCCTATCCGAAAATCCCCCTGGCCAACGGTCTGCGCCATTACTCCAACCGCCCCGAGACGCACGAGTACTTGAAAGAGTTCAAGCGGGATGTGCTGAGCCAGTACGACTGCTTCATTGTCGGCGAGAGCCCCATGACCGACGCAAACACCGCCCTGCGCTACGTCACCGAGGGACCCAATCAGGTTCTCGACGAGATGATCGCCTTCTCCCACATGGAGGCGGACTGCTTCATGGTAGACACAATCCGCCGCCCCTTCAATCTGGTCAAAATGAAAAAGGCCTTCAGCGACTGGCAGTACAAGCTGGCGGGCCGCGGCTGGAACGCCCTGTATATTGAAAACCACGACCATCCCCGCATCATCAGCCGCTACGGCAGTGAGAAGTACCGCACCGAGAGCGGCAAGATGCTGGCCGCCATGTACATGCTGCAGAAGGGCACGCCATTTATCTATCAGGGGCAGGAGATCGGCATGACCAACATGCCCCTGCCGGAGCTCGACATGTACAAGGATGTCATGACCTTCAACTCCGCGCGCCTTCTGTCAAAGTTCCTGCCGCAGAAGAAAGTCCTCGCCTTCATTCAGCAGGGTACGCGCGAGAACGCCCGCAGCCCCATGCAGTGGGACGACGGGCCCAACGCGGGCTTCACCACCGGCAGACCCTGGTTCTTTGTCAATGGCAATTTTGTTGAGGTCAACGTCCGCTCGGAGGATCGGGACCCCGACTCCCTTCTGAACTTCTACCGCCGCCTCATCGCTTTCCGCAAGACCACGGACGTGGTGCTGCGCGGCGATTACCGGGAGATCTACCCAAAGGACAAGAACTTTTACGTCTATGAGCGCCGCTATTTTGAGCAGCGTTTGCTCGTCATCTGCAGCTTCTCGCCGGAGCTCCAGCGCTTCAACGCCCCGGACGACGTAAACCTCGACAAGTGGCGGCTCGTTCTGCGCAATTATGAGACCTGCTTCAACATCGGCAACGGCTTCACCGCGCGCCCCTATGAGCTGCGGGTGTATATGTTAGAGTGAAGAGTGGAGTTGTTGTGCGCCTGCGGCGCAATTGAAAAACCCTCCGCGAAGCGGACACCGCAACTCTACTCTCCACTCTCAAAAAATCCGGAGGTACATGTCTTGACCACCATACACGAAAAGGCTTACGCCAAGCTCAACATCTCCCTCGACGCGGCCGAACGGCGCGCCGACGGCTACCACGATATGACCATGGTCATGCAGACCGTCACCCTCTGTGACGATGTGCGCATCGACTTTAACGACACGGGCCGTGTCCAGGCCAAATCGAACCTCCACTTCGTTCCCGGGGATGAGCGCAACCTCGCCGTCCGCGCGGCCCTGCAGTACCTGCGCTCTGTCGGCAAGGAGGGTCAGGGCATGACCGTCACGCTTGACAAGCGTGTCCCGGTCGGCGCGGGCATGGGCGGCGGCTCCTCGGATGCGGCGGCGGTCCTGCGCGCCCTGAACCGGCATTACGCTTGCCTTACGCCCGCAGAGCTTGAGACGCTCTCCGCCTCGGTGGGCTCCGACGTGCCCTTCTGCGTGCGCGGCGGCACCGCCCTCGCCACGGGAAGGGGCGAAAAGCTCGAGTCCCTGCCGGACATGCCGGACTGCGAATTTCTGATCTGCAAGCCGGACTTCTCCGTCTCCACGCCCGAGCTTTTCCGCAAGCTGGATCAGACCGGCATCCGCTGCCACCCCGACACCGTCGGCATTGTGGAGGCCCTGCGCGACGGCGACCTGGACCGCATCTGCCGCCGTATGTACAACGTCTTTGAGGATGTGGACGACCGGCGCCTGCGGGCGGTCAAGGAGATCAAAGGCCGCCTGCTGGACTGCGGCGCGCTCGGCTCGATTATGACCGGCACCGGCTCCGCCGTCTTCGGCGTCTTCCGCCGAGGCGCCATCCCCGCCAAAGCCTGCGAAGAGCTGCGCAAAGAGTACGGCTTCTGTGAAAAAGCGGAGTGCGTGGGGAGGCTGAACTGAGTGTGGAGTTTGGAGAGTGGAGTTTGAAGTTATGGTGTCGCTTCGCGACGAGTTTAAATCATCCGCGAAGCGGATACCTAAACTCCGCTCTCCACTCTTCACTCTTCACTCTCCTGACTCGTCCCCCGGTTTAAAACCAGAAACTCCCGCCCATACTGTATGTGTAAATGAACATACGGAGGGCGGGCTTTTCATGGACAAATCCAGACACTTATACATCTGGGAGCTGGCAGCGCTGATTTCCCTGTGCGTGTGCCTTTTGACGGGGCTATGGGCCCAGGGGCGGCAGAGCCGCGTCGCGGACAGTCTTGTGCGCCTGCATGTGCTGGCGGTGTCCGACGAGCCATATGAGCAGGCTGTCAAGCTGCGCGTGCGCGACGCCGTGCTTCAATACCTGGCACCGAAGCTCTCGGGCGTCGAAAGCGCCGACCGGGCCGAGGCGGTCCTTTCAGACTCGCTGGACGAGATCCGCTCTGCCGCCGAGACCGCCGCCGAGGGCCGCGAGGTCCATGTGACCCTCGGCGACGAGCGCTACCCCACACGGGAGTATGAGGGCTTCGCCCTTCCGGCGGGACGTTACCGCTCTCTGCGCGTGGTGCTGGGCGAGGGCAAAGGGCATAACTGGTGGTGCGTAGTCTTTCCGCCGGTCTGCCTCGCCGCCGCCCAGCGCGAGGCGGTCCGTCCCGTCATGCGCCCCGAGGACTACGCCCTCATCACGCAGGAGGAGGGCTGGCAGCTCAAGTTCCGCATTGTGGAGCTCTGGGGAGAACTCTTAGAGAGTTTGGAGTTTTGAGTGTGGAGTGTGGAGTTATGGTATCCGCTTCGCGGATGATTATAAATAGTCGCGCAGCAACACCTTCACCCAACACTCCGCACTCATCCTCTTCTCCCGCGCGGATTGAAGCGCACTGCCCGGCTGCACGGGCCGCAGCCCGGCTTGATCGGCGGAGGGGGCGGAGGCGGAAAAGGTCCGGGAGGCGGGGGCGGCGGGAAAGGCCCCGGCGGCATGAAGGGCGGCGGCTTAGGCCCCGGGCCCATCACGCGGTCCCAGACCTCGGGGAAGGGGCGCAGCCGCCTCTCCCAGTCGTTGTTTCGATGGTTGTTTTTCAATGGAGCATCACCGCTCTATTCTACGCAAGCACTTGCAAAGCGGTGCAAAATATGCGATAATTCCCGCAGAAAAAACGATTCGGAGGGAGTACATATGGCGAGATTCTTCATGGCGGGGACCAACATCAAGGGCGGTACCGCCATCATCCGCGGCCGCGACGCTGAGCATGTGCGCGTGCTGCGCCTGCGTCCGGGCGAGGACGTGGTGATCTGCGACGGCGAGGGGACCGATTACAAGTGCCGCCTCGTCTACGCCGACAAGGAGCAGGCCGAGGCCGAGGTGCTGGAAGTCGTACCCTGCCCGGCGGAGCCCACAGTCAAGACCACGCTGCTCTGCGGTCTGCCCAAAGGCGACCGTGTGGACTACATCATCCAGAAGGGCGTGGAGGCCGGCGCGTACGAGATCCTGTTCTTTAACTGTGAGCGCTGCGTTGCCCGGCCTGAGAATCCCGAGAAGAAACTGGAGCGCTGGCAGCGCATTGCCGAGGAGGCCGCCAAGCAGTCGGGCCGCGGCATCATCCCGCAGGTCGGCTGGGCGGGGGATTTTGCCCAGGCGCTGGACGCGGCGGTCAAAAAAGACCTCGGCCTGTTCATGTACGAGACCGGTGAGCGTGAGGCCCTCAACGCCGTGCTGGAGGAAAACAAAACCGTTGCCACCGCCGCGATCATCACCGGCCCCGAGGGCGGCTTTGCGGAGTTTGAGGCAAAGCTCGCCAAGGTCTGCGGCCTGCACGTCTGCTCCATGGGCGAGCGCATCCTCCGCTGCGAGACCGCCCCGATCGTCGCCCTCACGGCGCTGATGTATGCGACGGGAAATCTTGCGTAATACTGGTCTCCCATAAAACGGCTTAAAGCCGTTTTATAGTGCCAAAGGCACGTCGGAGACCTATGAGACGTGTTTTGTGCCCGAGGGCACAAAACTAGCCGTTTTAACGAAAAACAGTATAAAAACAAAATCGCCCCGGGCGGCGCGGAGCCTTCCCTGGAGCGTCAGCAAAAATATTTAAAATAGAAACAACCCTTGACTGCGGCGATTTTTTCCCGTTCGCCTCTTCAGCAGTCAAGGGCTATTTCTTTGAGATCTTAGTATCTAACATCCTGGTTACCTCTCTTTCTTCATATTTCGGAGCGCTGCCTCGCCAACGGGACCATTTCTCCAGCTCACAACATTTGATCGTTTTACGATATTCCCGAATGTGGGATGAACAAGGTGGCTGTTGTCCTCCTGATATTTTGGGCCTGCAGCGCGCCCCCCATGTTTGATCGCTCCGATGTTCGATCCGGGGTTAGCGGAAAGTGGATTGTTTTGATCTCCCTTTCTGGCTATAATATAGCAGACCCCAGACGCTTTTGCAAGATGGGATAGTACCCGAAAAGAGCGAACCTGTTTTGTTTAAATAACACAAATTTACTTAAAAAATCTGATCTGCAGCCCATATGCTATTGACATTTTGACGAAAAAATCATATGCTGAATAAGCTGTGTGTCAAAAGTGCTCCCCCGCCGGTTCATCGGCGGGGGAGCTTGTGCGTTCAATATATATCCTCCACAACCTTCGTGGGGGGCTGCTCCAGAATCTCGGGGTGCTGGAAGATGTAGCGCCAGGCCTGGAACGCCTGGGCCCAGTAGTGGCCGTCTACGGTGCGCTCGTCCAAGGTGAACTTGACGTCGACGTATTTGCGGTCGACCATATTGCCGTGGCGATCCAGCTCATAGACATGGTGTTTCGCGCCAAAGGCAATAAAGGCTGGCAGAGTGCCGAAGTTGTAGATGTGGTGAAACACCGGCCTGATGCGCAGGGAGCCGAGGTCCGTCACAATGAAGGAGCCGTGGAAGGGGCTGGCCTCAACCAGACTCTCGGGCAGCCAGCCGAAGTAGTCCATAATGCGCAGAATCGCGATGGCAAAGCGCAGCAGGATACGCGGCAGGCGGCAGATGGCCTCGGCCACATCCTCGGTGGTGTTGTGCTCGTCGCTGGCCTTGACCTCTTCGATTTTTTCGTTTAGCTTGCGGTATACGTCAAAGATGGTGTCCGTCGGGGAGAAATGCACCTTGATGGAGGTCTCGGTGGCGTCAATGGAGAGGGAGCGCTTGACGGTCATAATGACGGAGATGTCGTTTGCGGCGTAGATGCGGCGGCCGACGACGAAGCGGTTGATGCCGGGCAGCATGGAGACGATGCGGATATAGGCCGCAATAATAAAGTGCAGCATGCCGATGCCCTTATAGCCCTCGACGCGCAGCCTGCGCAGTCTGCGGTCAACCTCGGTGATCTCCATACTCTCGTCATAGAGGTTGCAGGAATCATTGCGGGTAGTCATGATATAGGGCGAGAACTTGGCGTAGGCGGGCAGGGAGCGGATCAGGCGTCCGTCCTTGCGGTCGCCGAAGCGCCGTCTGTTGTTTTTTGCCATGGCAGAAAGCTCCTTTTATCTGTTAAGCGAGAATTGCGTTAGAAAGTCTATATATTATACAAAGAAAGTCGCTGAATAGCAAGCCCCGGTTTTCCAAATTCGTGGGGCTGAACTGTCAAAACAGAGGCCAAAAACAGGCAAAAATCACCAAAAATCGCCGGACTTCCCATTCCTGCCTTGCAATGTCCGGTCCGCTGTGATATATCTATAAAAGCTGACGCTTTTATAGTTTATTGAGTGTGCGAAATCCTCGCCGCTCACGCGGCAACCGGATTTCATGCACATGTAAATCCCCATGAATCAGCTTTTATTCATTGTGGCGAGGCTTGCCGCATGTCTCGCCGACGGCAAACTGCTGCCGGGCGGCATTCTCAAGGTCGATAACTTCCTCAACCACCAGATGGATCCCATGCTTCTGCTGGCGATGGCCAAGGAGTGGAAGCGCCTGTTTGACGGTGAGGACGTCAACAAAATCCTCACAATTGAAGCCTCCGGCATCGCCATGGCGATCCTCGCCGGACTGGAGTTTCGGTGCCCTGTGGTCTTCGCCAAGAAGAGCAAGACGAAAAACATCTCCGATAACCTCTACCAGACGGAGGTGCCTTCCTTTACCCACGGCAACACCAACACCGTCGTCGTGTCAAAGGCCTATCTCGGCTCTGAGGATCGGGTGCTGCTGATCGACGACTTCCTCGCCACGGGCGCGGCCCTGATCGGACTCAAGGATCTGGTCGAGCAGGCAGGCGCGACGCTTGTGGGCGCGGGCGCGGCGATCGAGAAGCGCTTCCAGGGCGGCGGCGACGCGCTGAGGGCGCAGGGCGTAAGGGTCGAGTCCCTGGCCAGAATCGTGGAGATGAACGACGCCGGAATCAAGTTTGGCTGAGTTAGCTTAAAAAACTTGAAACGCTTGCAGCGCAAGGCTTCAGACCCATGAATGGTAAATTCAGGAATTTATGCAAAGCATACAAATTTCAACTTCCAGTTCTGGCGAAAACTTACAAGAACTCACAGTTGACTTTTTCGACAAAGCCTGTTATTGTTATGCCATCCAAGGGACAAGTGAATATCTGCTCGATATATAGCAAATGATATGGATTTGAAGTTTCTACCCGGACGCCGTAAATGACCGGACTATCGAAGTTCCCAACAGGGGCGGAGTGTTCCTTCGACCCTTTGGTGTTTTTTGCATTGGTACCGGGCGCCGATCGTCCGCGCCAATGCCTTTTTATTCCGCAATGACGCTGCCGCGAAAGACCTTGCCCGCGTTTTTCACGGCGGCGTCGCTTTCCCCCACATATCGACGGGCCCGGTGCCCGGTGATATAAATTATTTCTAAAAGGAGTAACAACATGAAAAAGATCTTTGCTCTGCTGCTCGCATTGACTATGATCTTCGCGCTCGCCGCCCCCGCTGTCTCTGCGGACGAGCCCGCTGCCGTCAAGGCCGGTTTCATTTTCCTGCACGACGAAACCTCCACCTACGACCTTAACTTCATCAACGGCGCCAAGGAAGCCTGCGAGAAGCTGGGCGTTGAGTACATCTTCAAGACCAACATCCCTGAGGGCCAGGAAGCTGCCGACGCCGCTGAGGAGCTCATCGACGAGGGCTGCAACTTCATCTTTGCCGACTCTTTCGGCCATGAGTCCTTCCTGATGCAGGTCGCCAAGGACTACCCTGAGGTTCAGTTCTGCCACGCCACCGGCACCCAGGCCCACACCGCGGGTCTTGACAACTACCACAACGGCTTCGCCTCCATCTATGAAGGCCGCTTCCTCGGCGGCGTTGCCGCGGGCCTCAAGCTCAACGAGATGATCGAGTCCGGTGCGATCACCGCCGATCAGGCCAAGGTCGGTTACATCGGCGCCTTCCCCTACGCGGAAGTCAAGTCCGGCTACACCTCCTTCTTCCTCGGCGTCCGCTATGTCTGCCCCTCCGCCACCATGGACGTGACCTTCACCAACTCCTGGTACGATCCCACCCTTGAAAAAGAGGGCGCCATCAAGCTCATCTCCAACGGCTGCGTTCTGATTTCCGAGCATGCCGACTCCATGGGCGCTCCCACCGAGTGCCAGGACAAGGGCATCCCCTTCGTCTTCTACAACGGCTCCGCCGCCAATGACTGCCCCGATACCTTCATCGTCGCCTCCCGCATTGACTGGGCTCCCTACATGGAGTACGCCATGAACTGCGTGGCCGAGGGTAAGGACATCGGCGCCGACTGGACCGGCACCATCGCCACCGGCTCCGTCAAGCTGACCGAGATCAACGACAAGGCCGCTGCCGCCGGCACCGCCGAGAAGGTGGCCGAGGTTCAGGCCCTGATCGAGAGCGGCGAGCTCAAGGTCTTCGACACCGCTACCTGGACCGTGAACGGCGAGACCCTGACCGAGTACATGGCCGACGTTGACGACATGGGCGACTTCGCTCCCGACACCAACGTCATCGCGGACGGCTACTTCCACGAATCCGAGTATCGCTCCGCCCCCTACTTCGACATCGACATCGACGGCATCACCAACCTCGACGCCTAATGAATCCTCTTTTCCCGCTCCCCTTCACGGGGAGCGGGAAAAGAAAATGCCGCGAAGGAAAACGCAGAGCCTTTAAGCCGCGCTTTCCTTTACGGCATTTTCGACACTGCGACCGCAGCGACCGAAACGGCCCCGGCAGCAGTGCTTTTTTTATCAGTGCGGAGTGCGGATCTGAAGTGTCCCCTTCGGGGACATTTTAAAACCGCGCCGAAGGCGCATCATATCTTCACTCTTCACTCTTCACACTCCACACTTTCTCAAAGGAGTACCGCCTATGGATAACAAAATCGCCGCAGTGACCATGCGGAACATCACCAAGCGCTTCGGGCCGACGCTGGCCAACGACAAGGTCTGGCTCAATATCTACCGGGGCGAAATTCTGGCCCTGCTGGGCGAAAACGGCAGCGGTAAGACCACGCTTATGAATATGCTGTCCGGCATCTATTTCCCGGACGAGGGGGAGATCGCCATCGACGGCAAGCCCGTCGTCATCCGCTCCCCAAAGGATGCCTTCGACCTCGGCATCGGCATGATCCACCAGCATTTTAAGCTTGTTGACGTGCTCTCCGCCGCCGAGAACATCGTCCTCGGCCTGCCCGGCAAGCTCGATCTCAAGGCCGCCACCGCAAAGATCCGCGAGATCTGCAGCGCCTACGGCTTCGAGGTCGATCCCGCGCAGAAGATTTACGACATGTCGGTCTCCCAGAAGCAGACCGTTGAGATCGTCAAAGTTCTCTACCGCGGCGCGGACATCCTCATCCTGGACGAGCCGACCGCAGTGCTCACCCCGCAGGAGACGGACAAGCTCTTCGCCGTGCTGCGCAACATGCGCGACGACGGCAAGGCAGTCGTCATCATCACCCACAAGATGCACGAGGTGGAAGCCCTGTCCGACCGCGTGGCCATTCTGCGCCGCGGTCAGTTCATCGGCGACATGCCGACAAAGACCACCAACGCTCAGGAGATGACCAACATGATGGTCGGCCATCCTGTTGAGCTGAACATCCCGGCGAAATTCTCGGCATCGCGGGCATCTCCGGCTCCGGCCAGAAGGAGCTGCTGGAGGCCATCGCGGGGCTCCAGCCCGTGGAAAAGGGCAGCATCGAGTATATAGAGGACGACGGCAAACGTGAGCAGCTCATCGGCAAGGAATCGCAGCGGCAAGGGCTTCTTTACCAACCGCAAAGCCCCTTACAAGCTGGCGCACCAGATGGTGGACTTTCTGGAGATCGTTACCCCCAGCGTGGAGACGCCGGTGCGCCGCCTCTCCGGCGGCAACGTACAGAAGGTTCTCGTCGGCCGCGAGATCGCCAACGCCCCCTCCGTCCTGCTCACCGCTTACGCCGTGCGCGGCCTTGACATCAACTCCTCTTACCTGATCTATGACACCATCAATTCCCAGAAGATGCGCGGCGTGGCCGTGCTCTACGTGGGCGAGGATCTGGACGTGCTGCTCGAGCTGTGCGACCGCATCCTGGTTCTCTGCGGCGGCAAGGTCTCCGGCATTGTGCCGGGGCGCGGCGCGAAG
>ONPN01000027.1:0-2872 GCA_900319695.1 uncultured Eubacteriales bacterium
TCCAAACCGGAGGACTCACGGGGGTCCTCCGGTTTGGGTTATAAGGGGGTGCCTGCTTTTGGTATTTCTGGGGGGTTGTAAACCCACGGCCTCCAGGTGCGGAGCACGTTCAATCCGCCGGAGGCGTCACGCGCGCAGCGCGGGACAGGTCGTGGGTTCGAATCCCGTCAGCCGTACCACGTCAGAAGAAGCCTGTTCCGTTCCGCTTCCCCGGTTTGCCTAAGTGCCGGGAAAGCTCCACATCCACAGTCTCCTTCTTCCTTTCCAAACCGGAGGACTCACGGGGGTCCTCCGGTTTGGGTTTAACGCGAGTGTTGAGTCCATTATGAACACTCGTACCACGTCAGAAGAAGCCTGTTCCGTTCCGCTTCCCCGGTTTGCCTAAGTGCCGGGAAAGCGGTTCTATTATGAAAGCACCAGTCCAGATCCCTAAAAGGACCTGACTGGTGCCTTTGCTATAGGCGCTGTTTTGCAGCGCGCATGTGTAATATCAGCTTATCCCAGCTGAGCCAGGCAATCGGCAAGCATTGCACGGTAAGTGTCGGGGTTTGCGCCTTCAAAGGGGGCAGTCAGCAGCTTGCCCTCGCTGTCCACAAAATAGGTGGTGGGCCACGCCAGAAGAGAGATGTCCTCCTCAATCTCTTCGGTGCAGCGCAGGTTCAGGTAGGAAGCGCCAGCGTCGCTCAGAAGCTGCCTGGCAGCCGCGGCGACATCGTCATCGAACGCATCCGTGCACAGGCCGACGAGCTGGCAGCCCTGCTCCTCAAGTTCCTTGGCCATTTTGCCGAGCTCGGGCAGCTCTGCCTTGCAGGGGTTGCACCAGGTTCCCCAGCAGTTTACCACGGTGACCTTAGCCTTGGAGAAGAGCTCCGTGCTGTCGACGGCATTGCCGTCAAGATCGGTGGTTTTGAAGCTGAACACTTCGCCGACCTTCTTGGTATTGGGCCACTCGGGAGCCGAGAGCTTCAGGCCGGAGAGGTAGAGAGACGGATCGTTAAAGAGCTTCTCATATTCGTCGAAGAACTCGCCCATGACAGGCTTCAGTTCATCCGCGGAATCCATGATACCGGCATACTGGGTGAGGAAGAAGTGGGCGTCTGCGTCGGAGCCGATCTCGGTGAAGTTGCAGAACGCCTCGTCACCAAGCCCAAGGCCCTTCAGCAGCTCACGCAGCTCAGTCTCACCGCGGTTGTCATTGATGATGAAAATATCATAAAGCGGGAGGTTCTCATAGCCGCTCAGCCAGATGGGGTGATCGGGGTCGGTGGGCATCTCTTCGCCATTGGTGGAAGCTGCCACGGCGGCCCTGTAGAGGGTCATATAGGCATCCATGTCAGCCTTGGAAACAGCAAGATACGCCACGGAAAGATCCAGTACGCCGTCATCGAGGAAGTTGTAGTCCAAATTAGCCTGGCCATTCAGGTTTGCGATCGCTTCGGGCGTCTTGTAGTACACACCGATCTGGGGAACGTCGATGACGTCAGCAGCTTCCTCTTCAGCGGCGGCGCCTTCCGGCTTGACAGTGAGAACCACAGTGTCGGGAGTCTCGGGAATGGGATACTCGGTGGTGTCCTTCTCGTAGCCGGCGGGAACCTTGAGCAGATGAACCGTATAAGTGCCGGCGGGTTCATCAAAAGCCGCGATGCCGTCAGCGCCGGTCTTGCCGACCAGGCACTGGGTATCGGAGCAGAACTGTACCATCACGCCCTCAACGGGGTTTCCGTCGGGGTCGACGACTTTGATCTGATAGCCGCCGTCGGCAAACGCGCAGGTGCCGAGCATTGTCAGCGTCAGGCAGAGCATCAGGATCATTGCGATTGTTTTCTTCATTGTCAATACTCCTTTATTTTTTTGAACAGCATAGGTGCACGATACGCACACCGTTCTGATCATTGTGTCAGTATTTTATCACGGATCGAACGCCATGACAATATTAAGAATTTATAATTATGCAGAAGAATGTCTCCCATATCGTCGAAATAGGGCCGCTGACAAAACAGCAGCCCCATTTTCAAATGTTTTTTATTGTGCGGACGCCTGCTCGTACAGTGTCGCCAGCATCTCCGGTGTGACGGAGCCGCGCTGGTTGAAGACCACTTCGCCGCGGCGGTTGAGGACGATGGTCTGCGGCATGGCTGTGGTGCCGCCCACAAGATCCCAGATCACCTCGTCGTCGTTTTCAACGGCGAAGGGCATGACCCAATCCTTGCCGAATTCATCCAGATATTCCTGGGGATCGTCCGCCACGATGTCGGAGTGCAGGGCCAGCATGGCGATATCCCCCTCATGGGCCTTGTACAGCTCGCTGAAATGCGGCAGCTCCTTCACGCAGGGGCCGCAGTAGGTCGCCCAGAGGTTGATGAACACGGGCTTGCCGCGATAGTCGGCAAGCGCTTCCGTCCAGACAGGTGATCGTGAAGTCCGGGAGCTGCTGTCCGACCTCGCAGCCGAGTGGCGCGGAGCTTGTGTAGTCGACCGCGGGAGCTGCCGTGGCCTCCGCTTCTCCGCCTTCGGACGCCTGCTCGTACAGAGTCGCCAGCATCTCCGGCGTTACGGAGCCGCGCTGGTTGAAGACCACTTCGCCGCGGCGGTTGAGGACGATGGTCTGCGGCATGGCGGTGGTGCCGCCCACAAGATCCCAGATCACCTCGTCGTCGTTTTCAATGGCAAAGGGCATGACCCAATCCTTGCCGAATTCATCCAGATATTCCTGGGGATCGTCCGCCACGATGTCGGAGTGCAGGGCCAGCATGGCAATGTCGCCCTCGTGCTGCTTGTACAGCTCGCTGAAATGCGGCAGCTCCTTCACGCAGGGGCCGCAGTAGGTCGCCCAGAGGTTGATGAACACGGGCTTGCCGCGATAGTCGGCAAG